>NZ_AP023181.1:1700565-2040678 GCF_013426915.1 Paraburkholderia sp. PGU19
AGAGTATTTCGGTTTCGCCCGGCGTGCCCGTATCGAACAGATGCTCACGCCAGAAATCCGACGCCGGGCTGACGAACGCGGGCGCGTCGCCGTCCGTGCGTACGGGCTTGCCTAGCATCCAGCCGTACGGTTCACAGCGGTCCGCTTCGAGCGGTTCGATCGGAATGGAAAGAGCGGTCAGCATGTCGGCGTACTCGTGTTGATGAATGGATCGGTCAGGCATGCGAGATGGCGTCGTCCGATGGCGGGAACAGCGCGAACTCCGGTCCATGCTTCAGGCTGAAATCGAGCACGACGTTCAGCGCGAGCCGTGTGATCGACTCGGCAAGCAGGCTGTCGGGCGTGCGCCGATACGCGGCGACCAGCGGCAATGCGGGCACGCGGTGCGTGACTTGCAGCAGTTGCAGCTCACCTGCTTCGAGTTCGCGCATCACGAACGCGGGCGGCAGCACGGCAATGCCGAATCCGTCGACAACCAGCCGGATGATCGCCGCCACAGACGAAAGACAATTGATCTGCACCTGCACGTCCCCGCTAGCCGCGAACAGCCCCGTCAGAAACTCATGCGGCGGCGAATGACGCGCGAAGCTGATCACGGGATACGCGGCCAGTTCGGTTTCAGTGAGCGCCTGCGCGGACAGATTGAGCGCAGGGCTTGCCATCCAGCGCATCGGAAGACTGCCGAGCGGAACGTTCGTCATGTCTGCCCCGGCGACGCTCGTCGTTTGAAACGAAACATCGATATGGCCATTCGCCAGTTGAGCGGAGAGGTTCGCGGATGTGTCGCTGGTCAGCTCGATCACGAGGTTCGGATACTCGTCGCGGATGCGCTTGAGCAGATCGGGCAGCCACGTATGCACGATCGACTCGATCGCGCCGAGCCGCAGCAGGCCCGACACCTTCGAGCGATCGCCGACGCTCGCGAGCATCGCCTGATTCAGCTTCAGCATCTGTTCGGCGAACGGCAGCGCTTTGCTGCCGTCCTGCGTGAGCGTCGCTTCCTTCGAACCGCGCTCGAAGAGCCGTACGCCGAGTTCCTGTTCGAGCGCGGAAATGCGGCTCGAAATGGCTGCCTGGGTCGCGTGCAGCCGCTCGGCCGTCAGCCGGAAGCTGCGCAGCCGCGCCAGCCAGACAAAGGTTTCGAGAAATCGCAGATTCATTCACAACCCTGACGAGGCAAGCACGAATGGCTCAGTGTAGCGCCGCGTCCCGCCTTGGGTGACAAGAAAAATTTCAACCGGGCGACAACTTTAATTTGTTGGACACGCTCGGCGCACGCGCCAAAACTTCGCAGCACATGCCCATTGATGAAAGGGCAAACACACTGTCAAACCAGAGGACGTTGCGATGAAGAAAGTGTCATGCGAAATCGAAGGCGGACTGCACATCGAAGTGAGCGCGAGCCGTCTCGTGATTGCGGGCTGGGCGGGGCGCGACCCTGCCGAGGTCGAGCATCATATTCGCGAGCTGGAAGCGATCGGCGTGCGCAGGCCGTCGAGCGTGCCATGCTTCTACGAAGTCGCGCCCGCCTTGCTGACGACGGCGGACAGCATCGAAGTGATCGGCGAGCATTCGTCGGGCGAAGTGGAAGTCGTGCTGATCCAGACGCAAGAGGATGGCTTGCTGGTCGGCATCGGTTCGGATCATACCGACCGCAAGGTCGAAGGCTATGACGTTGCCGTGTCGAAGCAGATGTGCGCGAAGCCGCTCGGCAGAACACTGTGGCGCTATGCGGACGTGGCCGCGCATTGGGACGCGCTGATTGCGCGCAGCTGGCGCATCGATGCGAGCGGCGAGCGTATCCGTTATCAGGAAGGCACGCTTGCGCGCCTGATGCATCCCGAGCCGCTGATCTGGCGCGCGTTCGGTTCGACCTCGATGATTCCCGAGACCGTGTTGTTCTGCGGCACGCAGCCCGTGCTCGGCGCGCTGATGCCCGCCGGTGCGTACGAACTGGAGTTGCACGATCCTGTGCTTGGACGCAGCTTGCGGCATCGCTATAGCGTCGATGCGCTTGCGCATACGGAGTGATGGCGATGCGCACCATTCGTGAATCCGGCAAGGCGCTTGCGGCCAGAAAGCGCTCGGCAGGCGAACTGCTCGACGCGAGCCTTGCGGGCATCGACGCCGACCTCGCACGAGGCGGATCGACCTACACGCATATCGACCGGGTGGCGGCGCGCGAAGCAGCCGCCAGCAGCGACGCGTTTCGCGAGCGCGGCTACGTGCCTTCCGCACTGGCCGGCGTGCCGGTTTCCGTGAAGGACCTGTTCGACATCAAAGGACAGGTGACGACAGCGGGCTCGCGGATACTGCGCGACGCGACGCCGGCCGTGCGCGACGCTGCCGCCGTGGCGCGTTTGCGCGAGGCGGGCGCGGTGTTCGTGGGCCGCACCAATATGAGCGAGTTCGCATTCTCCGGGCTCGGGCTGAATCCGCACTACGGAACGCCGCTGAATCCGGCTCATGCGGAGCGTCTTGCGGGCGGCTCCAGTTCAGGCGCGGCGGTGTCCGTCGCGCTCGGTCATGTCGCCGCCGCGCTCGGCACCGACACGGGCGGCTCGGTCCGCATTCCCGCCGCGTTCTGCGGACTGGTCGGTTTCAAGCCGACCGCGCGACGCGTGCCGCTCGACGGCACCATGCCGCTGTCGACGTCATTCGATTCGATCGGGCCGATTGCGCGCAGCGTCGACTGCTGCGCGCTGATCGACGGCATTGTCTCCGGCCAGGCGCTCGACACAGCGCCGCGCGCACTCGCAGGACTTCGGCTGGGCGTCACGTCAGACTACGTGGCTGACGATCTCGACGAGACCGTCAGCACCGCGTTCAATCGTGCGATCGGCATGTTGCGGCGCGCGGGGGCTTCGGTGGAGCGCTTTGCGTTTCCCGAACTGCATGAGGTCGCGGGCCGCTATCCGCTTGCCGGCATCACGGCGGCGCAGGCGTGGGCGTGGCATCGCGAGCACGTCGCGCGCGATGCCGATGGGTACGACCCGCGCGTGCTCAAGCGCCTGCGCGCGGGAGAAGGGCGCAGCGCCGCCGACTATATCGATCTGCTTGCCGCACGCGAGCGCGTCGTGCGCGACACGCGGGCGCGCCTTGCGAGATTCGATGCGTGGCTGATGCCGACTGTCGCCATCGTTCCGCCTGCCATTGCGAGCGTCGAAAGCGACGACGAGGCGTTCTCGTCGACGAATGCGAAGGTGCTGCGCAATCCCGCTGTCGTGAACTTCATGGACGGCTGCGCGCTGACGCTGCCTTGCCATCGCGAAGGCGAATTGCCCGTCGGCCTGTCGATCTGCGGGCCCGCGCTCGCCGATGCAGCGATTCTCGCGATAGCGCGCAGCGTTGAAGCGTTACTCACGCATAGCGAGGCAGTCGTGACCGCATAACGTTTGTTTATCGGCAGCAAAAAGAATTTCTCGTTGGACGCGCAATTACGGCGAACGAATACTGGATTTCAGGCGCGATGAAAACGTCGGCGCGCTTATTCAGACCTTTACCGCATTCATGACCAAAGTGAGGCAGTCCGTGAATCAAACTTTTCGCTCATTAGCTGGTGTCGTTGCGCTGGCGGCTCTTCAGACATCCGCGCATGCCGCCGATGCCACTCCCGCTGTCGTGCTGATCGGCCACGCGGCGCCCCTCACCGGGCAACTCGCGAATATGGGCAAGGACAGCGAAAACGCTGCGCGCCTCGCCGTCGACGAGATCAACAGTCAGCACCCTGTGATCGGCGGCAAGCCGGTACGTCTGCAACTCGACTCACAGGACGATGCCGCCGACCCGCGCACGGGAACCCAGGTCGCGCAGAAACTGGTCGACGAAGGCGTGGTGGCCGTGGTCGGCGATATCAACTCGGGCGTGTCGATTCCCGCGTCGCGCATCTATAGCGAAGCGCAAGTCGTGCAGATTTCGCAAGGCTCGACGAATCCTGCTTACACGCAACAGGGTTACAAGACGACGTTCCGCGTCGTGGCGACGGATGCCTTGCAGGGACCGGCACTCGCGCGTTACGCGCTCAACTCGCTGCACGCAAAACGGATTGCCGTGATCGACGATTCGACAGCGTATGGACAGGGGCTTGCCGACGAGTTCGTGAAAGCGGCGAAGGCGAACGGCGGTACGATCGTCGCGCGCGAAGCGACCAACGACAAGGCCACCGACTTCCGCGCGATCCTGACCAAGATCAAGGGGCTGCGTCCCGACGCCATCATGTATGGCGGCTCCGATGCGACGGCGGGACCGCTGGTGAAGCAGGCGGCGAATCTCGGCATGACGGCGAGCGTGCTCGGCGGCGACGGCGCGTGTACGGACAAGATGGTGAGCCTTGCGGGCGATGCGATCGGCAACCTTGTGTGCTCCGAAGCGGGACTCGCGCTCTCGAAGATGCCCAAGGGGCAGGAGTTCGATCGTCGTTACACCGCGCGCTACAAGGTGCCCATCGATGCGTACGCGCCATTTGCGTACGATGCCGTCTACGTCATTTACGACGCCATGAAGCGCGCCAATTCGACCGAGCGGGCCAAAGTTCTGGCTGCGATGCCCGTTACGCAGTATGACGGCGTGATCGGTAAAATCGCATTCGATATGCACGGCGATCTGAAGGACGCGGCCATTACGATTTATCAGTTCAAGGACAAGAAGAAGACGGTAATGGATGTGATTCGAATGTGAAATCGAGTCCGCGCATTGCGCGGATAAGAATTACCGTTTGAATTGTATTAATTGACGGTGGATAAGAAAAGACAGAAGCGGCGATGTGAATCTGCTCTATTAGTCGCGCTGCGGTGCTTGTCAGCACCGACGGCGCGACGCGATCGAATATTGAAGTATGACAAAAAGCACGGGCATTGACGGCTCCCTATCTCTTTCTTTTCCTTTCCTTTGTCCGCGGAAAATCTTCAGCCAAATGCTCAACGCGAAGTGGGACCACGGCGCGAACAGAAATAAGCACTCTCACTTCCTGTCATTTTGCTTTCAATTGCTCCCCTATAGCGCAAACGTTAGCGCGCATAGAAGGCAAATTCTACCGTCGCATAAACGTTGAAATCGGAGGGGTTCGAGTATTACGGTGGATTACATGTGATATCTTTCGGACCGTTCAAGGCATTTTTAGCTTGTCTGCCTATTTGGCCATGTCGGCCACACGTCGAAGAGTGTCCGGTAGTCCGGCAAAACAATATTTCATGCAAGTTCAAAACGCCCGCCGCTGGGCGCCTCGCGGGGCACGGCGATGGCTTGCCGCGATTGCCGCGCTCTGTATCGCGAGTGGTGTGCGCCTTCTCCTGCACCCGCTGCTCGGTCCCGTGATGCCGGGCACTGCATTCAGCATTGCAGCCGTGCTGATCGAGTACTACTTCGGCCTCGCGCCGGCGCTGACCGTGATGCTGGCCGGCCTGTGCATCGCCGACTATCTGTTCGTGCCGCCTTACGCCGTGCTTGGCTTCATCGACCGCTCCGATGTGCTGTTTGTCGTATCCTTTCCGCTTGTCGCGCTCGTTTTTATTACAATCGTTGAAAGGTTGAGGCGCGCGCAATTTCGCGCGGAGCTGATCGCGTCGGTCGCGCAGTCGCGCTACGAGATGCTGCTGCGTCACGACAACGACCGCATGCTCGCGCGCCGCGCCGTCGATGAAACGCACAGGCTGCTGCGCCATCTGTCGCAACACAGAAAGTCGTTTGTGCTGATTCAGGCACTCGAGCGCATGCCTGCGTGGACCCACGGTACCGACGCTGGCAGCACGCGCGAGGCTGGGGCAAGCGTTCTTGCCGTTGCGCCGCCACCGGCGGAGATCGCACCGGGCCCTCGCTTCGACGATGTCGAACCCGAGGATATTCGCCGCCTTTCGAACGCACTGTGGCCGGGCTCGCATCGTGTGCGGCTGCGCGCGGGCGACCCCGTGGCGATGCATGCATCGTCAGGTGTTCAAGGCGAAGCGGGCGATAGCGCGGCACAACTCGTCGATTGCATCTGCGAACGCTTCACGACGCACGCGGGGGATTTCCTCGTGCTGCGCGTCGGCGAGTAACACACATGAAAACCTCAGTCCGAACGATCTTCAACGAAGGCGATGGCCACGCCGTGCTGATGTTGCATGGCCTGTCCAGTTCGCCGCTGGAATTGCGCTACCTTGCACGCTTTCTGAGCGACGAAGGCTTCACGACATGCGTGCCTGTACTGAACGGCTACACGGCGGGCTCGAAAGAGCAGGCGATGGAGCACTGGCTCGACGCGGCGACACGCGAATATGACGCGCTTGCGGCGCGCTACGAGCGCGTATCGATCTGCGGCCTTTCGATCGGCGCGGCGCTCGCGCTCGCGCTCGTGCATCGTCGCCCGCAGGCGCAGGCCGTCGCGCTGCTGTCGCTTACGCTCGCCTACGACGGCTGGGCCATTCCGTGGTATCGCTTCTTGCTGAACTGGGCGTACTACTCGCCATTGCGTTCGCGCTATCGCTATCGCGAATCGGCGCCGTACGGGCTGCGCAACGACGCGCTGCGGGCCAAGATCGCACGCGCGATGGAGCGCGACGACTTCAGCGAAGTCGGCCCATCGACGATCTCGCTACCCGCGCTGCACGAAGCCAGCCGGCTCGCGGCATGCGTGCGCTCGCAAGTGCGCACGATCCGCAACGACTGCCTGATCATCCATGCAATCGACGATGAAACATCGAGTCCGCGCAATCCGCGCTTCGTGGCTTCGGCGATTGGATCGACCTTCTTGCGCACCATCTGGCTCGACGATTCGTATCACATGATTACATCCGACAACGAGCGCGAGATCGTCGCGCGGGAGACTGCGCTGTTCCTGCGCGAAAGCGAAATCACGAGCCGTACGGGCGATGCGGGCGGAAAGCCCGTGGTGTCGAAGGCGCTTGCCCGCCGGTTGCGGCAACTTGCGGCGATGGGCAAAGGCCGCGCGTGATGATGAAGTGGAGTTGCTTCAACGCGGCAAGACGCGCCGCTGCGCTGGCGTCGGCAATGACGTTGGCGCTTCACACGGCGGGAGCATGGGCCGACGACGCGCCGCCTCCCTCTTCGTCCTCTTCGTCAACTTCGTCGACTTCGCAACAAAGCGACGCGACAGCAAAGCCCGCCAGCAAATGGAAGATCGGCATCGGGCCTGGCGTCGTCATCACGCCGCTGTATCCCGGCTCGCGTGAACTGCGTGTGTTTCCCTATCCCGCGCTCGACATCTCTTACGACGACCGCGTGTTTTCGCAAGGCCCTGACGTGTTGGGACTGAACGTGCTGCGCAGCGAGAACTATCACGTCGGTGCAGCGCTCAGCTTCGATTTCCAGTCGCGCCACGAAAAGGACGATCCGCATCTGCACGGGCTGGGTAACGTCGACGGCGGCCCGAAACTCAAGCTATTCGCCGACTACACGGCGTGGATTTTCACCGGGTCCGTGGCGATGTATCAGGACATCGCCGGACATGGTCAAGGCAAGACCGTTGTCAGCGATCTTTACGCGTCGCTGCCCGTTGGAGGCTGGCTGTTTTCGATGGGTCCCGGATTTACCTGGGCGGACGCGGAGTACACGCGAACGTTCTTTGGTGTGTCGAGCCAGCAGAGCGCAGCGTCGGGACTGCCTGCGTACAACACGGGCGCAGGCATTCGTGATGTGCATCTGAATGGCTACGTCAGCTACGACATTTCGAAGCACTGGGCCGCCTCGGTCGCGGTGACGCTTGGGCGTTTGCAGCACTACGCGGCCGCGAGCCCGATCACCGAACGCCGAAGCGAACTCAATACGCTTGCATCGGTGAATTATCGTTTCTGATCTCAGGCGAGATCCAGCCTGAACAGCAACGAATCCCGGTCTGGGTAAGCGTACTTGACGGGCAATTCATCAGCCGCGATCTGCCGGAACCCCTGACGTCGATAAAACGCATGTGAGCGCGTCGAAACGGAAGGGGTATCGAGCAGGATCGTTTCGATGCCTTTGAGCTTTGCATGCGCCAACAGCGTTTCGTAAAGACGCGACGCGCATCCCATCCCCGCACCTCTCCACGCTGCCGATACGAAGAACTTCTTCAGCACCGCAACCGTTGCCGTCTCGATCTGCAGGGCGATCGTGCCGACCACATGTTCTTGCGGGTCGAGTGCAATCCAGAAACCGCCGCCATTCGTGATGAAGTATCGATTGATATCGAGAAGCTCGGGCTGATCCTCGATCGATATGCCGACCTTGCTTTCGTCATTCTGGATATGCAGGATCAAGCCGACCACCTCGTCGGTGAACGAGTCCTGAAACATGGCGATGCGTGGCGGTGTGGTCGCGGTGTGCATAGAAAAGTGCTCTCAGGCAATGTGCGAGGCACTACCTTATGCGTCGCGCAGCAGGCGATCTAGAACGTTCTTGCGCTGTTTCGCCGCGCCACGGCGCCAGGCGTCACACCGAACACGGCCTTGAAGTGGCGTCCGAGGTGGCTTTGATCCGCGAAGCCGGTTGCGGCGGCAACGGCGGAAGGCGTCATGCCATCCAGCAACAAGTGCTTTGCCGTCTTAAGGCGCAGCACGAGTTGATAGCGATGCGGACTCAACCCAAACGCAGCCGTAAAGCGCCGGCACAACTCGGACGCCGATAGCGACGCCTCGCGCGCCAGTTCGTCGAGCGACACGTTACGGCTGGAAAATGCCTGCAAGTAGGCCCGTGCGTCGCGCAGACGCTTGTCGGAGACTCTCGACGAGGTCTGTGCCGACGCATCGCGATAGTTCATCGAACCGAGCACCGCTTCGCACAACAGCGCCCATTCATCGGGCCATGTCGATGACATGTGCGAGCGTTGCGTCGACAGCGCGGCGAACTGCACGAACGGAGCCATCGCACGGCGCATCGTCACGGGCTGCGAAAACGCATGCGGCGAAACACCGTGAATCTCGCACTGCAATCGCCATTCGACATCGGGCACATAGAGCATCACGTATTCGCATCCGTGATCGCCGATCGACATGCCCGCGTGCGCGACGTGCGGCGCAATCGCGTACACCTCGCCAGCGTTGACGATCGACGGTTGCCGCGAGTCCGTCATCGAGTCCTTTGCGCCGCGTAGCACTGCACCGATCGCCCACGTGTCGTGCGTATGCGTCGTGAACCGATGGCGCTCGAAGCGCGCATGAAGCACTTCGATGCCAGCGCCGTCGACGTAGCCATACTGCGCATGCTCTCGTGCTGCGGGCTGCGTGTCGTCTGCGGAATGGGGCATCGTGCGTGTCATGAATCAGCCGGACGGCACACGCTACGCATGCCAGAGCGAAGCCTTCGCCCTGAGCGTTTCGATGGCGAGGTCGAGAAAGGCGCGCACTTTCTGATTCGCATGCTTGCCTTCGCGATGGACGACATGTACGGGCAATGCAGCCAGTTCATAATCGGCCAGCACGGCGCGCAACGTACCGTCCGCCAGTTCCTGCGCGATCTGATACGACAACAGACGCACGATGCCCAGCCCCGCCAATGCTGCCGAGATCGCGGAATCATTGGTGGTGGTCACGAGGCGCGGCTGGATCGGCACTGTCAGCGGCTTGTTGTCCACGCTGAAGCGCCATTCGGGCGCGGAAGTGAGGCCTGTCGCCTGGATGGTCACGTGAGACGTGAGATCGTCGGGACGCTGCGGCACGCCATGCGCGTCGAGATAAGCGGGCGAAGCGCACAGCACGCGGCGCACCTTGCCGACAGCAATCGCCTGCAACGACGAACTCGGCAACTCGCCGATGCGTACCGCGACATCCGCCCCTTCGTCGACGAGATTCACGATGCGATCCAGAAACCAGCAATTCAGATTGACGGCCGGATAGCGCGTCAGATAGTCGTGAGCGATGGGCGTCACATACATCTTTCCAAACAGGACAGGTGCCGTCACGGTCAACTGGCCGCGCGGCGTGGTGTTGGCACCGGCAGCCGAAAGCTCGGCCGCCTCGATTTCCGCGAGGATGCGGCGACAATCCTCGAAGAACGTGGCACCCGCATCGGTCATCCGCACGACGCGCGTCGTGCGGGTCAACAGCCGCACGCCAAGGTGTTCTTCGAGCTCGTTCATGACCCGGCTGATGACCGACGGCGACACGTTGAGCTTGCGCGCCGCGGACGCGAAGCCTTCCGTCTCGACCACGGTCACGAAGGTGTGCATTGCCTGGAGCCTGTCCATGTCTGAGGAGATGAACGGGAAGGGGATAGGGGACGCCTGCCGGGTGTCGACAGGCAAGCGAGCGTCAAGCATAACAGCGTTTCCCACACCGCCCGGCACGGCCTGCCTCACAGATCGAGCAGCAGACGGTCGCCGCCGCCTGTCTCCGCGTTGGCGGGTACGGCGCAACATATCAACGCTTCGTCGTCCGGCACGATGAATTCCGGCGTCATGGTGTACGCCACCGCGCCCTCCACGATGCGCGTGCGGCACGTGCCGCAACTGCCGCCACGGCAACCGAATTCGGGATTCAGTCCGCGTGCTTCCGCAAGCTCCAGCAATGAACCGCTGTCCGGGCTCCAGCGCGCTTCTTTGCCCGACTTGACGAACGCGATGGGGACCGGTTGGTCCGCTGCGACGCGAGCGGGACCCGTGACGGCGGCGGCATCCTTCCTGCGTTGCAGCCCGGACGGCCCGAACGCCTCGGCATGTATGCGGTTGTCCGCGACGTCGAGATCGCGCAAGCCGTCGTACATGGACTGCATGAACGTCGACGGTCCGCAAAGATAGAAGTCGTAGTCGTTGAAGGGCAGCGTGTCGCACAGCAGCGCGACATCGATCCGGCCTTCGACGTCGAAGTCCTTGCCTTCGCGCGCGCCGTCGGTGTGACTCAATGCGCGCACCACGTTCACCGCGCCTTTCGCGGACACCGCGAGCGTTTCGATCTCGCGGCTGAACGCGCGCTCCTTCAGCGAACGTGCCGAATGGAAAAACCACGTCGGGCGCACGCGCCGCTTGCGTAGCCCTTCGTAGACGATATGCCTGAGCATCGCGAGCATCGGCGTGGTGCCGACGCCGGCGGCGAGCAGCACGGCGGGACGCCGCTCGGCGGCATCGATCGTGAACTGGCCAGCGGGCGCACGCGCTTCGATGATGCTGCCGATATGCAGCGTATCGTGCAGATGCGACGATACGAGTCCATCGCGCTTCACGCTGATCCGATAGAGGCCATCGGCGGGTGCCGTCGACAGCGTATAGGTTCGGATCACAGGCTTGTCGTGACCGGGCGGCATGACGCGGATGGGCAGATGCTGACCCGCGATATGTGGAATGAGCCCCGCGCCGTCCACCGGTTCGAGGTGAAACGAACGGATCACCGAGCTTTCATCGACGACGTTCGTCACCTTGAACGGCCGCCATGCGTTCGCCAGTTCAGCGGCCTTCAGGCGGCTTGTCACTTCGTCCCAACTGCCTGTCATCAGCGAGTTCGGCGACCAGCCATTGGCCTGAAACTTCCACCGCAGCGGCAGCGCGCCCTTGCGATAGACGATGCGTCGTGGCGTGAAATGCCACAGCCGCTCCGCGCCCTGAAACGCGGCGATCTCGGGCGAGTCGAGATCGACGGTCGCGTCCCCCGTCAATTGCAGGACATCGCCCGTTTCGAAGTCGGCGAAGATGAGCCCTGCGCGCGGGTTGACGAGAAAGTTGCCGAGCGTCGCGAAGAAGAGGTTGCCCGCGAAATCGGGAATGGTCAGGTGGCCGTCGTCGCCGATACGCACGAAGCCCGCCTTGCCACCGCGATGCGACACGTCGACCTGGCGTTGCTCGCCTTCGCCCACATAGGACGCGACAAACAGCGTGTCCGCGGCTTCGATCATCGCGCGGGCGTGACCGGTCAGGCCATCGAACTCCGTGGGCGCGATGTCGGAAAACATGCCGGGATCGCGGATGAATTCGAAATCGCGTGCCTGGATGTATTGCGGGCAGTTGCCGAAGCTCTGGATGACCTCGACGTCGAAACCTTGCGACGTCGCGCCACGCAACAGACCGTTCAAGCGATTGCGGCGGCGCGTGTCCAGCTCGATCCCGAGCAGACCGATTGCCGCGCCTTCATGAATGCCGCCGGATGCGGGGTCATGCGGATCGGCGGCAACCTGCATGTGCAGAATCTTCTCGGTCGGCGACTGCATGAAGCCCGGTTGACCGGCAACGAGCGTCGCCCATACATCACCGTCGTCAGCCACTGCGCCGGCCACGATGAACGGCAATTGTCTGTAGAAAGTGCGGTGCTGATCGGGCATGTAGTCGCGGATCACCCGGCGGCCGAGTTCCTGCATCTTCGGCGCCACGCCGACTTTCTCTTGCAGCGCCAGTTCGCCTGCGTGCCAGGGCGACCCTTTATCCGTCGATACCGTGCTCATGATTTACCTCCGGTCGTAAAGCCGGGAAAGCCACGCGCGGGCTTTCCGCTCACTGACGCGCTCAGCTATTGGCGGCGAGGCCGACAGGCGTTTTCTGGAACTCGACGAAGCCAGGCAGCGCCTCGATGCGGCGCAACCACGCGTTGACGTTCGGGTAGAACGACAGGTCGACGTTGCCTTCCGGCGCACGCGCGATGTAGCTGTACAGCGCGACATCGGCAATCGTCGGATGAGCTTGCGCGATGTACTCGCGCCCGGCCAACTCTTCGTCGATCAGCTTGAGGATGCGATGCGCGCGGGCAATCAGCTCTTCGGCGTTGTATTTTGCGCCGAACACGGTAATGAGTCGCGCGGCGGCCGGGCCGAACGCGATCTCGCCGGCGGCCACGGACAGCCAGCGCTGCACGGCGGCTTCCAGCGCGGGCGTTTGCGGCAGCCAGTCGGTCTTGCCGAACTTGCGGGCGACGTACACCAGAATCGCGTTGGAGTCGGCGATCGTGGTGTCGCCGTCGACGAGAACCGGGACCTGGCCGAAGCGGTTGAGTTTCAGAAATTCGGCGGATTTGTGCTCGGCGGCGGCGAGATCGACCTGAATCGATTGGTGGTCGATGCCGAGCAGCGACAGGAACAGGCGGGCGCGGTGCGAGTGGCCGGACAGCGGGTGGTAGTAGAGCTTCATGGCGGTTTCCTTTGGTCAGAGGTGACTGGGGCATCCCGATCACTTGATGCAAAGTCTAGGGACGCTGCGTCCGCAGCAGAATCCCTCGCCAGGTCAATTGATACTTCTCGAAACGAGAACGGTGGTTGTGCGTCCGAGAACAGTGGCGTTCGGCGGTTCAGGCCGTGCTGCTCGCCGAAATGCGTCAACTCGTGCGCACGCATCTCGTCTCGGCGGGCGCAGGAAAGCGGGCGTTAAATGCGAGTCGCTTAACTGTTGCGCGCCTCACGCACCAAGCTTGAAGAACCCAACCGTCGCGTTCAGATCCTTGCCTTGCGTGCTGAGCGATTCGGACGTGGCGGCAATCTCTTCCACCAGCGCTGCGTTCTGCTGCGTCGACTGGTCCATCAGCGACACGGCCTGATTGACCTCACCAATCGCGCGGCTTTGCTCGCGCGCGGAATCCGCGATTTCGCTAGTGATCGTGGCGAGGTTGGACACGGCATCCGTCAGTTCGGCGATCGTCTTGCCTGCGAGATTGACCTGTTCGGCACCCGCCTCGACGTTGCCGACAGAAGCCTCAAGCAGTGCCTTGATCTCTTTTGCCGCGCTGGTCGAACGCTGGGCCAGGTTGCGCACTTCGGCGGCGACGACGGCAAAGCCGCGACCGCTCTCGCCTGCGCGCGCCGATTCAACAGCGGCATTCAACGCCAGGATGTTGGTCTGGAACGCGATGCCCTCGATCATCCCCACAATGCCGACAATGCGCCCTGATTGCTCGACGGCAGCGTTCATCGTCTTTGCCGCGCCCGCAACGGCCTCGTTGCCGCGACGCGCGGCATCCACGGCGCCCGCGGCGACGGCGTTGGCCGTCGTCGCCTGATTGGCCGTGCCGCGCACCGTGCCCGCCAGTTCTTCCATGCTGGCCGCCGTTTGCTGGATCGACGCGGCCTGTTGCTCGGTTCTCGACGACAGATCGAGATTGCCCGCCGACACTTCACCGGCAGCGAGTTCGAGGTGACGGCTGTTCGTCCTCACCTTCAGCAGCACACCGTGCAGCTTTTCGACGAATGCGTTGAACTGCCTCGCGAGATGGCCGACTTCGTCGTTGCTGAGTTGAGGAAGACGCCGCGTCATGTCGCCATCGCCGGATGCGATTTCGTGCATCGAGTTGGCAAGATTGCGAATGGGATCGGTCATCCTGCGGCCCAACGCAATCATGATGAGCACGGCGACCACGAGCACCAGCAGCCCCATCCCGATCAGCGTCCACGTGAGCCGGTTGGCGGCTGCCATCATTTCCGAATCGGGCACGAGCGCGTAGTACTTCCAGCCGTTCTTCGGTGACGTGTAGATGAACGACTGATAATCGACGCCGTCCATCTGGATGCGAACGAGCCCATCGCTGCCATTGGACAGTTGTTCGTATCCGCCGCCCAGGCCCTTCAGTTCCTTGAACTCATGTTTCTTCTCGCGCGGGTCGATCAGAATTTTTCCGCTGCTGTCCGTAACGAGCAGATAGCCGGTCTTGCCGAACTGGATGCCACTGGTGAGCCGCGCGAAGTCGTCGAGCGAGATGTCGCCTTCGAGCACGCCGAGAATCTCGTCCTTGCTGTCCTTGACGACACGCGCGAACGGAATGATCGCGCCGCCGGAGCCGGCCGCGCTCAGATAAGGCGCGGGCCGCACGACGCGATCAGGCGCCGTCATCGCCAGCTGATACCACGGCCTGACGCGCGGATCGTAGTGCTCGCCGTTCAGGCTTTCGATCGGCCATTGCACATAGCCGCCCCAATGCGTGCCGATGTCGAGATAGCGCATGTTGGGATGCGTATCGCCGAACTGCTTGAGCAACGCGAAGATCGTCTTCTCGACTTCGCCGTTCTTATCCGGCGTCATCTGGCCGCCGTGGTTCAGATAGTCGGTGATGCTCTGGTCGGCGGCTTTCAGTTGCGCCGTTTGGGTCAGATACGTGAGGTTCTGTTCGACCTCTTTAAAGCTCACATCAAGCGATTCGTCGGCCTGGACGATTCTGGCGTGACTGGATTGCTCGAACTCGTCGACAGCCTGATGACGCACGTTCAACGCGCCGACCGTGGTGAGAAGTAGAACCGTGACTGCGAGCGCGGCGCCCGATGCCGCGCTGAATTTGAATGCGATCGAATCCGTAAGCTTCAAAATGACCTCTGCCCAATGACGAACTACCATCCGATATCGACTCGCGGTGCGCTAAAGATGAAGCAATGCGCATCGTTGATTACGTTGGTTGTCGGCCGATATCGGGGTGGCTTGAGCGGATCTGATGCTGGATTCGATATATTTTTTCAGTGCCTTTTTCGTGCCCTTTTCCATGTCGCATCGCGTGAGAATCGTGTCGCGAATTCGATGACAGAGAAGCGGCAAAAAAAGTGCGCGCTTACATGGCCGCGCTCGTCTCTTGCAGAAACGGCGTGATATTGCGCATCGCGCGCGCAACGTACTCTTCCTTCTCGCCGACAGGCGCGACGTAATGCATCGCGCTCGCGGCTGCGTCGACGCCTTCGAAGCGCGCGATGACCCATGCGGCCAGATACTGGGAGGCAAGACATCCGCCCGCAGTCGCGACGTTGCCTCGCGCGACGAACGGCTGATTGAGCACGTCCACGCCCGCTTCCTCGACCCACGGTTTCGTCGTGAGGTCCGTGCAGGCGGGCACGCCATCGAGCAGCCCGAGCTTCGCCAGCACGAGTGTGCCGGAGCACTGCGCGCCAAGCAGCTGGCGCGACGGATCGAACTGCATCTGCGCCATCAAGGTCTGATCGGCAACGACATTGCGCGTCAACGCGCCACTGCCAACAATCACTGCATCTGCAGCATTCGCCTCGTGCAGCGCGATCTGCCCTTCGATCACGACGCCGTTCATCGAATTCACGCGTGCGTGCGGCGTCGCAATCGACACGCGCCAGTCCGGCTTCTTGATCCGGTTGAGAATGCCGAGCGCAATCAGCGAATCGAGTTCGTTGAAGCCTTCGAAAGTGAGAATCGCGATGTGCATGATGTTCGCCTGCCGATGAATGGGGTGAGATGATGCTATGCGCAGATACCATTACAATCAAATAATTGTCATGGATACATCTGGATATGGCTCAGCCCCGGTACAAGGAACTTGTCGACACGCTTGCCGCGGATATTCGCTCGGGACGCCTGCGCGCCGGCACGCGCCTGCCGACGCATCGCCAGCTCGCGTCCACGCACGGACTCGCGCTCGTCACGGCGACGCGGGTCTACGCCGAACTTGCGGCGATGGGTCTCGTCAGCGGAGAGACGGGACGCGGTACGTTCGTGCGGGAAATTTCGCTGCCGCCTAGACAGGGCATCGATCAGTTCGCGCTCGCGGCGGGCATGGTCGACCTCAACTTCAACTATCCGGCGCTGCCGGGTCAGGCCGATCTGTTGCGCGGCGCGTTGCGTCAGCTTGCTGCGTCCGGCGATCTGGAAAGCCTGCTTCGCTATCAGCCGCATGGCGGACGCCAGCACGAGCGCGCGGCCGTGGCGCGTCATCTGGCTTGCAGGGGACTCGAAATCGGCTGGGACCAGGTGTCGCTCGTGAATGGCGCGCAAGCGGGCCTGGCCGCGACCGTGATGGCGCTGCTCAGCCCTGGCGATGTGGTCGCAGTGGACACGCTGACGTATCCGGGTTTCAAGGTGCTCGCCGAGGCCTGTCGGCTGGAACTGGCGCCGATCCCGGCGGATGGGCAAGGGTTCGACCTCGACGCGCTCGAACGCTTGTGCAGGACGCGGCGCGTGCGCGCCGTGTATGTGATGCCGACGCTGCACAATCCGCTCGGTTGGGTGACGAGTGCGCAATGGCGCAAGCAACTCGTGTCGATTGCGCGCCGGCATGGGCTATTGATAATCGAAGACGCCGCGTATGCCTTTCTCGCCGACAAACCGCCCGCGCCGCTCGCCGCGCTCGCGCCGGAAACGACCGTGTACGTGTCCGGCTTTTCGAAGAACGTCGCTACCGGTTTGCGCGTGGGTTTTGTCGTGGCGTCGGCTGAATCGATGAAAGATATCGAGCGGATCATCAGGGCGACGACGTGGAATACGCCCGGTGTGATGACGTCGATTGCGTGCGCGTGGCTCGATGATGGCACCGTCAAGCGGCTGGAAGCGGAGAAACGCCGCGACGCGAAGATCCGGCAAGCCATGGCCGCTGAGATTCTCGCGGGCCTGAACTGTGTTCGCCACCCATCGTCGTATTTCGTCTGGTTGCCGTTGTCGGAAGAAGTGCGCGCGGATCAGGTTGCGGCGGCGCTGATGCGTGAACACATTTCAGTGTCGACGGCTGAGCCCTACGCGACTTCGCACCATGTGCCTCATGCTGTCCGCCTCGCGTTGGGTTCTGTCGAACTCGATGTGCTGCGCGAATCGCTGGAAACGGTCAGGCGCGTGATAAGCGCTTACGCTTACTGAAATAGCCTCGGGTATGATCGAAATCGAATTTACGTCCAACGTCCGCGGAAGAAAACATGCTCGATCCCATCAACAGTTTGCTCGCGCTGTGCGGCGTGTTGCTGCTTAGCGTTGCCAGCCCTGGGCCCAACTTCGTGATCGTCACATCGACGGCGGTTGCGTCGCGACGCGCTGGCGTATCGACTGGTCTGGGGCTGGCGGCTGCGTCGGGCACATGGGCGTTGATCGCGATTGCGGGCCTGAGTCTGATCGTCACGCATGTCGCGTGGATCGAGATGGCATTGCGGATTGCGGGCGCGGCCTATCTGATCTGGCTCGGCGCGAAGATGATCGTGACTGCGCGCCAACCTTTGTCCGCGCCGGCACGGACCGCCGGGTCTGGTTGGGCCGCCGCGAAACGCGGCTATCTCGTGAGCATGACAAACCCCAAATCGGTCGCGTTCTACGGCAGCATATTTGCCGTGATGGTGCCAGCGCATGCTGGACTGTCGTTCGATATCGCTGTTGTGGCGCTGTCGATCGGCATATCGTGCGCGTGGTACTGCGCGATGGCGCTGCTGGCTTCTCACCCCGCCATCCGCAGTTTCATGGTTCGGCGCAAAGCCGTGATCGACACGACGGCGGGCGTGCTGTTGATCGGGCTCGGCGGAAGGATGCTTGCTGGGCGCTGACGTTACGCACGTTCGCGCACCAGCGCCAGGCGTTTCTTCTCAGTGTGAGCGCGTTTGGCACCGCGAATAAGGCTCATCGCTTCCGCATGTGTCGCCACGCACGGACCCGAGCCAAGCAGCGGCTTGCACGACGTTTCGCGCAGGGCGAGCACCGACACGATGCCGATGATCGACGCGCCCATCAGGTAGTACGCGGGCATCATCGCGTCACCGGTTCTGTCTACGAGCCATGCAGCAACCAGCGGCGTCGTACCGCCGAACAGCGACACCGACACGTTGAAGCCAATCGCCAGCGCGCCGTAACGGATCTTCGTCGGGAAGAGGGCAGGCAGCGACGACGGCATCACGCCCGTGAACGTCGACAGCAGCGCGCCGAGAATCAGCAGGCCGCTGAACACGGGCAGCACCGTGCCCATACGGATCAGCAGCAGCGCCGGAATCGACAGCACGAACAGACCCACGCAGCCGAGCAGCATGACGGGCTTGCGGCCGATCTTGTCGGACAGATGACCCGCGTAGAGCGTCATCGGCATCATCAGCACCATCACGAGCAGCACGAGGAACAGACCGTGCGATTCGTTGAAGTGCAGCGTGGCCGACAGGTAGCTCGGGAGATACGACAGCGCCATGTAGTCGGTGACGTTGAAGATCAGCACGAGGCCGACGCACAGCAGCAACGGCTTCCATTGCTGCGCGAGCAGTTCCACGAACTTCTGCTTCGGACGCGACATCTCGTCCGCTTCACGCGCTTCCGCCTCCTTCTTGAACGCAGGCGTCTCTTCGAGCTTCATCCGGATATACAGGCCCACAAGACCCAGCGGGCCCGCGATAAAGAACGGCACACGCCAGCCCCACGACAACAACGCTTCCTGCGACAGCGTCGCCGTCAGTACGGCAACCGTACCCGCACCGAGGATATAGCCGACCAGCGTGCCGAATTCGAGGAAGCTCCCCGCGAAGCCACGACGGCGATCCGTCGCAAACTCGGCGATAAAGGTAGCGGCGCCACCATACTCGCCGCCCGTCGAAAAGCCCTGCACGAGACGCGCGACGAGCAGCAGCGCGGGCGCGAGAATGCCGATCGAACCATAGCTCGGAATCAGGCCGATCGCGAACGTGCCGACGGCCATCATGATCATCGTCATCGCGAGCACGCGCTGACGGCCGATGCGGTCGCCGAGCGGCCCGAACACCATGCCGCCGATCGGGCGCACGAGGAACGCGGCGGCAAACGTGCCGAAGGTCGCGATCAACTGCGCCGACGGGCTGCTCGACGGAAAGAACACTTTGCCGAGCGTGACAGCGATATAGCTGTACACGCCGAAGTCGAACCATTCCATTGCGTTGCCGAGCGCCATGGCGCCGACGGCGCGTTTGAGCAGGCTGTGGTCGACGATCGTGATGTCGTCAAGCGTGAGCGACGGGCTCGAAGAATCGCGGCTTGCGATGCGCGCTTGCGAATGACTCAATTGACACACTCCATGAATTGCATGGCGAACCCGGCGGATGCAGCAGGCATTTGATCGAACTTGAATCCGATCGCGAAATGGGGCGCCAATGGGCTGTGGGATGCCTTCGCGCTGAACACGCCAGGCAAAATCATCAAGTACAGTGTGCTGATATGCCCAGGACCGGGCCGTCGCTCATGCGTCCGGAAACCGGCGGAAAACGACAGGAGGTGGGATTTGCATGATGGAGCGGGGTCATCGCAGAGCGTGGATATAAGGCTTGCGACAATCGATGACGCACAAGGAATAGCGAAGGTTCACGTCGCGACCTGGCGCGACGCGTACAAGGCATTGTTGCCAATCGAATACCTTGCGAATCTCGACGAAAACGCAAGAGCGGAAAAATGGCGCAAGGCGTTGTCAGCGGGGGCGCCGTGCGTGCTGGTTGCTGTGATGAACTGTGTCGTGGTCGGCTGGGTTGCGTTCGGACCCTCGCGTGACGAAGACCTTGACTCGCGCTGTGCGGAGGTCGAGGCGATTTACGTCGAATCGGATGTCTGGAGTCGCGGCATCGGCACTGCACTGATTCATGCGGCTTGCGAGCGGCTACGTGCAAAAGGCTACGGTACTGTCGTGCTGTGGGTGTTGAAAGATAACGCAGCAGCGTGTTCCTTCTACAGTCGACGAGGATTCGAGCGCGACGGTTCTGCCAAAGTGATCGAGACTGGAGGAGCGCGATTAATGGAAGTGCGCTACACGCGAAATTGCGATCTGACGGAATCAATGCCGGACTTCGGCGGCCGCCATCCTTAACGCACGAATGGCGGCGCGCCGAAGCTCCATGCATCAGCGGAAATTGGTCCGCACGAGATCCACGATTTCGTCGCCACGGCCATTCAGAATGGCGCGCATCATGTACAGACTAAAACCTTTGGCCTGTTCAAGCTTGATCTTCGGCGGCATCGCGAGTTCCTGTTTCGCCGTCACGACATCGACGACGGCAGGACCATCATGCGCGAAGGCTTCTTTCAACGCCCCGGCAACCTGTTCCGAATCTTCGACGCGAATGCTAAAGATGCCCGCGCCTTTCGCAATCGCTGCAAAGTCAGTCTTGCTCAGGTCGACGTTCGTGTCGAGATAGCCGCTCGCTTTCAGTTCCATCGACACAAAACCCAGCACGCTGTTGTTGAACACCACGACCTTGATGGGCAACCCGAGTTGACGTGCGCTCAGCAGATCGCCGAGCAGCATCGAGAGGCCGCCGTCGCCCGAGAGCGACACGACCTGACGACCCGGATGCGCGCCCTGCGCGCCGAGCGCCTGTGGCATCGCATTCGCCATCGATCCATGATTGAACGAACCGTGCAACTGACGCTTGCCGTTCATCGTCAGATAACGCGCCGACCACACGGTCGGTGTGCCGACGTCGGCGGTGAAGATGGCATCCTCGCTGGCGATCTCGTCGATCATGCGCGTGAGGTACTGTGGATGTACCGGCTCGCCTGCGGGCGAAGGCGTTGCGAGTTCATCAAGGCCCTTGCGCGCGGCGGCGTAATGCTTGCGGGCCGTGTCGATGAAGCCGCGGTCCTGTTTGCGCTGAAGCCTGGGCAGCGTCGCCGAGATCGTCTCCTTGATCGTGCCTACGAGACCTAGCGCGAGCGGCGCCCGATGGCCGAGTTGCGACCCCTTCCAGTCGATCTGCACGATCTTCGCATGCGACGGGTAGAACGGGCGATACGGAAAATCACAGCCGAGCAGCAGCAGCGTGTCGCACGACATCATCGCGTGATAGCCCGAGCTGAAACCGATCAGCCCTGTCATGCCGACGTCGAAAGGATTGTCGTATTCGACGAACTGCTTGCCGCGCAACGCATGCACGACGGGCGCGCCGAGCGTATCCGCAAGCGCCACGACTTCGTCGTGCGCGCCCTGCGTGCCGCTGCCGCACATGATCGTGACAGCATCCGACCCATTCAGCAGCGCCGCAAGACGCTCGAGATCGGCCTCGGCGGGCACGATGCGCGGCGGCGCGCTTTCTGTCCACGTCGGTGCTTCGTCGGGGCCGTCGCCCAATGCGACGTCGCCAGGCAACACGATTACAGCGACGCCGCGCTCCTCGATGGCCGTCCGCATCGCGCGCGCGAGGACACGCGGAAACTGCCCGGCGGACGACACAAGCTCCACGTAATGGCTGCACTCCTTGAACAACTCTTGGGGATGCGTTTCCTGAAAGGAGCCGAGACCGATCTCCGTCGATGGAATATGCGCGGCGATCGCGAGCACGGGCTGGTGATTGCGATGACAGTCGAACAGGCCATTGATCAGATGCAGGTTGCCCGGGCCGCAACTGCCCGCGCACACGGCGAGCCGGCCGGTGGATGCGGCATCGGCGCCCGCTGCGAATGCAGCGGATTCTTCGTGGCGCGTGTGCATCCAGCGAATGTCGCCGGCCTTGTCGAGGGCGTAGGCAAGGCCATTCAGGCTGTCGCCCGTCACGCCCCAGATGCGTTCGACGCCCGCAGCCGCGAGCGTTTGAGCCAGATAAGCTGCAATGGTGTTTGCTGACATCTAAATCTCCGTTGACCAGTCATGGCGAATGTTGCGGTTACTGCGGAGCCCATGAAAGCAGGGCGCCGCAGTAGCTGAACAATGTACTGGGACGACGGATGCCGCGTTTCGCAAAACGCACGCGCTGTGCGAAATGGCACGTAGAGATTCAGCGCGGGTCAGCGGCCCTGAGTTTCCAGAACCGCCTTGAGGCGCGTCAGGCCCGCCAGGTACAGACTCCGATAATGGGCGGTGAGCGACTCGGCCTCGTTCGGGTCGTTTGGCTCGAAGCGGCTCGCCCATGTCACCGTGGCGTGATGCCCGTCGATCCTGCGCAACGACATCGACGCCGTGTAATCCGTCACGGGGTCCGGTCCTTCGAGGATCGTGTAAAGGTATTGCATGTTCTGATCGCTGTGATCGAGCAGCCTTTCGACGATCGACGAACCATTCACCGCTTCGAGATGGCGAACCCGCCCGCCGTCCGACAGCCAAGACGAGCGGATGAGTTCGAGCCAGCCCGGCAAACCGTCGAAGTCGCCGACCACATGCCATGCGTTTTCTGCTGATACTGCAATGTCTATCGATACGCTAACGCTTGCCATATTCTTTCCTGTGAGCATTAAACGCGCGGCGTCGGTGCATTGCCGCTGATGACGCCCGCTGACTTCAACTCGTTCCATAACTCGCCAGGAATCGCCTGGGTGGCGAGCGCCTGATTTTCCGCGATGCGTTCCGGGCGGCTTGCGCCGGGAATGACGCCCGCAACCGCCGGGTGCGCCAGCGAGAATTGCAACGCGACCGCGCGAATATCCGCACCAAAGCGGGCGCAGATCGACTTGATCTGCTCGACGCGCTCGATCATGGCTTGCGGGGCCTTCTGATACTCGTAGTGCGTGCCGCCTGCCAGCAGCCCCGAGTTGTACGGGCCGCCCACGACGATGCCAAGCCCGCGCTCCGCCGAAGCTGGCATCAGCTTCTCCAGCGCGGCAGTGTGATCGAGCAACGTGTAGCGGCCAGCGAGCAGGAAGCCATCGGGGTCGGCTTGTTCGAGCGCCAGTTCGCACGGTTCGACCCGGTTCACGCCTAACCCCCACGCCTTGATGACGCCTTCTTCGCGCAGACGGGTCAGCGCTTTGGCCGCGCCCGACATCGCGATGTCGAACACGTCGCGCCACTGTTCGCCGTGGAAATCGACGGCGGGATCGTGAATCCAGACGCAGTCGAGATGATCGGTGCGCAGCCGCTTGAGGCTGTCTTCGATCGAGCGCAACGTGCCCGCTTCCGTGTAGTCGTAGATGATCCGGTTCGGCAGTCCGTGCTCGAACAGGCCGCCTTTTTCGCCGAGATCGCGCTGCGCGGTCGACTCGTGCTCGTCGAGAATCAGGCGTCCGACCTTGGTACCGATCAGATACTCGTTGCGCGGATAAGCCGACAGCGCTTCGCCGAGTCGAAGCTCCGCGAGTCCTGCGCCATAGAGCGGCGCTGCGTCGAAGTAGCGGATTCCGCTGTTCCAGGCCGCGTGGACCGAGGCGATCGCTTCATCGTTCGGGATGTCGCGATACATATTGCCGAGCGGCGCTGTGCCGAAGCCGATGCGTGAGGGAATGTCGATTCGCATGATGTTCGCTTTTCAGTGTTCGTCAGTTGTTCGTCAGTCGTTCGTGCCTGTGAGCGACGGGTAATCGGTGAGCCCTGAGCGCCGCCGCCAAACAGTGTTTCGCGATGATGCGTGGCAAGATCGGCCCCGCTGCGCAGACGCTGAGGCAGATCGGGATTCGCAACGAAAGGGCGGCCGAATGCAATCAGATCGGCCCAACCCGCACCGATGGCTTCGCGAGCGCGATCCGCCGTGTACTTGCCCGCATAGATCAGTGTGCCCGGATAGGCTTGCCGGATGCGCTGCTTGAATTCGACGGGCATATGCGGCGCATCGTCCCAATCGGCTTCCGCGATATGGATATACGCAACGCCGATCTCACCAAGCAGCTTCGCGGCGGCGATGTAGGTCATTTCGGGGTCTGCATCGACGCATCCGTTGAGCGTGGTCAGTGGCGCGAGCCGGATGCCGACGCGCTGCGCGTTACCCGTGCCGTCGATCAGCGCGCGCGTGACTTCATCCAGAAACCGCAGGCGACTCTCCAGCGAGCCGCCGTATTCATCCGTGCGGTTGTTCGCTTCGGAGTCGATGAACTGATTGACGAGATAGCCGTTGGCCGCATGCAGCTCGACGCCATCGAAGCCTGCGAGCATCGCGTTGCGGGCCGCGTCCCGATACTGGCCGACCACTTCGGCGATTTCCGCCGTGCTCAGCGCGCGCGGGGCCGATGCCTGCACGAAGCCCGGCACGTTGCTGCCATCGGCGCCTGCGATGAACACGTTGACGCCCTTCGCCTGAATCGCGGATGACGACACCGGCTGTTCGCCGCCAAGCAGGCTCGTATGGCTCAACCGGCCGACATGCCACAACTGCGCGAAGATACGGCCGCCCGCTTCGTGGACAGCCGTCGTGACCTTGCGCCAGCCGTCTATCTGCGGTTGCGTGTGAATGCCGGGCGTCCATGCATAGCCCTTCGCGAGCGGCGAAATGTACGTGCCTTCGCTGACGATCAGACCGGCGCTTGCGCGTTGCGCGTAGTAGGCGGCCATCAGCTCGTTGGCTTCGTCGCCGGGCTGGCTGGCGCGCGAGCGCGTCATCGGCGGCATTACGATGCGGTTGGGAAGGGTGAGCGCGCCGAGCGTGAAAGGTTCGAAAAGCGGGTCGTTCTTCATGATGCGATTCCTTGCGTCGCTCGCGGCATGTTCGCTGCGAGCGTGGTTTCTCGTTAGTCCCAGACCGGTGCGAGACCGTCGGGGCTGACTTCGCGGGCATTGCGTTCGAGCGCGGCGATCTGCGCCATGTCGTCGGCCGACAGCGGGAGTTGTTGCGCGAGAAGATTGCTGGCGAGGTTCTCGCGCTTCGTCGATGACGGAATCACCGAATAGCCCAGTTGCAGCGCCCACGCGAGCGCGACTTGCGCTGGCGTCGCTTCGTGCCGTTTGGCGATCGCGCCGATGACGGGGTCCTTCAGCACCTTGCCGTAGGCGAGCGTCATGTACGACGTGACAGGAATGCCCTGTTCGCCGAGGAATTCGACGAGCTTGCGGTTCTGCAGATATGGGCTCAGTTCGATCTGATTGGTCGCGATGTTGTCGTTGCCGACTACCGCGATGGCCTGCTTCGTCAGCTCGATGTTGAAGTTCGAAATACCGATCTGGCGCGTGAGCCCTTGCGCCTTTGCCTCCGCGAGCGCGCTCATGAATTCTTCGAGCGGCACACCGTTGTTGGGCGCGGGCCAATGGATCAGCGTCAGGTCGACGTGATCGGTGCGCAGCTTCGTCAGGCTGTCTTTCAGGCTCGGAACGAGTTTGTCGCGCGAGTAGTTGTCGACCCAGATCTTCGTGGTCAGAAACAACTCGTTGCGCGCAACGCCCGAAGCGCCGATCGCTTCGCCGACTTCCGCTTCATTGCCGTAGATCTGCGCGGTGTCGATGGTGCGATAACCCAGTTCGAGGCCGTTGCGCACCGAATCGATGACAACCTGGCCTTGCAGCCGAAACGTGCCGAGACCGAATGCCGGAATGTGATTCATGGTGATACTCCCAGATTGATAGATTCGTTTGACGATGAACAAGGTTCATTCTGCCGCGTTCGATTCATTCGAAAAACCTCTTGAAACGGGAAAGAAACATGATTTTTAGTCAAGAGTGGACTGCCGTTTCTGGTGCCCCGTTCGACGGATTCGATTCACATTCAATGCGTCACAACGACAGCTTCGGCCGTGCGTTCGGCGAGTCCTGCGCGGCGGTCGAGGCGGCCGCTCCACGCCGTCAACCCGAACGCCAGCACGGTTACGGCAGCGGCGATCCACGGCGTGTGGCCCAGCCCCAGATGCGCGACGATCACGCCGCCCAGCGACGAGCCGCCCGCCACGCCGAGGTTGAACGCGGCGATGTTGAAGCCCGACGCTACATCCGTTGTTTGCGGCGCAAACTGCTGCGCCTGCTTGACGACGTAGACCTGAAGACCGGGCACGTTGCCGAACGCGACAGCGCCCCACGCGAGCATGGTCAGCACGGCGAGCCACGCGTTGTGCGACGTGAACGTGAACACCAGCAGCACGGCAGCGAGCAGAAGGAATATCCGCTTCAATGCCTTCACGGGGCCTTGCGCGTCGGCGAGTTTGCCGCCCCACACGTTGCCGGCCGCGACGGAAACGCCATACGCGACGAGCACCATGCTGACCTGCGAAGGCTTGAATCCCGTGATCTGTTCGAGAATCGGCGCCATGAATGTGAACGCGATCAGCGAGCCGCCGTAGCCGACGGCCGTCATTGCATACACGAGCAAGAGGCGCGGATGAACGATCACGCGAGGCTGCTGCCTGAGCGGTGCCGGACGCTTGTGCGGCAGGTTGTTCGGCATGAAGAACAACGCACCGAGCATCGCGATGAAGCCGAACAACGCGACGACGAGAAACGTCGCGCGCCAGCCGAAATGCTGGCCGATGAAGGTGCCAAGTGGAATGCCCGCGACGAACGCCACGGTCATGCCGCTGAACATCGTCGCAATCGCGCTGGCGGATTTGTCTTTCGGCACGAGCGTCGTCGCGATGATCGAGCCGACCGAGAAGAACACGCCGTGCGCGAGCCCCGTCAGAATGCGCGCCACGACGAGCGATTCATACGAAGGCGCGCGCCACGCAACCAGATTGCCGATCGTGAAGAGCGCCATCAGCGCGATCAGCAAGGTCTTGCGCGGCACGCGTCCTGTCAGGGCGGTCAACAGCGGCGCGCCGATGGCGACGCTCAGCGCATACAGACTGACGAGCAGACCCGCGGAAGGGAGTGTGACGCTGAGATCGGCGGCGATCGTCGGGATGAGTCCGACGATGACGAACTCGGTCGTCCCGATTGCAAAGGCGCTGAGCGTCAGCGCGAAGAGGGCAAGTGGCATGGTCGTCTACCAGGAAGCATGAGTGAAAGGCTTTCACGGATGGACGAAGTGTGCCGACTTTACTTTTGCAGAAAAACTGGTCTATAAAGGAAACACTTTTGATTTCAGATCAAGTATGAAAGTCACTCTCGACGAACTGCAAACCTTCGCGTCCGTAGTCGACACGGGCTCGATCACGGCTGCTGCCGAGCAACTGGACCAGACCGTTTCCGGCGCGAGCCGCACCTTGGGACGACTCGAGGAAAAGCTGCAAACCACGCTGCTGCGCCGGACCACTCGGCGCCTCGAACTGACCGAAGAGGGCAAGGCCTTTCTGCAAAATGCGCGCGAGATCATCGATGCCGTCGAGAACGCCGAAGAGCAACTCGCCGCGCGCCGCGAGCGCCCTTCCGGAAGGTTGCGCGTCGATGCGGCCACGCCGTTCATGCTGCATGTGATCGTGCCGCTCGTCGCGGGGTATCGCGCGCGCTATCCGCAGGTCGAACTGGAACTGAACAGCAACGAAGGCATCATCGATCTGCTCGAACGCCGCACCGACGTTGCGATCCGGATTGGCCGGCTCAAAGATTCGACGCTGCATAGCCGGCCTGTGGGCAGCAGTCGCATACGGGTGCTGGCGACGCCGGAGTATCTGAAGGCGCATGGTCATCCGAAACGCGTGGACGACCTCGCGAAGCACTCGCTGCTGGGATTTACGCAGCCCGAGTCGCTCAACGTGTGGCCGCTGGTCGGGCCGGACAACGAACCTTATCGAATCGAGCCGGCTATCGCTTCGTCGAGCGGCGAAACGCTGCGGCAACTGGCGCTGGAGAGCGCGGGCATCGTTTGCCTGTCCGATTTCATGACGGGCCGCGACCGTCGCGAAGGCCGGCTCGTCCAGCTTTTTGCGCGGCAGACGCAGGATGTGCGGCAACCGATCAACGCCGTCTACTATCGCAACACGGCGATATCGGCGCGCATCGCTTCGTTCGTCGATTATCTGGCTGAGGCGGCGAAGACGACGGAGTTCGCGCGCTAGCCTTCCTGGCGGTCTCTGCTTCATCTCTCTGCACAATCCCTTCTCGCTTCGCCGCTTATTGTTGTCGTGCAGGCAACATGGTGAACGCGTTCGCGGTGCTTCTGGCGCTCGATCTCCAAACCTACAATCCGTCTCGACGATGGTCGCACTAGCAATGTCTCCAACGTCGATCAGGCGCATTCGCCAACGCTTTCCGCAAGCGTTTCTGCGCCTGTCGTCGACTTCGCAACTCTCTAAACGAAGGCAATATCATGTCGCAGAAGATCCTGATTGTGGGTGCTGGCTTTGCCGGCGTGTGGGGCGCGCTAGGCGCAGCTCGCGTGCTCGATGGCGCAGGCGTTAGAAGCAGCGACGTTGAAATCACGTTGATTTCGCCGAAGCCCGAACTGCAGATCCGCCCGCGGATGTATGAGGCCGAGCCGCAGAAGATGGTTGCGCCGCTGCCGCCGCTGCTCGATGCCATTGGTGTGAACTATGTCGAAGGCAGCGTCGACGACATTTCGGTTCAGGACAGGACGGTGAGCGTCGTGTCGGCCAACGGGCAAAAGCGCTCGCTCGCGTATGACCGCCTGCTGCTGACGAGCGGCAGCAAACTCAGCCGGCCGCCGGTTCCGGGTCTGGAGCATGCATTCTCGGTGGACTGTATCGAGGACGCAGTGGAACTCGACAACCATCTCGACAAGCTGGCGAAGCTGCCTGCTTCACCCGCTCGCAATACGGTGGCTGTGGTTGGCTGCGGATTCACGGGCATCGAAGTCGCAACGGAACTGCCGAAGCGGCTGCGCGAGAAGTTCGGCGCGGACGCGGCGGTTCGCGTCGTGGTGATCGGCACGCAAGATGCAATCGGTCCGGATCTCGGACCGAATCCGCGTCCGTTCGTCGCCGAAGCGTTTGAATCGCTCGGCGTCGAGGCGGTGCTGGGATCGGGCGTGGTGTCCGTCGATGCAGGTGGCGTTCGCACGGCGTCGGGCCAACGCATCGAAGCGAGCACGGTGATCTGGGCGGGCGGCATGCGCGCGAGCCCGCTGGCCGCGCAGGTGTCGTCGAATCTCGACCCGCTCGGACGCGTCGAAGTCGCGCCGGACTTGCGCGTGCCCGAAGCGCCCAACGTTTTCGTCGCGGGCGATGTGGCGAAAGCGTTGACCGACGATGACGGCCGCTACGCGCTGATGTCGTGTCAGCACGCGATCGTGATGGGCCAATTCGGCGGACACAACGTCGCTGCGGATTTGCTCGGCGATCCGACGCTGACGTATCGACAGCCGTTCTACGCGACGTGCGTCGATCTCGGCGAATGGGGCGCGGTGTATTCGGAAGGCTGGGATCGACAGATCAAGCTGACGCACGCCGAAGGGAAAGCGCGCAAGCAGATGATCAACACGCAGTGGATCTATCCGCCGGCGCCGAATCGCGCAGACGCATTGGCAGCGGGTAATCCGGAAGCGTCTTTCGGCTAAGCCGTTAGCGCCGCCCGAGCCGTAGTGGCGAGGGCGGCGAACGCATGTTGCACGCAGCGCGAGACAGTGCAGCACGCGACTACATTGCGGAACAACTTGCCCTCTGCGTATAGCACAATTCATTTCCTTTCCTTGTCGATAAGACTACTGAAGTAGTCGAATCGTTTCGGGTCAATTCGACGTCGCGTGTTGTCAACTCGCTGAAAACAAAGCGTTCTTATGCTGGCCCGATCCTTGTTATATGAAGTGGGTCGTGACAGCCTGCGCTATGGCCCAACGACAAGAAGAACTTAATCGACAAATGAAAAGGAAAGAACCATGTTTGAAGGATTTGAGAATTGCCTTGCTGTCGTGACGGGTGCAAGTTCCGGTATTGGTCTTGCGACGGTTGATCGTCTGCTGGCGAGCGGGGCGCGCGTGCTGGCGATGAGTCGCACGATGGGTGAACTGGATTCGTTGCAGTCCAGATATGGTGACACGCTCAAATGGATGAAAGGGGATGTCACGCAAAGCGGCGATCTCCTGGCGCTTTCTGAACGGGCCCATCAGATGGGCCCTGTCGACTTCCTGGTACCCAATGCGGGTATTGCTGAACTGGCCAATGGCCTGGAAGTACCCGCATTCGAGCGGCAATGGGCCGTGAACGGCGCTGGTGCGCTGAAAACGTTGTCGATCATGAGAGAGCAGTTGGGAAAGTCTGCATCGGTCGTTTTCATCGGGACGTTTCTGTCACAGGTCACGTTTCCGGGACTCGCCGCATATATCGCCTCGAAGACCGCGCTTAAAGCGCACGCAAGGACACTCGCAGTCGAACTCGCAAACGTCGGCATTAGAATTAATATCGTATCGCCCGGTCCAACCGCGACCGCAATCTGGTCCAGCCTGGGATTGCCGCAGGAGCAGTTTTCCGCGGTTGCGGAGCGCGTCAATCAGCGTTTGCTTCCCGGTCGCTTCCTCGAGCCCGCCGCCATTGCGGATGCGATCATGTTCCTGCTTTCGTCCGCGTCGCGCGGTATCTATGGCCAGGATCTGATCGTCGATAACGGATATACGCTGCAGTAAGCTGACCGGGCGGCTGTATGCAGTTCTAACTTAACGCAGCCGCTCATCACGCAGTTGTGCTTTGGCGTGAATGACCAGCCGCCGGCACTCGGCTTCCGACTTGCCGATTACCGCTGCGACCTCTCGATAGTCCGCCCCAAAGATCTCGTGCAGCAGAAATGCCGTGCGTGCTTCCGGCGACAGGCGTTCCAGCAGCATCAGGAATGCGACTGATACGTCGTCGGCGCGTTCGTTCATTTCTTCTGGCATCGCGGGCGGGTCGCTCATGTCATTCCGATTTGCGCAAGACAGCGGCGACCTGTTGCGCGGCCCTTTCGATTTCCTCCTCGTTGAAAGGCGCGAAACCCATCACCAGACCCGGTTGATGACGATGGCGCTGCGTGTATCTGCCCAACGGCGCCGCGTCGATGCCCGCTGCTCTCAGCTTTTGGACGGCTGTATGCTCGTCGACCGAATGCAGCCGGCCAATCACGTCGAGCCCCGCAATGGCCGGCTGAACTTCGATCAGATCTTGCCAATGGTCCTGTGCCGCGCGCTCGAACGCATGCGCGCGGCGCGCATAGATCTTCCGCGTGCGGCGCACGTGCCGGTCAAAGTGGCCTTCGCCAAGAAAGTCCGCAAGAACGGCTTGCGTCAAACCATTCGCACTTCGCACGGTAAGGGACGCCGCGCGAACGAAAGGCTCGACCAGACGCGGCGGCAGTACCGCATAGGCGAGCCGCAGCGACGGAAACATCAGCTTGCTGAATGTTCCCGCCAATACGACGTGCTGATCGGCATCGGGAAGACTTCGCAACGCGGGCAGCGGATGCGAGCGAAAGCAATACTCGCTGTCGTAATCATCTTCGAAAATGATCGTGCCGTTCGCGGCGGCCCAGCGTAGCAGCGCGGCACGCCGTTCGTTCGACAATGGCACGCCGAGCGGTGCATGACGCGTCGGCGTCACATAGACGAGCGCGGCCGAAGGCGCGTCGCGTATGCCGTCGTGGACACGCAGACCGTCGTGATCGACGGGAACATCGACCACGTGCGCGCCGCTTGCGTGCATGATCTGACGCGCGCCCACGTAGCCGGGGTCTTCCATCCATACGGTGTCGCCCGGCCCCGTCAACAACCGCATGCAAAGGTCCAGCGCGTGTTGCACGCTACCGATGACGACGATCTGTTCCAGTGGTACCCGGACGCCACGCGCAATGGCGAGATGGTCGGCTATCGCGGCCCGCAGCGCAGGCAATCCGGCAGGACTCGTGTCATTGAGTGTGAGCAGACGCGAGGGCCGCAATTGCCGCACGTGCAACTGTCGCCATAAATCGATGGGAAAAAGACGTATATCGCCGCGATGCGGGAAGAAAGGCTGCGGCAACGCGTTCGTGCCCGAGAGCGGAAACGGTGGATCGTTTTCCCTGAGCCGCTTGATCCAGGGCGCGTGCGATGCTCGCGAAAAACCTGCATTCGCAGCAGTTGACGGTGCAGATATGGGTTTGGCAGGATGACGTTGGTCCGGCAACACCGCGCTGACTCGCGTGCCGCTTCCCGTGCGGGTTACCAGATAACCCTCGGACAACAATTGCTCGTACGCGGCCGCAACCGTGCCTCTCGCGAGATTGTATTGCTGTGCCAGTGTACGGGTGCCTGGGAGCACGCTGTCGCCGGGCAGGCGGCCACTAATGATCGCCAGCCTCAACGCTTCGTAGAGCCAACGCTGCAAGCCTTCTTTGGGATCGGGTGTACCCAAAGGCAGGGACCATACGATGGTCGACCTTTCGCGTCTATTCGTACCCGCCAGGGCGTCACACCGATCGTTCATAACATTTGCAGAGTCTATAGCTGGAGCGTGCGGTAGTAGTGAGATTGCGTGCTACTGACGCTAACGAGTGCGGCAATACGCAAATGGGAAATTCATTCCCTTATAGCCAAGACGTTTTATGCGCTGAGTTTGTGACAGCGGGAAACGCGATAGGGAAAGTGGACCAGTTTGCGAATCGAAAACCGGCACATTACATGCAAGCACTTTCATCGTACTGTCGTGACATCAATGGGCCGGTTTCGGTTGAAAAATCGTGACCGGCGAATCGCTCTACCGCTTTACACACTGTTGCGATGATGAACCTTCGACGCCAGGCTCCAAACGATGCGAACATTAGCGGCATCGTTGCTCCGCAGCCTCGCAAATTGCCGCGCCAGTCACGCGCAGCGCACACAATCGAAGCCTTGCTCGAGGCTGCCGTGCAGATCGTCACGGCGGATGGACCGCGAGCGCTGACGACGACCCGGGTCGCCAGGCGATCGGGCTTTGCAGTGGGGACGATTTACCAGTACTTCGCGAATAAGGACGAACTGATGGACGCGATGGTGCGTCGTCACGTCGACCATGTCGTGTGTTTTCTGGCGATCGCATGTCGCGATGCGCAAGGGGAATGTCTCGAAGAAATGATTGATGCGCTGGCGAATGCCTTCATTGCCGCGAATGCCGAACGTCCGCGTGAAGTTCATGCGATTCATGCCGTCTGGGCAAAGATCGGAAAAGCCGCACTGCTCCATGAAGGTTCTGCGCGCCTGCACCAAGCGACGCTCGACATGATCTCAAGCGTCAATGAGATGCAAGCGGCACGGCAGGAAACGATCAGTCATGCACTGGCTTCCATTCTGATCGGCATGCTCCTCGTACTTTTCGAACGTGGCATGGACGAAGCATTGATGGCCGTCATGAGGGAGCAACTTTCGAGGGTCCCTATCGCGGAAGCGATTGACGGCCACGATAGATTGACTAACTACTCAACGCCTCACGTCGCCAATGTTGTGACATGAATATCCCGCATACGCTCATCAGCATCGAAATGGCCAACGTCATCCAGTCGATCACGGCTGCCGGATCGGCGATCCGCAGTATGACCAGAGAAAGTGGCGGGCACAGATACGATATCGAACCGAGAAGCCCCAGATCGCAGAATCTGGATGCGTGATTCCACGCGACAAACGCTATTCCCAGCGGTCCCACGCCGATTGCCGCGATCCACGCAACATCGCGAGCGGACAGGTCGACTGACGGACCGGCCACGGCGTGCACGGCAAGCGCAGCGAGGCCGCTTGCAGCGCAGAACCCGCCGACGGCCCACGCGCTGTGTGCTTCGAACCTTGGTATGAGGAACGTATAACCCGCCCAGATGAGAGCGGCCGCAGCGGCGAAACCATATCCGATTGAATTGCGCGCTTCGAATGTGCCATTCGTCATGGGTTGCAGCACGAGCACCGCACATCCGCTGAAGCCGATCGCGCAGCAAGTCAGTTCGGCAAAGCATCCTCGCTTGCGTCCGCTGCAGACACTCGACATGAGGACGAGCAGAAACGGCCACGTGTAATTGATCAGGTTGGCAACGGGAACCGATCCATACGTGAATGATTTCAGCAAGCAAAAGTGATAGAGGAAAAGACAGCCGGACCCGAAGATAAACGTGGACCATCTGACCTTCCACGCGCTGATATGTCGGAGTGTGACGAGACTTCCGGCCACCAGTGCGAGCCCCGTGACCAGCAACGGAGGAAGATGCCGCAGTGGCATGCTCAGTGTTGCAAACGCAGACCAGAGAATGATCGCAGTGAACGCGGCAATATAAGGTCTCATTGTGCGCTCCTGCGCGACGTGCTCGTCACAATGTCATCCACCGCGCACTGAAGGTTCAGCATTCTTATCTGCTCGAGCATGAAGTCGATAAAGAGCCGCATCCGGGAAGGCATGTGCTGCTTGCTGAGATAGCACAGAAAATGGCTTCGATCGTCCGGTGCATATTGGTTCATGCAGGCGATCAGTCTGCCCGTCGCAATGTGATCGCAGGCCTGATAGCCGGCCACCTGCGCAATGCCATGGCCATCCAGGACTGCATTGAGCACGAGATCCGCGTCGTTGAAGGTCAGATGGGCGGTCGGCGCGTGTTTGATCAGATCGCCGGCCACCTTGAATTCCCATTCGTAGATTCTGCCGGACGAGAAACGGAAATTGATAGCGCGATGCCGTGGCAGATCCTGGATTTCCATCGGCAATCCGTTCTCCAGTACATACTCAGGAGAAGCGCAGAGAAGCATGTGCATGGGAATGATGCGGCGGGCAATGATCTGGCTGTCGTCCACGCGGCCGTTCCTGAATGCGATGTCGATACCGTCGCTCGTAAAGTTGGCCGGGCTATCGCACAGCATAAGGTCGATCGATACCTCCGGATACAAGCTCCGAAATCGGCTCAACAGCGGCGCGACGACTTTTCTTCCGAACCCTACAGTCGAACTGATCCGCAATAGGCCACGCGGCGGCCCGCCGCGCAGATCTCGCATTCGCTCGATCGCGTTCAGGATGCCGTCGATACCGGGCTTGCACGATTCGTAAAAGATCTCTCCTTCAGCCGTTAGTCCGACGCTGCGTGTGGTGCGTGAAAAGAGCTTGGTTCCGAGTTGCTGTTCCAGTTTCTGTATGTTCCGGCTTACGGATGATCGTCCAATGCCGAGACGATCTCCCGCCTTGGCGAAACTTTCTTCCTTCGCAACGGCGATGAAGGTCATGACGGCCGCGTAGCTCGTGGTGAAGCCTGCTGACAGCGTGTCCATAACCTCTTCCGGTGGCGAGCCTGAGTGATTGCGCATGGTCGATTCCATGAAGACGTTTTCCTCGCGAAGTCGATTCGACGCTGGTTTATAGTTGATTAAGCAGCGCTAGAGGCAAAACACTATGGACTTATCGCAAGCGCTAACAGCCGCTAACAACAAATAGCAGACAAAAGCGGCGGGATCGACGAACATTTGCGCACATTGATCCCTCAAGGAAATGGGATGCGTGATCGGGCAAACCGAATACGGAAGACCGCACAACAAGACGCGCAAGTGATTGCTTCATTTCTGCTGGCGCTCAATAACGCGGATGCCAGCGCGATGGCGGCGCTCTTCAGAGACGATGCGCTCGTCAACGATCAGCTTCGTGATTTTTGGGGACGCCCCGAAATTGAAGCGTGGATCGCGCGAGAAGTCATTGTCGACAATCTGAGAATCGAAGTTCTGCAGATGTCTCAGCACTATCGCGTGACGACGGTGGTTGGCGCCGTAACAGGTACATTCGACGCAAGAGGATTGCCGAATCCGCTGATCGTCAATCTTCACTTTTCGCTATTCAATGGAAAAATCGCACGACTCTTCATACTGCTCAACCGTCAGGTCGATACATTTCCCGACGTGCGAAGTCGTACCCTTAAAGCGATATAGCGCGTACGGAATCGGGCCGCTTACGGGTCCATGAAACTCAAAGTTTCAGTTTCTCTTGTTTAGTGGTTTGAAGGATTCGGTTTCGTGACTCGCTCAGATAGAATCGGTGCAGACCATGACTTCCAGCGAGACGATACTTGTTTTCCAGCTTATCGAAATTTGGAACGACGGCATCGCATTCAGTGACGACGAACTTTTCGTTCGGGCCGTTCTTCCTGTTTCCGGATAAGCGACTGCTTGTCTGTCATGGCAAGCAGGTCAAGCTGGGTAGTCGCGCGCTCGACATTCTGATTGCACTCGTGCGTCGTGCCGGAAGCGTCATCAGCGCGCGCGATCTTCTCGCGGAAGTATGGCGCGATACGGTCGTCGAAGAAGGGAGTCTTCGCTTTCATCTCGTCGCACTGCGCAAAGCGTTTGCCGATGGCGATCCGGGCGTCACGTATGTGATGAATGTACCCGGAAGGGGTTATACGTTTGTCGCGACCGTGACGCCGTGTGACGGGATTCAGTCGGGCGTCGAACTCAAGACCGCGCGGTCGGCTACGCGTGGTCAATCGCGGTTCGTGCATACGGGCGCCGCCATCGTTGGCCGGGAACGCGAAATAGAGCATATCGCCCAGCAACTCGAAGCGCACAGGTTCGTCAGTATTGTCGGTGCGGGCGGAATGGGTAAGACGACGGTTGCGAACGCGGTGATCGACCGGCTGCGCGCGGATTTCGACGGCAGGATCGTTTCCGTCGATCTCTCGGTGATTCAGGATTCGGAACTGATTTCGTCGACACTGGTGGCCGCGTTGCGTGAAGGGCAGGAAGCAGCCGCGTCGATCAGCGAAGTATGTGCGTCGATTGGCCATACCCGAATGCTCGTTTTTCTCGACTGCTGCGAGCATCTGATAGACGGTGTTGCTCAGGCTGCGCAAGTTCTCTATCGAAACGCGAGCGGCATTTATATTCTCGTGACGTCGCGGGAAATCGTGAATGTCGACGGTGAATTCGTATTCCGCCTGCCGCCGCTCGACGCGCCGCCACCGGGCGAGCCACTCAAAGCACACGATGCGCAACGCTATTCGGCAATCCGGTTGTTCGTCGAGCGCGTCGTGCAGGCGGGCTGCCGCTTCGAATTGACTGACGATAACGCGCAATCGGTGGGCAGGCTCTGCCGGGCTCTGGATGGCATTCCATTGGCGATTGAACTCGCCGCGCGACAGATGCCGACTTTCGGTCTCGTCGGGATTCTGGAACTGGTGGACAAGAAGAGCCGGCTCATGTGGCACGGACGCCGCACCGCCGTGCCGAGGCATCAGACGCTCGGCGCGACACTCGACTGGAGCTACGGGCTGCTGACCGGGCTGGAGCAGGTATGTCTGCGAAGGCTGGCGGTATTTGTCGGCTGCTTCGCGCTCGATGCGGCCGTGGCCGTGATCGGCGCAGAGGATATCGATCGCGCCGACGTGCTGAGAGCCATCAATCAACTGTCGAACAAGTCGCTTCTGGATGTGACGCCAGACGAGAGCGCAGTTCGCTACTTTCTGCTCGACACGACCCGTTCTTATGCGCGTGTGAAACTGGAAGAGGCTGGCGAGCTGGATCAGCTCTGCGCGCGCCACGCGTCATATTATGCGGCGGCGTGGCCCGCCGACGGCTTGCAGGAAAATGAAGGGGATAACTGGCTCGCCGATCTGGGCAATCTGCGCGCAGTGCTGGATTGGACGCTCATACGACAGCAGGACCTGGTGAAGGGCTGCAGGCTGGTCGCTTCATACGCAAAACTGCTGCTGCGAAAGTCGATGCTCGGCGAGGCCAGAAAATGGACTGGAATCGCGTTGTCGAACCTGGACGATGGCGAACGAGGAAGCTTGACGGAACTGGATCTCATTGCAGCCTATGGCCATACATTGCTGTTCACGGGCAACGACAGTGAAGAGGTTGGGCGCGCGTACGAGCGCGGCCTTTCCATTGCATTGTCGCTAGGCGACTCGGTTCGACATGACAGATTGCTGTGCGGGCTGATCATGTACCTTTACCGGACCAGCAATTTCGAGGGCGCCTATATGTTTGCGAGCGAAGCCGCGCAATGGATCATTGCGTGCGGCCGCGACGCTTCGACGGTTCAGTCGATGCTTGCTGTCACGTTGCATATGAAGGGCGAGATCGCGTCGTCATCCAGTCTCTGGGAGTCCGTGATTCTGTCGACCAGGGCGAATGGGGTAGATGTGGTGCAGCAGGCAGAATTCGGCACCAACCCTTACTTGCGTGCATTGAGCGGAAAGGCGAGAAATCTTTGGCTGACGGGTCAGTCTTCGGAAGCGGAGCGCGTCGCCAATGACGCCATTGAAAGCGCACGCTTGCTGTGTCATCCGGCCACTCAGTGCGTTACGCTGCTGTGGGCGGGAGAAGTTTTCGCGTGGGCAGAGAACTGGTCGAGACTGAACGAAATAACAGATGAGTTCGATGCCATCGTCAAGGTGAATAGATTCACACCATACCGTTACGTGGCGCTCGGGCTTCGCGGTCAGCTTTTGTATTCCGAAGGCCGGTTCGAGGAAAGCATTTCACTACTGGAAGACTGCCTGGATGGCATGATGAAGTGCCAATACACGATGACGGCGTCGGTGTTCAGGAATTCGCTGGCAATGGCGCTATGCGAAAGCACCGATACCCTGCGCGCGATTCTGGTCTGCGAGGAAGCGATCAAAGCAATCGAGCTGCACGGCGATGAGTTGTACCTTCCGCCGCTGCTCATGACCAAAGCTCGTGCTCTTCGTCTTGAAGGAGATCACGACGCGAGCGCTGCATGCTCGCGTCGTGCGTTTCTTTTGGCGAGGAAGCAAGGCGCAACCGCGTACGAGTCGCAAATCAGGCAATGCGGTTCATGTGATGTCTGGACTGACTAGAAGCGGCGCATCTGTCGATGTACATGCTAGCTGACTGGACGAAAGAATATATGCGTTCGATGTCCGCATGAAATTCCCCAACGCAACAGGGCATAGCGAGCAGTTCTTCGTCCACGCGAGGCCGGTTATGATTTTGGGCCGTGCATTCGATTTGCCATGATTTGCCTCGGGTTGGACTGACGCGTGCTCTGGCGGGCGGAGCATCCGCCGTGTGAGTGTGCGTTTGTCACGTGTGATGTCTTCAACTGCATCCTTGCTAGCGATAGCAATCGTGTTCATTTCATTGTTCTGGTTCGATAGCGGCTTAAGCGTTCGAGCGGGCAAGTGGCAACGGCGGTTTCCATGTTGCCGGAAGGACAACAATCAAGTGGCGTTCGCCCCTGCCATCAGGCACGAAGTGTGACTGCAGATAAAAAGGGCAAGCACAGCAGTGCTTGCCCTTACTTGCCTTCTTTCGACACGGTTTAGCTCTGGATGAACGCCAGAAGATCCGCGTTGAATTTCTCCTTGTGCGTGTCCGTCAAACCATGCGGCGCGCCTGGATAGACAATCAGCTTCGAGTCCCGGATCAGCTTCGCGGACGCACGCCCTGCTGCGTCAATGGGTACGATCTGGTCGTCGTCGCCATGGACGATCAGCGTGGGAACGTCGATCTTCTTCAGGTCTTCGGTAAAGTCCGTTTGCGCAAACGCCGCGATCGAATCGTAGGTGTTCTTGTGGCCGCCTTGCATGCCCTGCATCCACCACGAATCGATCAGACCGTGCGACGGCTTGGCGCCCGGACGATTGAAGCCGTAGAACGGACCCGCCGGCACGTCTTTGTAGAACTGCGAGCGGTTTGCCAGTTGCGCTGCGCGCAGACCATCGAATACGTCGATGGGCAATCCACCGGGATTCGCAGGCGTTTTCAGCATCAACGGCGGCACAGCGGAAACGAGCACGACTTTGGAAACACGCTTCGTGCCATGCCGGCCGAGATAGCGTGCCACTTCTCCGCCGCCTGTAGAAAAGCCCACCAGAATGGCATCCTTCAGACCGAGCGTCTCGAAGACGGTGGCGAGATCGTCCGCATAGGTGTCCATGTCGTTGCCATTCCAGGGCTGGCTCGAACGGCCATGTCCGCGACGATCATGCGCGACGGCACGATAACCGTGTGACGCCACGAACATCATCTGCGATTCCCAGCTATCTGAGCTGAGCGGCCAGCCATGACAGAACACGACGGGGCGGCCGGCGCCCCAATCCTTGTAGTACAGCTGTGTGCCGTCTTTCGTCGCGATGTAGCTCGCCGGATGTTGGCCATGAGGCTTCGAGACGCCTGACGACGCGCCCGGCTGCGCTGCCTGCAGCGCGCCCGGAATCAACGATGCCGCCAGGCCGCCAGCGGCTGCGGCGCTGCCGATCAAAATGTTTCGGCGCGCGGGATTCTGCTTCTGATTACTGTTTTTCGACATAGTCATTGCCCTTGTTTTAATGCCTTGCTTCAAATGCACTACCCATTAAATCTTCAGCTCATCGGTGCCCTTAGCGTGTTCGCGAGAATCATGTCGAACGCGTTTCTCGGTAGCGCGCCGGCTCGCTGTAGCGGCCGGAACACCGGGTCGCCGCGTCGAACGGGCACACCCGTCAGACCGCAAATGCCTGACGTGCGCGCGAAGCCTGCGCGCCACGTCTGATCTTCGAACCTGCCCAGCGTCGAATCGCTCCACGTAACCAGAATCGTGCAGGTGGTCTGCCACTCGATGCGGCGGATCGATGAAGCGTTGGCCATCGCGGTGGTCATCGGACTGCAGCGTTCGCGCGGCCCGCGCACTGCGGATGCGGGATTCTGCTGCGCGGCGAATCGGCCGCGACCTCGCAATCCGTTGACTATCTGGAACCATGGATCGATTCTGTTCATTTCCAACCTCTCTACGATGTGGCGACCTGCGTCACGACTCGCTCGTCTCGCCAGCCACGACGAGCGCGACGACATTCACGATGCCCTGCCTTGCCATCTTCGTGTACGGGCAAAACCGCTCGGTTTTGCGAACCAGCTCTTCGGCGACGGCACGATCGACGCCGGGCAGATGGACACGCGTATGCGCGCTCAGCACGAACAGGCCATCCATCGGGTCCCGGCCGAAGTCGACGGTGACATCGACTGACGCGTCGCGAATGCGAACCGCAGAGCGCGACGCCAACAGACTGAGCGCGCCGTGAAAACAGGCCGCATACCCCGCGGCGAATAACTGCTCCGGATTGGTTCCTCCACCGGGTCCGCCAAGCGCTTTCGGCATGCGTAGTTCGACGTCGAGCTGCCCGTCGTCCGAGCGCGCGATACCCGACGCGCGTCCATGACCCGTGCCGCCACCCGTGACGGTGACCGTGGTTGAATACAGGACGTGAGGCTCTTGTCCGGAATACTTGTCGAGTAGCGTCAATGGCGGTGGGCGTAGCGTTGTCATTCGTTTCGGTGTGTAGTGGCGGCTTGTTTCGACGCGCGCTCATTCTGCGCAGGGTGAATCGTAGGGGGAAGCGACGGCGTGCAGAAGACTCGCGGAGGGGAGCATGGTGTTGCATCCGGAACATCAATCGGGACGCTCTCGAATTTGGGGCCGTGATGGAGTTGAGTCAATTGATTCAGGCGTTCGCCCGTACAGTGTCATTCTGTGAAAGATTGACTTCCAAGATAATTCGGATGACAAACTATATGGGGCGTATCGAACGAATGCCTTGAGACGGAAGAAGCACGCCGCTAACCCGTGTGCAATCCGAACGAGCGTATCAGTTCCGCAACCAGCCGTTCAGCCTCGTCGCGATCGCGGACGTTCGTGAATCCCATCAGCAGGCCGCGCCGTCCGGGCGCGCCGTTGCGCCATGTCGTGAGGGCATGCACGGCGAAGCCCGCGTTGCGGGCGCGACTGGCCAGCACGACGTCGTCGAGATCGTCGCGTACGTCGACGAGAAGATGCATGCCGCCGTCTTGCAAATGAACGACGAAGCCTTCGGCGGCGTAGGGCGCGAGCGCTTCGGCCAGCAGTGCACGGCGTCGGGCGTATAGCGTTCGCATCCGCTTGATATGCCGGGAGAAGTGGCCTTCGCTGATGAACTCGGCAACAGCCGCCTGCAGCAATTCGGGGCAACCGCCATGCGTGGTACGCCTGCACGCCAGTTCGAACTGCGGAACGAGGCTTTGCGCGACGACCACAAACGAAAGCCGCAGCCCCGGAAACAGCACCTTGCTCAACGTGCCGCAATAGATCACCCGGCCGCCCGAGTCCATGCTTTTCAGCGCCGGTAATGGATGGCCGCGATACCGGTACTCGCCGTCGTAGTCATCTTCGACGATCCACGCGTCACGCTCGCCCGCCCAATCGAGAAGTTCGACGCGCCGCTGTAACGGCAACGCGACGCCCGTTGGACTCTGATGCGACGGCGTGACGACGGCGAGCCGCGCGTTGGGGAAGTGCGCGCGTCCATAGGCGACGTCGATGCCGTGTTGATCCACGGATACATCGCAGACGGGCAGGCCGAGTCGCTTCAGCGTTTGCGCAGTGGGCGGATAGCCCGGATGCTCGACCCAGGCGCTTTCGCGTGCAAGGCCGAGGGCGTCGACGGTCAACGCGAGGCTTGCGGTATAGGCGGGCACGATGAAGACCTGGCCCGCATCCGCGTCGATGCCGCGCGAGCGGTGCAGATAGGCAGCCAGCGCCTCGCGCAACGGCATGTAACCGGCGGGCGCGGGCTTGGTGAGCGATCCCGCCTTGCGAACTTGCCGCGCCATCAGTCCCGCCCAGAGCTTTCGCGGGAATTCGTCGAGCGCGGGCAGCCCCATCTGAAACGGTGCGGGACTGCCGCCATCCACTTCGATGATGTTGTCGGGCGCGCCCTCTGCGGGCAGCGGAGGCGCGGAGACAGCAGGTTTCTTCGCGCGAGCAGGCTGCGCCGGGGCCGTGTGTTCCGAGACGAACGTCCCTGCCGGACCACGGGCAACGAGGTAGCCCTCGCCGAGCAGGCGGTCGTAGGCGACCTGCACGGTGCCGCGAGCCACGCCCAGTTCGGTCGCCAACGCCCGCAAGGACGACACCTTCTGGCCGGGGCTGAGTTGTCCCTGCTCGATCATCGCGCGAAACCGCGCATAGATCTGCTCGTGGATGGGGGGAGCGCCGGGTTTCGCCCGGGCTGCTGGCTGTGTCATGGCCTGGTCTAAAGCAGGAAAAATGGCCCTGTTGGCTGGGTCATCGAACGACGACACTGAAGCCTACACCAACCCCTCTCCATCGGCATCATGACTGTCACACTGACCCTCCGACATGCCGAAACAGATGCCGATGTGATGGCCTGTTTCGACGTCATGCATCAACTGCGTCCCCAATTGAGTTCGCCCGAAGATTTCGCCGCGCGTGTCGCGCTGCAACGCGCACAGGGTTATCGCCTGCTAGGCGTTTGGGAAAACGGCAAGGCCGTAGCGCTGGCCGGCTATCGGCGCATCGACAACCTGATTCACGGTCGCTTCATCTACGTCGACGATCTGATCACGGACGAGGCGGGACGCGGCCATGGTCATGGCGAACGCCTGCTCGCCGAACTGGGCACGCTGGGCCGCGCGGAAGACTGCCAGCGTCTCGTGCTCGATACGGCGCTCGCCAACGCGCTCGCGCAACGCTTCTATTTCCGCTGCGGCCTGCTTGCCCGCGGCCTTCACTTCAGCATGGAGCTGGCATGAACAGCCTCAAGGTGTTGCTGCTCGATTGCAGCCCCCGGCGCGACAACTCGACGAGCCGGCACTTCACCCGTCAGTTGCTGCCTGCCATGGCCGAGCGACTGGGGCGGGACGTTCAGATCACGCGGCGCGATCTTGGCACGCAACCGCTGCCGCCCATCACGGAAGCGCACGCCGAATCGCTCGTGCTGCCCGGCGCCGTTGCGAAAGAGCGGTTTGGCGAGGCGCTCGCTGTATCGGACGAACTGATTCGTGAACTGGATCAGGCGGACATGCTCTGGATCTCGACGCCCGTGCACAACTTCACGGTGCCTGCCGTGCTCAAGAACTGGATCGATCACGTGGTGCGTATCGACGTGACGTTCGCCTCGGGCGCGAACGGCAAGGTCGGCTTGCTGCGCGACCGTCCGACCTTCGTTGCCGTGACCGCTGGCGGCGCGATGTTCCGAGAGCCTGCTTATCAGCCGGATTTCTTTCGACCGTATCTGTCGGCCGTGCTCGGCGTGATCGGACTCAAGGACGTCAGGTTCATGCATGCGGCTGGCCTCGCATCGACGGACGAGCCGCTTGCGCTCGTCGAGGAAAAGGCCGCGCAGTGGCTGCGCGACAACCCACAGCGCCACGCGTCACCCGAATCCAACATTTCTTCCATCGCTTAACCATTACTTTCTGGAGTTCATCATGAATGCACCTCGTCTCGCGTGGACCACGCTCGCACCCGTCCAGTTCAAGTCGTTGTATGCCGTCAGCCAGTCGCTGGCCGAGTCGTCGCTTGGCAGCAAGCTGATCGAACTCGTGCAGTCGCGCGTGTCACAAATCAACGGCTGCGCCTACTGTCTCGACATGCATACGCGCGAACTGCGCAAGGGCGGCGAATCGTGGCAGCGTCTGAGCGTGCTGTCGGCCTGGCGCGAGACCCACTTCTTCACCGCCAAAGAGCAGGCCGCGCTGGCGTGGGCCGAATCCTTGACGTCCCTGCCTGATGGCCATGCGGATCGAGAAGTCGAATATCAGGCATTGCGCGAGCGCTTTAGCGATGGCGAAATCGTCGAATTGACGTGGGCAGTCGCCGTTATCAACGCGTGGAATCGTATGGGGATTGGCATGCATCAACCTGTCGATGCAAACCCCATCGACTGACAGCGCGATAGCGAGGCATAGCGAGGCATATCGATGCAAAGCGGCGAGCGTGACATGTATTCAAACGCAGTACGCCGCCTTACAAATTGATTTTCCATTTTGCTGAAGAACGTCTATGTTTTTATGGTGCGCTTTCGTTACGCGCGCGGGCTTACCGGCCCTCTGACGATTCTTCAGGTGCATCTGCCACCTCGAACGCCACCCGCGGTGTTTGCCGCGTCCCGTTCTCCATAAACCACGCAGCAGGCCAGGCGCGCAGCCGTGCAACGGCTCGTTCCGGCCGCGTGGGGAATCGCGAGCAGTGCCTGTCTAGCACTGCTTGTCGCTGCATCGGCTGTGACGAAGCCAACGCAGCTGCAGGTTCCAAAACCTGATGTCGTATTGAAGGAGTCAAATCATGAAGACACGATTCATCCTTTCGGCAGCGTGCGCCGTTGCGCTCTCTCTGACGGGCGTGGCGCACGCTCAAGGCATGCCGGCCCAACAGAATGCGCAACCGGCTGCAACCACGACCACGTCCAGCACCACCGACTACGGCGGCGTATCCGGGACCACTATGGCGATGGGCAATCCAGCCCACCCAGCATGGACACAGCCCGCCAGCTGCGGCCATCTGGCGCGGTGCAACCCGGATTCGGGCCACTGAACGAGCGGTTGAGTTCGAACGGTTGAAAGTCCTGCAACGATCGACGATGGAGGGTGACTCATGAAGATCGTTATCATTGGCGGCACGGGCCTGATCGGCTCGAAGACGGCCGCTATTCTGCGTCAGGCGGGTCACGATGTCGTCGCCGCTTCGCCCCGAAGCGGCGTCAACACCATCACAGGTGAAGGGCTCAAAGCGTGCCTGACAGGCGCGCAGGTAGTCATCGACCTGTCTAATTCGCCTTCATTCGAAGACAAGGCGGTGCTGGAATTTTTCGAAACATCCGCCCGCAACCTTCGCACGGCCGAGGCGGAAGCGGGCGTCCGGCACCATGTCGCGCTGTCCATCGTCGGAACCGATCGCACGCCCGAGAACGGCTACTTTCGCGCGAAGGTCGCGCAGGAGAAGCTGATCGAGTCTTCCGGTGTTCCCTACACGATCGTCCGCTCGACCCAGTTCCTCGAATTCCTTGGCGGCATCGCCGATTCAGGCATGCAAGGGAACGCTGTCCGGCTCTCGCCAGGCATGTTCCAGCCTATCGCGGCCGATGACGTCGCCGCGATCGTCGCGGATGTCGCGCTCGCCGCGCCGCGCAACGGCATCATCGATATTGCGGGACCGGAGCGCGCGCCGTTCGACGAAATCGTCGCCCGATATCTGAAAGCGGCCGGCGATCCGCGCGAAGTCGTGCGCGACCCCGAGGCCCGTTACTTCGGCGGCCTGGTCGGAGATCTTTCGCTCGTGCCGCTCGGCGAGGCGCGCCTTGGCAAGATCGGTTTCGACGAATGGTTTCGCCGCTCGCAGAGCAAAGCCTGATTGCGCATCCTTCAAACTAACAACAGGTGTGACATGAAACGTATCTTCTGTTCGCTGCTCATCGCGAGCTTGCCATTTAGCAGCGTGCTTGCGCAGATACCAAAAGAAAAGAGCGCCAAGGTGACGCTCGTCTATCAGCACGAACTGCCGAACGTTCCGGGCAAGAGCATCAAGGGCGTGCTGGTCGAGTATGGTCCGGGCGGCTATTCGGCCGGTCATACGCACGCGAAGTCCGCGTTTATCTATGCGACCGTGCTCGAGGGTGCGATCCGCAGTCAGGTCAATGATGGACCTGTGACGGTCTACAAGGCCGGGCAGAACTTTTCCGAACTGCCCGGCGACCGCCATGGCGTCAGCGCGAATGCGAGCAAGACGAAGCCGGCGAAGCTTCTCGCCGTCTTCGTGGTCGATACGAACGAGACGGAACTCACGACACCATTCGGGAATTGAGTTCGAGGCTCAACGGGCGCGTCTGCCGAGTTCGTCTGCGCGCCGGCAGACGGCTTGCATCAGCACGGTCGCGCTGCGCGACGGTGGGGAGAACTTTGAATAGACGAACGTCGATACCATCTCCAGATCCTCGACGAGCTGACGCACGATGCAGTCGCTATCGCCCGCCGCGAACTCGTCGACGATCGCCAGTCCGAGTCCGCCGCGCACGAGTGCGAGCGCCTGATCGGCGCGCGTGACGTCGACCACGGATGTCAGTTCGACATTGGCCTGCTGGCATGCGCGCACGATGATCGTGCCGAACGGGATGTCGCGCCGGAAAAGAATCATCGGCTCTTGCTCCAGGTCTGCGAGCGCGATCCGTTCGCGGGCGGCGAGCGGATGGCCCGGCGGCAACGCGCACACCATTCGCCCGCGCATGAACGGCACGGCCTCCAGATGTTCATGCTCGATTGGCAGCGACGTGATTGCGACGTCGACGGACTTGCTCAGCAATTCGAGTGGCAAGTCGGCCATTAGCGTGGTATGCCAGTCGACGCTGAGCCCCGGCAACTGCCGCTTCAGTTCGACGATGGCGGGCGCGACGACGCCAGGCGCAAGCGAAGGGCTGCACGCGACGCGCAACAGGCTGGCCGGGCCAAGCGCGAGCGCCCGCGCGAACTCATCGACGCGCAACGCCGATTGATAAACCTGCTCGACCTCGCGATACAGCGCCTGCGCTTCGGCCGTCGGAATGAGCCGGCCCTTCGCGCGCTCGAACAGCCGCAGTCCGAGCGTCGTCTCGGTGTGCGCGACCAGTTTGCTGACGGCGGGCTGCGAGACGTACAGCATCTTCGCCGCCGCGTTGATCGAACCCGTCAGCATCACCGCGCGGAACACTTCCATCTGTCGCAGCTTGAAACGCATCGTTGTTCCGTATCCGTGCAGAGATTAACCAAAGGTTATAGGGTAGCCTAAACACGGCATACGACAGCGGCCCGGCAACCGATTAGTATTGCCGGGCCGCGATTTGCGCTGCTGCGCGCAGCACACACGATGGCCTGCATAGGGAACCTGAGATGAGCGTATTCGACGAAGACAAGATCGACTGCCACTGCCATATCTTCGATCCCGTTCGCTTCCCCTACCGGAACGACACCGCGTATCGGCCGGCACAGCAGGAGATCGGCACGGCCGCGCAGTTCGTTCACGTGATGGACGCGTATGGTGTGCGGCATGCGCTGCTGGTCGGGCCTACGAGCGGCTACCGGACCGATAACCGTTGCCTGCTCGACGCATTGGATACGTACCAGGAACGCTTTCGCGGCATCGCGGTGGTCGATAACGATATCGGCCGAGACGAGCTTGTTGCGCTGCGTCGCGCGGGCGTGGTTGGGGTCGCATTCAACCCGGCGATGGAAGGCGTCGAACTCGTACGCGATGCAGGTGCGCTGTTTGCACTGCTGGCTGACCTCGGGATGTTTGCGCAGATTCAGGTGTACGGCGATCAACTGGTCGCGCTGGCGCCGTGGCTCGCGCAGCAGGAAGCGCAGATTCTGATTGACCACGGCGGGCGGCCCGATATCGAAGCGGGCGTCGCTCAACCGGGCTTCCAGGCGCTCCTGCGGCTTGCGGATTCCGCGCGCGCAAGCGTCAAGCTGTCGGGCTGGCAAAAGTACTCGCGCAACGCGCATCCCTATGAGGACGCGTGGCCCTACGCGCACGCGCTGCTTGGCGCCTTCGGCCCGCAACGCTGCGTGTGGGGTTCGGACTGGCCGTTCCTGCGCGCGCCGGAACGGCTCGACTATGGGCCGCTGCTGACGCTGTTTGAGCAGATTGTTCCCGACGCGGAAACCCGGCATCAGATTCAGTGGGAAACGCCGCGACGCCTTTTCGGCTTCGACGCTCAACGATCTTGACACCCGTATCAATGATGGAGAAACAACGCTTGGAACACATCGTCAATCGACACGGCCTCGACATGCCGAAGCTCGGTCTCGGCACCTGGCCGATGGTCGGCGAAGACTGCACCCGCGCAGTCGTTCAGGCTATCGAACTCGGCTATCGACATATCGACACGGCAGCTGGCTACGGGAACGAAGATGCCGTCGGCGCCGCGCTCGCTGCGTCGCCGGTGCCGCGCGAGCAGATCCACGTGACCAGCAAGGTCTGGTGGGATCAGCTCGAACCGCAGGCGCTGCGCGCGTCATGCGAGCGTTCGTTGCGAGACTTGCGCAGCGAGTACGTGGATCTGTTCCTGATTCATTGGCCCACGCAGGAGATGGATCTGCGCCGCTCGATCGATGCGCTCGTCGGGCTGAAGGAGCGCGGGCTTGCGCGGGCGATCGGTGTTGCCAACTTCCCGTTGCCGCTGTTGCGTGAGGCGGTCGAGACGATCGGCGCGCCGCTCGCGGCGATACAGGTCGAGTATCACGTGACGCTCGGTCAGTCGAAGCTGCTGGATTTCGCGCGGCAGCACGAGATGGCGCTGACGGCGTATAGCCCGCTTGTGCGTAATCGTGTGTCGGAGATTCCTGCGATCGTTGATGTTGCGCGCAAGCATGGTGTGCTGCCGACGCAGGTCGCTCTGGCCTGGCTGCTTGAGCAGTCGAATGTTGCTGCTGTGCCGAAGGCGAGTGGCGCGGCGAATCAGACTTCGAACTTGGCGTCGCTTGATGTGCGACTTGACGATGAAGACCGCGCGGTCATTGCTGCGTTGCCGAAGGGCGAGCGGCTCGTGAGTCCTGTGTTTGCGCCGCAATGGGATGAGGTGGTGTGATTTGATTTTTGCTGCGCAAGCGGTCCGTTTTGGTATGCCTTTGCGCTGGCGTTTTGCATTCGTGACGCGGACGGCTTGGTTGTGTTTGGTTGTTCTAACCGAGCTTTATGAGTTGCCTCATCTAACCAACAATCAACGGTACTGGGTTGCAGGACTCATGCGCGAACTTGATGAAATTCGGGAGCACATTGCAATGGGCGCCATGGCGTAGCTTTCTTTTAACGTAAGGATGAGGTAGCCGTTTTCCTTGCTTCCGACAATCGTTTCTTCCGCTCATTGTCATGGGACTTGTTTTTTCGTAAGCCGGCTTTCATCAGCTTCTTCTAGAAGTCATTGCGAGCCTTCTCGACGGGCGCGGATTGCAACCGTGTCCGCTCGCGCTCCCCGACAATGCGGCGCTGCCGACGGACGATGCCCTGTCGCTGACCAGGGTCGTTAGCCCGCTAACCCTCGTAAAGCCCCAATAGTATGTCGACAGAGCCTTGCCCGCTCTATCTCTCAGGGCTAACAAGCTAACTGAGGGCAACCTCAGGTTGAGCTCCAGCGGCAAAATCACGCGGGCACCAACGCCAGAGATGCCTGTCGCCAACTCTTCAGGGAAGATAGTCACTCCCTGCGAATCGCTCTCAAGCAAGGTTTTCATTGCCGCGACGGACGAGGTCTCCACGACGGGCTCCGGAGCTATCGCGTCTTGCCGAATGAAAATCTCTTCGATTGCGCTACGCGATGGAGTGGGACGAGGGGGAAGGAACCAGTGAGCATCCGCAAGGTCACCGAGTGCGACTCTCCGCCGTGCGGCGAGATTCATGCGTCAAACCGCAACGAAAGCGGCACGCTGCGTGTAAAGAATCTCCTGTTGCAACTCGCGGAGTGTTCGTGCGATATACGGCCGATAACGCAATCTAGCGCGCCCCCTCAGCATCTCGACCCGATATTCCGTGTGCCGGTCCTGCACCGCGTAGCGATAGTGATATCCCTGTTTTCGTAAAGCGTACATCGCGTTCGTCAGCAAGGAATAGGAGATGAACTGGATGACGCCGACCCGAAACACACCTGGTATCCACGTTGAACTGCTGTGACTTCGTAGCCAGCTTGCGAAGGTCTTCAAGAAATGTTGCCCCGCTTGGATAAAGATTTGGGACCTGACGCATGCGAAGCGTAGGTAGGGCAGGTGAATACATCTACCGTGACTGCAAAAACGGTATATACGGTTTCATGGTAACAGTGCAAGTAAGCACACACACGGCTTGGTCCACACTGCTGCTGGTATGGCAGTGGGCACTGCCCCCATTGGTCGAAGGAATATCGGGATACGGTTTTTTGGGAGGACGTCTTGGATAGCCGCACACAAAGACCGCTCAAAGGTCTACTTTTCCGGACACCCGCAACACGTTTGTGCGGCCCATGCCATAAGGCTGCGTGCATCGGTTCGGGATTCTCATGTCGGCTTTTATCAGAGTTGTGTCTTGGTAGTCCGTACTCACAGCGTCGACTGGTGAAATTGCAGACTCTCATTGACGCGGCATCTTCGTGCGAGCACACGTTGTGCCTGTTCATACGACGAAAGTCCGTCCTGCAATGACAAGTTTTTGGCGGCTACTGGCGACCCTGTAGCCTCTCATTGCCAAGGGTACTTCGCTAAAATTCAGATGGCGACAGTTGATATCGGAATACCGCGAGTTTCGTGGCTTTTCGCTGAGCCTACTGTCATTTTTTAGACAAATGGCGCCGACGCTCGATGCAACCCGACCTGGTAACTTCATTTGCACGCGACAGAGGTGAAACTCTGGTGCGCCTTGATTCGGTTCCGAGGCCGGCGCCTGTCTCGACTGACCCATCTGTCATTGCCGACGAAGGTCGAGCCATGCTTGTCTACCGCATTGCACCGTCCGAGCCTCACCGATATAACTCTCTCGCTCGAAATGAAGCGCCGTTTTGTCTCGTGCGTTTCGACGCCGCTGTGTTCCAAAGCCTCGGGCCACCCAACAATGAAGAGGTGAGCCGACATGTCCTGCATGCAAAGGGCTTATGCTGTAGCGGCGCCTATGAGGTCCTTTATTCGACTCTTGTTGCCGAGTGGTGGCCGAATGCTCCTCGTGCGATTGCCCTTCGCCATTTCATCATTACCTTCGAAGACAGTAGTTTCGAATGCGTCGCGAGCGACTGTCGACTCGCCGGCATCTATAGAGCAGCCGACATTGCCTGCCGGGAGGCGTTTCACCAACTGCGCTGATTGATGGAGCGCTACGCGCTGCACTCAAACCCGCTAAAAAGAGTCACATCCACTTGATGGCTTGACGTCTAAACGAAGTCCTCGTCCAGAAGAGAGGAAGATAAAGACATCTGTAGCGAATCGACCTTATACCTCCCACTCGGTTCTGCATATTAGATGCTGTCACTGTCAAAATATTGGCGCCCCTCTGGGTAGGAGCGTCGCATCGCCTTGTAATCACAGTAATGTCTAACCCGTGGTTGTCGACCCAAGCGCGTGCCCACGCGACGCCAGCCAATTGTGCTTCCTCTTCAAGTCGAAAGTACCTAGAACGCCGACGATTCCGACCAGCCCGGCTACACGGATTCACACCGTGCGGTTCGGCCTCCAGGCAAACGTGACGAGTGGAACCCTCATTGATTCAACGCAGCAGATGGGCGTCATTCCCATCTCTGATGGGCCGACTGGGGTGATGTACGATTCGCAGAGCAATGTCGTCACAATCGCGCGTTGAAGCGCCAGGGCGCGCAGCGTCAGGCATCGAGCACGCAGACCGTCTCACCTGGTACCGTCCAGGCCGCGCCCCGGCGCCTGGTTATATGCCGAGACTCCTCCGGCATACGAGGCGCCAAGCAACTTGTTTCAGATTCCAAGCGAAGCTGCGCAAGCACGGGACGACAGCAGATAAATCGGTGGCCTTTGGCCAGATATCCGGTCTCGCTTCAACACACTTTCGGCGATGTTTTACGTGCGTCGTTGGTATCGAATGCTGACCAGAGGCATGCCGAGTGCGGTTGCATCTATCCTTTGGAGCCGGACTGTCGTACCCGGCAAGTGCCAGACTGCGAGGTCGTTGGAAGTTGACTGCTGTTCCGCGCGGCCATAGGCCGCGGCAAGAAGCATGAGCCATGATTCGAAGCAGCCGACAGGATTCTGGTCAAGCGGTATAACTATTATTTCGTTCAACAGGGCGTCGCATCCGAAAAAGAAGTGAGCGGTACATTCCCAGGCTCCGACCGTGATTTTAGAAATGGCGAAGGACGCGAGGCTTTTGGGCCTTCTATGGCGCATCGGCGCATGTAATCGCGTTTCCTCTCCTGGAAACATCGCCAGGACGTCCCGGTCAGTCATCCACCAGCTAACTGGCGCGCAGTTACCAATTCTGACACATCGCGCAGCTTCTTGATTTGAATTCATAGTCCCCCCAATTGCGGCAGCAGTGCTACTGCGCTCATATTCGGGCCTCGACCTGTGTCGTTTCCCCTTTTCTTCAGGAAAGAATGCCCAATATCGCGGTCACCGTATGTGACACCCTGCACACAAATCCGTGTCTGTCGCTCGCGCCGTCGTAAAACTGTCAGAACGCCACATCCCGCGGCGCTTCCATCCTTGGGGGAAGGGCATGCTTGTCGACCGTTTCCTGCCAGGCACTGCGAGACAACCTATGTTGCATAGACAACAGACGTCTTCGAGAGATGGTTCTGGTAGTCCGTATCCATGCAAGCCCAAACCCGTGAGGCAGCGCGAGGTAAAGCGAATTGTTCTCATTTTTCAGTGGGGCCAGTGGCGCAGCGTCCCAGCGCATCGACTGACAGCTCGTCGTCTAAGTTGAGGCGAGGTGGATGATTTGCACGAAGGTGAACAGGCAAACTGCGATTCGTGCGGCGAACCGGTTGCGCTCGAATTGAATGGCGGCGTGCGACGGGTGCCCGCCGGGCAGTGGGGAGTCAGCCACGGTCGCACGTCAAACGAACTGGCGCCGCATTGACGCATCGGGTCGGAGCCGCCAAACTCGCGCGCCTCGGCGAGTCCCGCTACGCGGACGCAAAGCCCTCCAGTTCGTCGAGCATCTGGGTACCGCATGTGGTCCGGAGACTGGAGCGTCCGCCCTTCAGGACGGGGCTGACGTCGCCTATAGTGATTAGCATGGCTTGAGGGATAGGTGGGTTGATTACCGGAGGTGCGAAATGGAAGTCTCACCCAAGGCGAAAGTGTGCCGTGTCGTTCGCGGTGGCGCCAGCTACACGTCCCAACAGGGCTCCGTGCACGCCCCCGGTATCAGCAAGGAGACGGTGGGCTCCGAGGTCCTCTACCTCGGCGCGGTGTCCGTCCCGCCCGGAGGCAGAACCAGGGCCCATATCCACGAACGCCATGACACCGCGCATTACATGCTAAGCGGCGACGAAATCGAGTTCTATACGGGGGAAGAACTTGAAGACCGGCAAGTGGCGCACCCTGGCGATTACATCTTCACCCCTGCGAGCGTTCCCCATGTCGCCGTTAACCGCAGTCCGACCTCCGCCGTCTTCGTCGTAGCCCGCAATGAGCCGACGGCGAAGGAAAGCGTGGTCATGCGTCCGGAACTCGATGCCACAGTGCCTTGAGGGGAGGTCTTGACGCGAGCGAGGGAAGCCCGAAGTGGGTGCGCGTGTCGCGCCCTGGCGACGCTGAAACTGAATTTGATTTTGATGTGACGAATACGGCCAGATTAAACAAGACGTCGTAAACTTTCCTTCAGGGCGTACAGCTACTACAACTAACGTAACGCGTTCAATATGGTGTTGTCGACGTCAATTTCAGCAGATTTTTGCTCAATCATCTGAGAGCACCTTAAATCAAAGAATGGCGCAGCGTTGCTATCCATTCTCCTCGAAGGTTTGAATTAGACCGAGCCAGCTTTGCTTCGCATCGATGGTCGAACATCGCGAATGCGAAGGCCAAATTGAAGGAGATAACAAATGGACCGTCACGGGATACATTGGCGCCTCGGGCTCACCTCTCTCATCATCGGCATGGTCCTGGTGTCCATTAGCAGGACCGCATGCGCGCAAAGCCAGAATCCGGAAGTGGTGCCACCGCAGCAAGTCGTTGAAGGGATGACATACGGCCAGTGGTCTGCAGCTTGGTGGGGATGGATGCTGGCGCTTCCCTTCGGGAACAACTTGCCCAACCCGACGTTTTACTCCACCGGACAGCACTGCAGCGCTAATCAATCTGGACCGGTCTGGTTCCTGGCGGAACCGGCTCTTGGCACACCGAGCGATGGCGTCGTTGAGCAATGTAAAGTGCCCACCGGTCGTTATATTATGGTGCCTTTGCTTACCGCTGAGTGCTCGAACCTCGAACCGTCGCCTCAATTCATCCCGAGTCCATGCACCGACGATACAAGCTGTAGGGTTTGCGCCAAGACCCTGGCGAACATGATAATTCCGAGCAGTTTGAAAGCGTCGGTAGACGGCGTACCGGTGAGCGCATTGACGCGAACGCCAAGCCCCTTCCGGGTGCAGTCGCCTCTGTTCTTTTTCAATATTCCAGAGAGAAACTGGTTTACTGCCGAAACCGATAGCACGCGCGCTGGTATGGGGTATTCGGTTAGTGACGGATATTGGCTGATGATAAAGCCGCTTTCTCCGGGACTACATACAGTCCATGTTGAAGGGGCCGTTCCCGGCTTCCTGGAGGACGTGACATATCAAATCTCTGTTGGTGGACCCTAACCCCATGGAATTACGGATACAACCGTCGGCGGATAGAGTTGACGTTCGGTTCCGCGTCTGGTGCCGCAAATCTCTTGATGTCTGTTGGCCAGGATTACGCAGCCCTCTCGACGATAGTCACAGGTGGGCAGGCGATGGGCAGTCTTCAAATATGTAGTGGCGTGGGCGAATACGCAGAATTGGCTCGCGGAGTAGTGGCGTTCAATGTAGTACAACCGCCTTGAACAACATGAGCGACGACGGCATTTAAAGGAGGCGAATCGTGAAAGCCATTCTGGGTCGTGTCAATCGCCCTCCCGTGCTTGCCCCGGGGATGTTCGCGGCGCTACTGTTGGCCGGGAACGCTGCCGAATGCGCATGCCCGGAGTACGTCTCACTGCCCTCAGGCACTGTCTTCAATATCGCCGCTCTGATTAGAGACGCTGGGTCTCCGGATGGTGCTCTCAGAAAGGCACGAAGTGCGGTTGCACAAGTAAGTGCACACGGTGGTTGTCCCCAGTCAGAGGAACTGGCTGTATGTGAGGAAACGTTGGCGGTCGCGAGGAAAGCCATCGTGGCGTTGGAAGCGTGCGTCTCGTCAGACTCACTATCGGAGTCGCTGCGAAAGAAGGAGCGTGCTGCTGTGAAATAGACCAGTCCTGGCGTTGCTGCGCTGAGCCACCATTGTGGGTTGGAACGACGGATGGAGTAGCGACAGGTTGACCGCGGTGCCGGCAAGGAGCCGGAGTGCGTCGAGACAAGATTTCCTGCAATTATTTTGATGCCGCCATTGGATAAGGTGCCTGCTGAAATGACGACATGGGCCTCACGGCAGGGATGGGCGTCGGCGCCCTAAGACGTCCTATCCCCCGTTTGCCGGCGTCGACGAAGCCGAATCCCTGGTGGCTGCCGAACCATACGCACCTGCACTGTCGCAGCCTCCACAACTCGTGACCAACAGCGTGACCGCGAGGGCGACCAATGATGTGCCCGTCGCTTTCAGGAGTCGTCGCCCGCAGTGAGCCGACGGTGCAGGAAAGCGTGGTCGTGCGTCCAAAACCCGATGCCAGAGTGCCTTGAGAGGAGGTTGTGACGCGAGTGAGGGACGCCCGAAATGCGCGCGACAAGCGCGTCCAGGCCGACCGGCAGCGAACGCCGCACCGCGAGCGACCATTCGAATTCGGGCGACGGCCGCGGTCTTCCGGGCAGATAACCCCTAGCGCTTTCGCGCAGAAGCAAGCACGGCGGGCATCGGCACCCGAACCTCGTCGTCGACCCGGTACGGGGCCGCGCTTTCCGAGACCGCCTTCTCAATCAGTGCCAGGGCCTCGGGTGTTTGCGCATTCAGAATGGCGGCCACCCTCACGCAGCCGCGCATCAGCGCGTGGAGGGGTGTCTCTGGCGCGCGGATAGACCAGGTCTGAGGCACCTCCTGGCCCCTGGGCTCTGCAAAGCCCGCTTCGAGCAGCACGCGCGAGCACTCGCCCCAGTCGCTGAACCGAAAAAACGGCGGGCCTTCCGGCAGGGCGACGTCCGTTTCGCCATGCGCCTCAATGGCTTTGAGCACCATGTCTAACCCGACTGCCTGGTCGCGGCTCGCCCAGACGGTGAAGGCAATCCGGCCGCCTGGCCGCAGGACGCGAAATGCCTCTGCAAGTGCGGTCTCGGGGCGGGCGAAATGGTGCATCCCGAAATTGCTGCCAACCGCGTCGAAGCTCCTGTCGGCGAACGGCAGGTCTTCTGCACTGCCCACCTTGAAGGTGACCCCTGGGTTAAGGCGTGCCGCTAGTTCGACCATGGCCGGTGCGAAGTCAATGCCAACGACATTGGCACCGCGCACCGCGGCCGCAGCTGCAAGATAGCCGGGTCCGGACGCGACGTCGAGGAAGCGAATGCCCTTGCGCACATCCAGTGCGGCGAGCAGCGCATCAGTCGCCTGTGTCGTCAAATCGGCGTAGTACCAGTGATACGACCGGGCCAGCTGTTCCCAGCCCTGGCGCTCAAATGCGCTGAATGCGTCTTCCTTCAAAGTTGGCATCTCCCTCACACCTCGCTATGGCGCCTTGCTCGTCGTCGAGTATGCGGGCAAAGAAAGCGTCAGCATGTTCGTCAGGCAACTCCAGCACTGACACCGTATGGACACCTGAAGTGTTTGGCACCGTACCGAGCTCCAGCCGGCGCCGACCGCATTATCGTCTGGCCCCTCCGGTCACAGGGCCAACCGCCCCTCGACATCCATGCCGGATGGCCAATGTGGCAAAGTGGCCGGTGCGGGAAAGGTCCCTGTTGCGCCTACGCAGTGCTGCTCTTCCAGAATAGGACTGCAGGAGTGGTGTTTCCATGCCTTCGAAACTCCGACGTCGCGACGATGTGGTGATGTCCGTAGCGCGTTCTGGCGAACCGCGGGATAACCACCGAGCCGAAGTTATCGTTGCTTACGTGTGAAGAGTTGTGCAGCGGGAAAGTGGATGAGCCTGTGGATAATCTTCGGCAATGAGCACGCGCATTTGACTCGCATGAAGAGAGACATGCGCAGCAAGGGTCGCGTTTCGCGACTCGCTCTGCCGGCGTGAACCCGCCAAAGCGCCGACAGGTGGCTGCACGGGACTCATGGTATCAAGGCGCAATATGTATGAAGAGTTGTGCACCGAAAAGGTGGATAAGCCTGTGGATAATCGTACGGGCAATTGGCCCAAGCCCATGATTCGTATGAAGAGAAACATGCGCAGCAAAAGTTAAGCAACAGGCTTCTACAGTCAGACGTAATCGCTGGGCGCTGTGTTCGCTGCAGGGCAAGTCCGTGGTTGAGCTTCCGGTCGGGTGACAGCAGACGCCGCGTTCGGTAGCGGATTAGTAGCGGTGAAATAACGTGAACTATCGCAAACGTCCACGCGGATGGTTAATGGCCTATCGAAAGCGGCACAGTTTGTCGTCGCGCCAGAGCCGCGGCAGGAAAACGGGAACGCCACGTTGGAAGTAAAGCAGGGACCGAAAGGTAAGCAGGTGTCCAGCGCCAGCGGCATCGCCAGAGCTTCCGTGGGCATCGGCACTGTCATCGACCAGAAGAATGCAAGACCCGAACCTTGATTTCCACGGTAGCGTTGAACAGTATCGGTACGTGGATGATGGCTGTTTCTGCTGCTATCTGAGACGATGTGAGTGAGTAAAGCCTTGTTGCGACACGCCGCGCGTTTCGTGAGACGGCTATGCCCATAAAAAGACTTCCATCCAATTTGATGGCTTTGATGTCTCAATGAAGTCTTCGAAAGGCGAAGAAGTTAAAGACATCTGTAGAGAATGGCTCTTATATTGGACGGCATGATTCGTTTTAGGCAGCGGTCGCTTTATCTCACAACTGTCCCGGTCCGCGCGCAATCTCGACCGGGTGTTGGTCGTGGTACGCGTTGAACAACAGTAAGCATAACTGAGCAATGGAAGCAAGGTCCACGGCCTGTCCTGCGTGCTCGACCTCGCCTGTGTTGAGTACGTCATCGAGAATCGGAGCGAGACGGCGCAGTTGCCGGAACGTCGTGACGTCTAGTTTCATGTTAAACCTCCCGTGGCCACGCGATAGAGCGCCCCTGAACTGACCGACTCCAAGGCTCGGCTTACGCTCGACAAGCCACCCAAGTTGATTGGGTCGCGATTCGGGGCGACGTCTCCGGCAACCGCTCGCTGACGGATGCAACAAGACGTAGAGGCGTAAGGTGCAACGCGATATCACGTTCACGCTTACGGACGCTGCTTCCTCTGTGACTGGCGCACAAGTAATCCTCGTGGCGTTTAACGGGCAAGATTACTGACGATGGCTTTGGTACGCGCGTCTGTTGCTTCCTCTTGCGAGTCAGGCCCGTCCACCGGAATTGCTAACAAAATGCGGATGTATGGAGCTCGAACTTTGGCGTCTCACGCCGCAACGGGTTCCGCGGTCGACTTCCGCCTGTCGACGGCAGGCGGAAACACGTGCCAGGTGCCGTCATCGTGCCGAAAGAAGAACAGCACGCGCACACCGACAGATGATGACGTCTCGACGCAGACATAACGTGTCCGGCCCCAGCGTGTCCGACCGAATTCGGTCACGTGAACAAGTGAAGTGGAAGCCGGCGCAAGCCATTTTTCCACCTGATACCGAAGTGACCAGTGATTTGCGTTCTTCATATTCAGTTCCAGCAAGTCCGAGGCCCACGCGGTAGACCTGGTTCAGGCCATCACCGAAGGCGGATAATTTCCGTGCGGGCACCTGACTTCTTCGGTTGACATCGACGAAGGTCCAGCAAGACGCTCCGCGTCGACACGTCGCAGTCGAGTCACGAACTCGAGAAGGCGTCGGCCTAGTCGCGGATTCCCGCTGTCATCCCTTTAACGTCGTCCACGACCGCGAAGATGGCCACAAGCTTGTGAGTTCTGAAACCGGATATTTCGGCAAGGGCGGACCCCAAAACGTGCCACGCTGAGGCCGGCAGCGTCGTCGCGACGTCCGCGGCGCACAGGTAGTCGCCAGAAAAGAACACTCGAAAAAAGAGCGGGCTCGCCTTAAACATCTGAAGGCCATGGCCGACGCCAGCAGGGCTACTCCTTCTCAACGGCTTCGGCTTGTTCAATGCCCCGCCTGGTCGAGCGGGTCGCAGTGTCAGGCGCGGCGCTGACGTTGCTTTCAACAATCTGCCCCGCCTGCCTTGTGGTCTTCCGGGCAGTTTCAAACGTCGCACTGGTAGTGTCGATGGCGGTCTTCCATGCGGACACGGCGGCCTCGCTTCCAGCGGGCGCGTACTTCGCGAGGTTTTCAACGAACGCTTGCCAGTCGTGCTGGTGTCGTTTGAACTGCGTTTCAAAAGTCTCGGTGAAATCGGCCAGGGTGCTGGACATGATTTCGTACACATGCTGCCAGTACGACTGCGCTTTTTCTACTGCAGGTTGCGCCGCCAGCGAAAGCAACTCCTGCGGGTTTTTGGACAATAACGCCCTGGCTGCGACTTCCTGATGTTCAGCGAGGATTGTTTTGAATGCCCGCAGGTTCAGACTGGCGAGCTTTTCAATGCTCACGAAAGCTTTGCTCAGGATACCGAACATTGCTTCAAGGCTGGCTTTCTGCGCGGCGATGGATTGCTCGAGGTCGAGACTGCTCATCACAAACTCCATATGCGAAATGTCCAGAAGTCCGCTGAACGGAATATCGAACGGCGAGCCGCGAGTAGGAAGCGTTGTTGCGATGCAGCGAAATCCCATTCTAGAGGTCGGAGTGAAAATGTCAATCGCTTGTTGCGCTCAAGTGTTATGCGTGGTGTGTGAGCATCCCCGACAGGCCCGCCGACATTGAAGTACAGGCGTCATCCAGGGAAACCCCGGTTGCAAGGCAGTGTGCCGATAGGAACCCCTGACGAACTTTTGCTCAGGAGTGTGCGATGCAGCAATAATTGACGAATTTGGTTGGCCGGAACCGGTTCGAAAAGCTGAGGAATTGGACGCCAGGGCGCATTGTCTCTGTGAGCGGGCTATTTGTCGCCGTCAGCCCGGGGCAGTGAAGGAGCGCCTTGCCCTCGCAATACACTTAATAGTCCCAGGTTGGGAGCAACTCATGCCGTTTGCATGCGACGTACTACCTATTCAACTTCTGCATGGTGGCACTCAGGCGGCCGCCCTGATGGCAAAATGGTCCAATGCCTGCAGCTTGCGACCTTGTTACCGGGACATCGATTCCGTTTTCGATGTGAGTGGGCAGAGAAATTGCCAAATTCTCGTTCTAATCATGAAGCTATCGTTAGCTTTCGTTAACGGCAGATTGCATCGAAACTCTCAATTGTGTACGTTTAAGCAAGAGGCGCTAAGCGTCCCGCGGGGAACGAGGATTAACAGATTCCGGGGGCGAAGATGAATCCAGTTGTCGAGCGTGACATCATGCATATCGGCCGGGTTATGCGTGCGACCGTGGTCCAATGTGCGCCGGAAATGATGCTTGTTGAATATTGGCGCAACCGGCTGAACGAACGCCTTGAAACGCCGTGTCTGACGGAACATCAACGTAATACGTTGCTTGAGTTCGTGCACGAACTCAATGAAATTGAGCGACAAACAAATAGAAAAAATGCGCGGCGGATTAGTCGTCGTGAGGCACATGAAGAGGTCGAATGGTTATAGGCTAGAGCCGCTAGCGCTTCGTACAGAGTCATTTGTGCGCTCGCTGTACGGCAGTGATTGGCTCGTTTTGTGGTGGTGAGGCTCTGCCTGTTAGGCCTGCGCGGCAGGACATCTTGTTTTTAGCGACGATGACAACGCCATGCCCCAACCCCTGAATCTGGACCTTCGAGCGAGAGCCGAACTCCTCACCTATCTGGTTGCCTCTCAACTTCTCGCAAAGTCTGTTAGTGGTCGTTGCCTCACAATCGCAAACGTCTCGAAACGGAGCGAATCTGGCTGGGGCCGCAAATGGAGGCGGCACTGACTGGCTTGAGCGGATATCTATCTCAAGTTGGTCGCAGACGCTTGCTCAACGTGTGACGTGAACTTCCCGGTGGTGCTCTTTGCCGAGTCAGCCGCAACCATGTTTTCTGAGAATCCCCGACTCGACTTCCGCGCACCGTTTGTGCGAGCGTTCCATTACATGTGCGTGGACCACCTCCTCGAGACGGGCTGGTTCAAGAACGAAAGACTCCCTCAGGCGACGGCGAAGCAATGCGAGACAGGTCATTCAAACTATGGCCAGCATCTCGGGTTGACCGCTTGCCTGCAGTAGACAAGAGGGCAATGTGCCGTTCGTGTGCCGGTGGACCATCGGACGAGCCACGAATACCGCGCCCGTCCGGTCCAATTCATCCACGTCCACGGGTTCGCTATCAGCCACAATCCGATAGGCGGTCCAAGTGGCTCGGATGAGGCTCGATGACTTCAAGGTAAATGACGACCGCTACGGGTATCCAGTCGGTGATGTCCTGAAGAACTTCGCCATTGGTGTCTCGCGCCAGCTTCCTCGAACGGCGAATGAAATACAGGCATCGCACGAGGTTGTTGCGAGCGTCGGACGGGGCAGAGTTACCTCGGCCTGGCAACCTGTCTACATGAATACTTTCCAGTGACTTCGAACGTCGTCTAAGCTTTCCGGAAGGGGCATCAACGTTGTCGCTTTATGCCCATGGTGCGCGCGTGAGGGGGCGTCGAAGTGGGGCAGAAGAGAATTGTTTTGAGGTGGTTCGCGCCTCCAACCCGAGTGGTCTGCCGGTGCAGCGTTAGCCGGTACTCGCTCTAGCTGATTGGCGGTTGTCGATGGAGCAAATTCTTGTCTCCCGCGCCAGCGCAATTGAACGCCTTCTCGAGAGAAGGCAGGACCTGATGTCCGAAGTTGAATACAATCCGTCCCTTGCGCACGCTATTGTGGACGTTGAGCGGCTTTTGCTTGACGTCAGAGCCGGCCGACTGAATGTGTTTCAGTTCACTGACAGCATGGGACAGATATCTCGTATTTATATCCTTTAGTCTGTGGAGTAACCTCGGGAACCAAGGCTGTTGATGATACGTCTCGCAATGCACGTCGATGGACAGCGCTAGTACAGGGACTGCACAAACTCGATTTGATGTCAGTCGCCGAGCTCGCACAGCTATCGAACGTTAGCCTCGGTTATGTCGTGCGGCTGCTGCTGCGCAGGCATGTCTTACGGCCTGTGTACGTCATCGGTGGTCGTGCGCAAAAAGGTGAGGCGTAGGCACGTACCACCTAGTCGCAATGAATTCGCGGAACAGCCAGGTTGCCACCGCGTTGCAGGTGGCGCCCGAGTGAGCATGCCATTCCCTGTTTGCAGCAAACGGCGTTCAACTGCGCGCGGCCGCCGCCTCGAACATTGATTTGAGGATTTCCTTGTGTTCCTTCGTAAGCTTGCGTGCGCCCTCCGGCAGGTCCAGAACCACACGCAGCTTCAGGTCACCGCATTCGCCAGTCCTCGGGTGCTTCAAGCCTTCCCCGGCCACAGTGATAAGCCGTCCTGCACGTGTTCCCGCTGGAATCGCCGCCCTGACCGTGCGACCAAAGATTTCGCATTGCGCGGTGCCGCCGAGCAGTGCAGTTACGAAGTCGACCGTGATGTTGGCTGTGAGCGTGAGGCCTGAGAGCTTATAGAGCTTATGCGGCTTAACGCTAAAGGTGACAAGCAAGTCGCCGCGCGGACCGCCATGCGGGCTCGGCTCGCCCGTGCCGCGTACCCGCAGTGTCGCATTCGATGGCGTGCCGGCGCGCACTTTGATGGAGAGCGTCTGCTTCTGCTTCGTCATGCCTGTGCCGCGACAGAGGTAGCACTTCGGCCGGACCAGTACACCGGCGCCGCCACACTTTCGGCACACAGAGCCCGCTTCAGTGTAGCCTCTGCCTCCGCACCGGTCGCACCCCGAGTAGCCGTCGAGCCGGCCGTGACCGGCGCATGCGGCGCAGGTCGCGAGGCCGTTAAGCCTCACTTCGATTTCGCCACCCAATACGAGGGTCTCCAACGGTACGGAAACTTTCGCCTTCAGGTCCTTGCCACGCTCAGGAGCCGCACGATAGGCGTCAAACGGGTCGACATTTGACCGGAACGGCTCCTGCGTGCCAAAACCGTTCATATTGGGCGTCTGCCTGAGCCGCGTCGCGTCATGTTAGCGCCGGTGTAAAAGCGACGCTAAACGACGGCGCAAGGCTGAGCGGTTCACTCAAGTACAAAGGGGCCGCGCGGGCCCCTTTCGTTGTATGCGCAGCGTTGATCAGAACGGCGGGTCGTGCTCGTTGAACGGCGGCTCGCGTTGCCGGCGATCTTGGCGCAGGACCTGCTGCATGTCGGACAGATAGCGTGCGCAGATCACTTCACGCAGGTCGTCGAGCAGTTCAAACACGGCGAGCGCCTGTTCGGGCGTCCAGTCCGCGGGGACGATGAAGCTTAAGCCGCGGGTGCGGCCGGAAGGCAGCGGCGGGGCTTTCATGAGGACTCGCCTCCTTTGGCGGATTTACCGGGACTGCGCTGGCGGGCGCGTTTGTCGGCCCGTTCACGCGCTTCCTTCAAGCGATACGATTCGCCTTCGATCGGGATGACCTCGGCGTGATGCACGAGGCGATCGACGAGCGACACGACACAGGCGGCGTTCGGGAACACCTCGTGCCATTCGGCAAACGGTCGATTCGATGTAACGATGGTGCTGTTGTTCTGGTATCTCCGGCTGATCAGCTCGAACAGCAGATCGGCGTGGCGATTCGAGTACGAGAGGTAGCCGACCTCGTCGATTACAAGGACGTCGGGCGCAGCATAGCGATGCAGGCGCCGGCGCAGCGTTGAATCGCTATCGAGCGCAGCGAGTTCGCCCAGCATATTGCCGGCGGTGGTGAACAGCACCGTGTGTCCATGCACGAGTGCCTGATGCGCGACGTTCTTCGCCAGTGTCGACTTGCCCACGCCGTTTGGGCCGATGAGCACGACGTTCGCGGCGTCCTTCAGGAACCCGAGTGTCATCAGATCTTCGATGGCGCCGCGATCACACCGCGACGGCCAACTCCAGTCGAAGTCGCACAACGCCTTGAAGCCACCCAGATGCGCATCCTTGATGCGCCGCTCGAGTGATCGGCGCGCCCGTTCGTCTTCCTCCCACTGCACCAGCGGCGCGACCCACGGTTCATGCGCAACCTCGGGCCAGTGGGCAAGCAGCCCGTGCAAACGTAATTCCTGCGCACGCATACGTAATGATTCAAGCGAGCTCATCGGGACCTCCAGCAAGTTGATCGTAGGTATCGAGCCGGTGGGGTTGAACCGGCGCGTCCTTCTGGCGCACGTGCGGCGGTAGGCACACGGCCAGCGGCGGGGGTAATTGACGCGCTTCGCGACGGCGCTCCAGCGCCAGGCGCACGGCATTCGGGTGGGGCACACCGCTTTCGAGCGCATCGCCGATCGCGGCCTGCAATTGCGCGGCGCCGTAGCGATCGAGCATGCGCAGCAGCGCTGCCGTGATGGTGCCCAGGTTCGCACCGCGTTCGGCCGCGCCGCGCAGCAGATCCTGACTGGCGGGGGCGGCCCTGGCCAGGCGATCCATGCCACGATGATGGCGAGCCTCGCGTTTGACGCCGACGAGTGTCTTGATGTGAACCGGCTCTTCGATTTGCGCGCCGCGGTCGTAGCTGCGATCGTGACGCGCAATGACATCGGCACCGTCCAGCACGCGTACCTGCTCGAGATCGGCGCGTACCGTGAGCGTGCGCCGCACGTGCGTGTGCGGGATCGAGTAGTCGTTTAGATCGAAGCGTACATAGGGCGTCTTCCCGACCTTGACGGCGAGCGTTTCCTCAACAGGATACGGGTTCTTCGGTAGCGCAAGCAGCATCGGCTGCTCCTGGGCAAACGCCTGGCGCACACTGATCGCTCGATCCTCCGGGCACGGGCGATCGGCTGCCTGCGTGCGGCACCAGTGCTCGGCTTGCGCATTCAGATCGTCCAGATCGGTGAACTGCCTGGCCGCGAAGAACGCGTCGCGGACATGACGAATTGCACGCTCGACGCGGCCCTTCTCGTTGCCGCGCGCAATCGCCACCGGTCTCGGTTCGAAGCGATAGTGCGCGGCGAAGGCGAGCAGCGTCGGGTGGAAACGAATGGCGTCCCCCTGGCGTTCGAGCACGGCGCTCTTGAGGTTATCGTAGAGGATGACCCTGCCGAGCCCGCCCCAGCGGGTGAAGGCGCCGATATGACCGCGCAGGAAGTTCTCCATGCGCGCGTCGAGGAAGAAGCGCAGATACAGGTCGCGCGAGTACGAGAGCACCATCACGAAGGCCATCAAGGGCCGGCGCGCGCGGCCAATTTGCAGGTGGCCGAAGTGCCCCCAGTCGCATTGCATCTGTTCGCCGGGCAAGGTGCGCAACCGCAGATACGCTTCGGCAGCCGGGCGTGGCCGATGCAGCGAGATCAGATGCCGGAAGTGCGTGGGGCCACCTTGATAGCCGCGCTCGCGCACCATGCCGTACAGGCGGCTGGCGGTAAGCGTTGGGTACTTCTCGAGCGTCTGGCGAATGAACGGCAGGTACGGCTCGATCATCGAAGAGCGCGGCGCCGGACCGTGGCGCGGTAGGCCAGCCTGTGCGAGCACACGTTTGACAGTCCCGCGATGCACGTGCAGTTGCTGCGCGATCGTGCCGCAGCGCCACTTCTCGACGTGGTAGAGCCGCAGGATATGGGCTTCGAGTTCAGCGTCAATCGTCACCGTCAGAGCCTCCTCGGAATCGGTAGATGCAATGAGGAGCTCGACGGCGCAACGGGCCAAGGCGCACGAACGGCGAACAGGCACAGCCGCATAGGTGGCAATGCTTCGTCGCCGGTACCGAGGTTGTGACGCGACGATGAGTGCCAGCGGCGTGCATCGAGTCCGCTGGCAGTAGAGCACTGGGCGCCGTCGCAGGTGAACCGTGATGCGTCACTTTATTGCGTTGCGCCCGATAGCGACGGGCGCGCTGCGCATGGGCAAGACGCCCGCGGCGAGAGCGCTGGTAACGTTGAGCCGCTTCGCGCAAGCTGGCGCGCCGGGCTGCTTGCGCACAGCCGCCGGCGCAATAGATCTGGCCTCGATCACATCGGCGGCAAATGAACACCTGCGTGCGGCAGCGGGCGCACAGGAAGAAACGGCCCGTGGGCAGCATGCCACCGGCATTGCCTTCGGTCATCGGCGATCCCCGTAGAACGCCGAAGACAATGCGATAGACAGGGGCGCACGAGCCGTGGAATACTGCGGCTGCACGCGCTCCTCTGTTAAGCCCCGTGGCTTTGCATTGCGACTTGTGTGGCGCGACTCCGGGGTGAACTTGGCGGTTTACCGGTGTCGCGCCAGTGGTTTCTTCGGCGCTGCGCCTTTCTACCGCAACCGCTCCCCGCCGTCATCCTCAACGCGCTTTGCGCGTCTGCACTCGCCCTACGGGCTCCTTACGACGCACAAAGCGTCATCGATACCCTGCTGTACGTGTTCCCCACACACTGCTCAACGAGAATAGGTCGTCTAACGGCTCAATTCCGAAACGCCGTCGTTTAGTGTCGGATTTAGACCGGCGTTCACACGTCATAAAGTTCGCGCTGTTTCGGGTCGCCGAGCACCTGATAGGCTTCCCCGAGCCGCTTGAACGCGCGCTCTGCTGCCGCGACGTTATCGCGGTTCCTGTCCGGATGCCATTTCATCGCCAACCGGCGATAGGCCTGCCTGATTTCCTGCGCGGACGCGCTTTCTCTGACACCGAGGGTAGCGTAGTGGTCTTGATAGCCCGACACGTCAAAATGGGGACGAAATGATTTGATTGAGCCTCGTGCTTGCAGCAGGGGCACCACAATCATAGCAGCGTGAAACGGAGCTGCCGGGAACGGATGCGTACCGGCGCTTGTGCGCATGGCAGGACCTGACGGCACAGGGTTCCATGGCAACGACTACGCAAATGCTGTCGCCCTAGAAGGGGTAGCCGGGTTTTTCATGCGTCCGACTGCCGAGTTTGCCGGCGCGCGGCCGAAGCGGCACGCCTATACTTGAGTCACAATAATTGCAGGAAACAAGGAGAATCTCATGTTTCCAACCATGAAACGTCACGCTCCGACACGGGAGGACAAGTTCCGCGTCATCGAAGAGCACTTCATGTTTCCAAAGTGCCGATTCGCGTCCGACGACCCCAAAGCCGTCGCGACATGGTTGCGCGAGAACGGCGGCTACGGTCAGCCAATCAAGCACGATGCCGGACTGCATGTAGCGACAGCGGACAACCGGTACATCCGCAGTGGACCGACGCTCGACCGCTGGATTGACGACGCGCTCGCCGCTCCCGCGAACCAGTAACAGACGCCTCTCCTCAAACCCGACTCCAGCGAGTCGGGTTTTTTCGTTGTAGCCTTTCGGCTGGGATTTTTCTTGCACACTACTTGCGCGCGAACGTCTCCGCGGACCACGGAGCCGGCTGCGCCCCCGTCGTTTGCTCGTTGAACTGTGGAAAGGTTTCGAACCATTGGAACGTTGCAGCGCTGTGATTGAGCAGCAGGGTTCCGCGCATAACATCGGGGTCGAGGGTGTCTCTGTGGAGCAGATTGGGGAACCCACCCACAAAGCGGTCGCCCGGTACGTTTTCCGCGAATCTGTCCGTTCCCGTGACCTTGTTTCTCTGGCAGAAACGCGGCTGTCACGGTCTGCTTGAAAGGCTGGGCACGGGTGCAGCGGTGAGGCAAGTCGATTCCGCGAAAGCCCCACCGTTTTCGACTCGTTTGTTTAGTGGCGGCTGTCGGCGTTGCATCGTGGCAAATGACCACAGGTAGCCAATCCCGAGGGGGATAAGCTACCACTTGCGCTGGTGCTATCGGATACGCCGCCATACCCGGATGTGCTGTTTTTCATTTCGCCGTGCATCGTATCCAGCGGGCTCGAGACAGGGTCCCCGTGGTAGGTCATGCCGGCAGTCGCCGCGCCATGCGCGTTGCCTCCGCCACTCCCACCATTGCCGTTGCCGCCACCCATTGCAAATACGGCGCCCGACGCGCAGGTTGCAGCGACGATGCCGCAGGTCAGGACGGTTTTCAATGTCAGATTCTTCATGATTTGTCTCCTGGAAGTTCGACACGCCCAGGTCGCGTCGAGACTCCATGTGCCGATATCGACGGACCGATTGCGTAGCGGCGGTACACAAACGGTAGATTCACCCCGGAAACGAGACGCTTGCGGTGTGAATACCAGAGGAATACGTGTTAGTCGCGGACCGCTGCCCTAAATGACACGGCCGTTGCTCGATTGGCTCAACGAGATGAGTGTCTCTAATCGCACAGCCCCATAGCGCTGCGTTTCCTGCATATACGGGCGACTCGGCTGCTGGGATGCAACCGTGGCGTGGCGGCGGGCTGTATTCCAGGGTTGGGGTGGACTGTGTTCGGCCTGTCAGACGCAAGACGAACTCGTGGGGAGGCAGTTAACGTACTCGAGGCCATCGGTCAGATTGCTCGCGATGAATTGGTTCTTTCTGGAACAGATGCGGCGTTGCAGCGGCCGAGGCCGCGCGATGGAGCCGGGCGGAAATGACGCACGGTTGACGCCTCTTGAAGTCCGCGTCATCTTGCCGGACCTTGAGGAACGTATGCTCGTCGGACTTTTCCAGCATAAGGGCGTTCACCAAGACGCTTTTAATACGAGTTAGATATCCTGAGTAATTGCGTGTCAGGACGTCGAGCCGGGCTGGTGCCAAGGCCACCCCTTCTTCTCGTCAGGCGCATCCGACTCCACAGACGGCGCGACCACGACCGACACCTCGACCGGACTCGCTTCCTCAACGGCAGCGTGCGACGGTTCGTCCGAGGCTCCTTTTTTTATCTTGGGAAGTCCGGTCCCAAACCACTTCACCTTCTTCTGCATATGGGCGACATAGGTTTTCCAGTCGTCAGGGTTACCATCAAAAAGGTCATGCTGAACGGTTGACGCTAGCGTCTTGCGGTTGAGGTCTGTCTCGAGCAGTTCCTTTGGCCTCAGGAAGAACGCGCTCGCGACGCGTGCGCTAAATTCGGCCACCGTCATCCTTGGGGAAAGCGCCTGGAGGTACCCGACGTCCTGCAACGAATCCTGCTCGTTCGCCAATTGAGCCACCGGTGCGTCCGGCCGACCTTTCCTGGCCAGACAACTCACCACTTCGAGAATGTCGCCGACGTGCAGCAGCAATTCTCGTCTATCGAATCGGTCATCCATCGCAGTTTCTCCGTTCGTAGTGCCTGCCCCTGTGAATGATACTGGCCGGTCTCACAGTGCGGTCCTTGAGCGAGTTACGCATGCTTTGCTGACGGAAGTGGTCGTCGGCGAAAAAGCGGACGGACTACGAGCATGTTCATCCAGCTCGATTCATCCTACTAACACCGATGCGGCGACGCACGCTTCTCTTTTGGAGACATCCTGCCTTGAGCCTATTTTGCTCATCATTTTATGTATGATGAAATGGTCGAGCGTCGACATCCTTTTGATTGCTGGCTGGCGATGGCGCGGCACTTACCCCTGTCATGCCATTTCGATAGAATTACTAAATAGGCGGTCTTGCTGTGTGAGTACTATGCACTCGGGGACGACGGGTACGCTAGTGGGCGGGGTAGGTGACATTCCCGTGCTACTCGATACGGTTCCGATGCCAGCACCGGCATCGACGGAACCGTTTGTCATTGCGGACGAGGGGCGTACCATACTCGTCTACCGCATTGCGCCGTCCGACCTGAGCCGGTACGGTCCCTTCGTTCAGAACGAGGAACCATTTTGTGTTGTCCGGTTCGACGGTGCCGTCTTTCAAAGCCTCGGTCCACCTAACGACGAGGAACTAAGTCAGCATGTCTTGCATGCAAAAGGGTTGTGCCCGTATGGTGCATACGAGGTCGTAAATTCGACCCTCGTCGCCGAGTGGTGGCCAAACATTGCGCCGGCGATTGCCCTGCGCCATTTCATTTTCACCTTCGAAGACAGTAGCTTCGAATGCGTTGCGACCAGTTGCGAGCTTGCCGACGTCTTTGCTGCAGCCGACATTGCGCGGAGGGACGCTTTTTTGCGGTTGCGCTGAAGCCTGTCCGCTCAGGCAGGGCTTATAGGTAAATGCGCTGGTTAAACGTTGAACGCCGCAAAGGAAATGTTGCTATGAGACTGTAGTGTTCTCGAGGCCGTCCAGCCCACATGCGTTCTTGATGAACTATCGCCATTCGCTTACAGTTGACGAGGCAAGAGAGCTACGCAGTTATCTTCGGCAGCTTTTTTTCTGCCACTCTTGGTCGGTAACTCGGAAGCCTCACGCTTCGGGTGACCTCGCATCACGCGAACACGAGTTGTCTTCGGTTCACCCTCTGAGGTCCTAAACTGAAGCCATGCCTGCCATTCCTGACCGGACACGTTCGCCGCTGTCCCACTACCGGAAGAAACGTGACTTCCATGTCACGCCAGAGCCCGCGCCAACGGCTGGAACTTCATCAACTGACGACCAGCGTCTGGTCTTTGTTGTGCAAAAGCACTGGTCTGGCCGCCTGCATTACGACTTTCGCCTCGAACTCGACGGCGTCTTGATGTCGTGGGCCGTACCGAAGGGGCCCAGCTATGACCCGAAGGAAAAGAGGATGGCGATTCACGTCGAGGACCATCCGGTCGACTACGCGAGCTTCGAAGGCACTATTCCGCCAGGGCAGTATGGCGCCGGTACCGTTCTCGTGTGGGACCGTGGAACCTGGGACCCGGCCGGCGACCCGCGCGAGGGAATGAAAGCCGGCAAGCTTGTTTTCAGGCTCCACGGCGAGAAACTCGCCGGTATGTGGGAGTTGGTGCGAATTGCGAAGCCCGAAGACAGGCAGGACCAGTGGATTCTTTTCAAGAAACACGACGAATGGGCACAGCCGCTCGCGCAATATGATGTCATCAAGGCGCTCCCTGACAGCGTCGTCGCAAAGCCTCTGGGGCTTGCGGAGGAACGCGAACCCAGGTCGCTCAATCCATCACCCGTCGCTGATTCGACAATCGACCTCACCGCGGCAACGCCGGCTCCACTTCCCGCAAAACTCGAGCCGCAACTCGCGACGCTGGCTGCGTCGCTGCCGACCGGAGGCGACTGGATAGTCGAGGCAAAGTTTGACGGTTATCGGATGCTCGCGCGTGTTGACAAGGGGCGCGCGCGGCTTTTCACCAGCGGCGGACATGACTGGACAAAGAAGTTATCGAGTCTGGCCGCAGAGGTCGAAAAACTCCCCGTCTCAACTGCATGGCTCGACGGCGAAATGGTTGTGCTGAAGGACGGAATCCCCGACTTCGCTGCTTTGCAGAATGCGATTGACGGCGCTTCCAGCGAAAGCATCGTCTACTTCCTATTTGACCTGATGTACCTGGAGGGAAAGGACCTGCGGAGGGTAGCCCTGAGTTCCAGGCGCGCGCTCCTCGGACAGCTTCTGGAACGCGCGGGGGAGCGGCTTCGCTTCAGCCAGGACTTTGTGGCGCCACCGGCACAGGTATTCAAGGCCGCCTCGGAACTGGGTCTTGAAGGTCTGGTGTTCAAGCGGCGCAATGCGCCGTACCTTTCAGGAAGAACGTTGACGTGGTTCAAGGCCAAGTGCCGGCTGCGCCAGGAATTCGTCATCTGCGGCTTTACCAATCGAAGCGGCGCGCCCGGGGAGGTTGGCAGTTTGCTGCTCGGATATCACGCAGGCGGCAAGCTCTGCGACGCCGGCAGCGTCGGCACCGGCTGGGACGCCCGCACGGCCCGGGACCTGTGGACCCGCCTTACGCCGCTTGAGGTGCTTACTGCCTCATATGACGTCACTGCCACCAAACCACGGCGATGGTCCAGGCGCGCAGCCGGCAGCGAGCGTTGGGTCCAGCCGGTATTGGTCGCGGAAGTTGAGTTCGCCGAATGGACCCCGGATGGTCTCGTGCGACAGGCCTCGTTCAAAGGCTTGCGCTTCGACAAGCCGGCGAGCTGTATCACCCGCGAAGCCGCCCGGACCTTAGCGTCCAGACCTGCACCAGCCGTCAAGGTCACCCACCCGGACAGGGTCATTGACCCGACGACGGGCATCACCAAGCTTGACCTGGTCCGCTATTACGAGAGCGTCGCCGGGTGGCTGCTGCCCCACTTGACGGACCGCCCACTCGCGATGCTGCGCGCGCCGGACGGTCTCTCCGGAGAGCTGTTTTTCCAGAAGCATCCGGAGACCACCAAGATGCCGGGCCTGGAGGAACACAAGTGGCCGGGGCACCGCGTCCTGCTCTCGGTCGACACGCCCGAGGCGCTCATGTCGGCAGCGCAGATGAATGTCGTCGAGTTTCACACGTGGAACTCGACGGTCAGCCGCCTCGACAGCCCTGACCGGGTCATCTTCGACCTCGACCCCGGGGAAGGACTGAAGTGGAAGCAAATGCTGGAAGCAGCACTGCTGGTCCATACCCTGTTGGCCGAACTGGGGCTCAAGGCATGGCTGAAGACGAGCGGCGGCAAGGGGTTGCACATCGTCGTGCCTCTGACGCCAAAACTTGACTACGACATGGTGAAGGGATTCTCCCGGGCGTTCGTCCGGCACCTGGCCAAAGTCATTCCCGAGCGATTTTCGGCAACGTCAGGACCTTCGAATCGCGAGGGCAAGGTGTTTGCAGACTACCTGCGCAATGGGATGGGTCAGACGACCGTGGCCGCTTTTTCGGCCCGTGCTCGACCTGGGATGGGGGTTTCCATGACTGTATCGTGGGACCAGCTTGATGCTCTCAAAGATGGGGCGCAGTGGACCGTGTCAACTGCACGCGAGTACCTCAGCTTTCAGACCCAGGACCCGTGGCAGGATTACTGGTCGACGAAGCAAACGTTGGCCGCAGCCATAAAGCGTCTATAGCGATGTGAACGGTTTTTTGCAGTTCGGAAATACGCCTCCAAGGTCAACTTCCCGGCACGACAGGAAGAACATAGTGGAGAAACCTATCGCCAATCATAAAGTGGTCTTCGAAGAACCGTTCCTCAAGCGACGGCAGTTGAGTTTTCGGCACCCACATCGCGTGGCGTGCGTCGGAGCACCCCTTAACCGGCGGCAGCTCGCCCGCTGGCAAGCCTTCGAATCCGCCATCATTTAGGTTGAAGTAGAACGCGTGGGATAGCCGACGACCGGCTTCACTGCGGCATGGGTCGTCGAAAAGCTCCCGGTCCCGAATAAACGTCCTCAGGAGCTCCGGCCGGATGGCGAGGCTGCTTTCCTCCCTGAGTTCGCGCAGCGCGCCCTCGACGACGCGTTCATCCGGCTCCAGGAACCCCCCGGGCCATGCAAGTGCTCCAGTGCCATATTCGCCGCCTCGCTCGATGAGCAAGACGTGCTCGCGGAACTCCACGACGGCATCCAGGCAACTGTGGTTCGGTACATAGGGAGCGACCTTCCACCTTTCCACATCGGCGCGAATCGCGTAATGCTGATTCCGCAGTGATTCGAACAGAGGGAGCTTCTTGAACGTCGTCAAAAACTGATAGGTGCCGGCTGGCACCATTGTGCGCAGAAACGTTTCCGCGTCCGATTCGTACTCGCGCTCGAACCAGAGGCTTCGCACCTCAGTTTCATTCACTTCGCCGACGCTGGGCTCTTTGAAAAGCTTCCATTCGGGAAACAGATGGAGGTAGTACGAGCTGCGGTCCTTTTCGTGACCGATGAGAGCGATTTTGACGTTGGGATTGGTCAGGCTTCCAACGCCACTACGGACCGCCGCGCACCAGCGGTCGTCATCGTAATAATCTCGAATGTAGACGAATTTCACCCGCTGGTTCTGCTCGCCGGTCAGGCACGAGCGAATCACTGCCTCTCGCTCGGCGGCGTGCAGAGGATGCCTAGGGGAACGCGCGCGATGCGCGGAGCCGAGGACGATGATGACCTCCTCGCCCATATCGAGGCCTCGATGGACCAGCGCAAGCTGGCCATTGTGCATGCCCAGCTGAAAGCGACCAATGAACACAACGGCGTCGAAGTCTCCGTCGAGCGGGTACGGATACTCTTTAGTGGGGTCGAGAGTGGACATGATTTGATTGCCGCGCCAGGAATTTGGCGACCGTTGCCGAAAGCACGGCTACGAAGACGAATGATACGCGCTGCCTGGCCGCGCTTGAATTCAGCGTTTTTGACGAGACGCAGGACACGAGTTACCGATGCCACCATCGCCTTCGGCGACGCGCTTATCCAAGCGAGCTTGCGCGCGAGCTGGCCCACTGCAAGTCGTCCACGTGGACGATGCGTATGTTGCGTTCGTCGCGAGCGCTTGTGCGAAATCGCAAACGGGAAGATGCGCGCTTCGTCGGGAGCTTCCTTCGCCAGAAAACGAGTGGCCTTTTCGTGGTTCATCGCCTGCACGCTATGGCGAGAGCAGACCTCTGTCGATAGAGACGCGCGCCGGTGTGGCGGCGCTAAACTGAAGTATGGCCTGACCTCCGTGCTATCACGGGGCATGGTGCCAAGCTGGCGAGGGAAAGCCCAGCGTGGGAGAAGGCGCGATGGCGATTGAGCGAATCTGGGTGAGAGCCAGCTATACGATAAGGAAAAACGCGCAGCGGACCTCCGGTCAGGTGGAGTTCATCGCGCGCGTGACAGAGCCCGAACAGGGCGCCAGCCTGACTGAGCGCGCAAGGCGCGCAGTGGCCCGTCGACTGCACGTGCCTGAGTCGAGCGTCGATATCACCGGGCTAATCACAGACTGAACATTAGCCTTCCGGCAAGGAGCGGCATCATGGCAACCGACGAGCAGGTCCTCTACGTCTATCGGTGCAAGGCATGCGGCCATGCCGGCGAGGTGCGTCTCGACGATGATTCGCACGAAGGTGAACAGGCAAACTGTGATTCGTGCGGCGAACCGGTTGCGCTCAAATTAGGTGGCGTGCGATTCGTCCCAGGAAGCCGTTAGCCTCAGGCTGCGGCGGCGCACCGGATTTCGCTCGAGTCGCGTCCGTATCCGGAAATCGCCAGGTCAGGACCAGCTCTCCTGGACCTCGTCAGGACTAAGCTATAGTTCTGGCGACTTTGTCGTGCGCAGGGGTAACCGATGGCCGACCGGTTGACGGTGCAGCAGTTTTTCGATGCTTTACGTGCGCAGAACATCACACCGCTTGCCGATACGCCGGCGGTGAGAGCGAGCGTCGACAATCGGGTGCGCAATCTTTGCATGGGCTATCCCATCCAGGGCCGGTGGCCGGTACTTGACCTGGAGAGCGTGATGCTCAACGACCTGCCAAACCTGCTCGACCTTGCGCGCGACGACTATCTGGGGACAGTGAATTTGCGGGACTTCGACGAAACCTACGCGATGAACGGGTGGTTCGACGACTTCAGGCAGCAATGGGGGCTCACGGACTTACCGCGCATTCGCGCAGTGATGCTGGAACTGCTCCCGGCAGGTAGAACCTGGAAGTCACCTGAACTGTGGGCAGCCTACAAGAAGGCCGCGCGCGCTCCGCGGGGTTCGTTGCTGCGACGGCTGCTGGGCGGCTAGCGAGGCCGGTGCGGCATTCGGGCGGTCGTGCAGCGACGCATGTGTGACGAAGGTAGAGACAGCCAGGAGTTCGATGTGGGCGAGCTCATTGAACGCCTTATATGCGGTAATTGCATTGCAACGAATGCGGCGGATGTCACGAACCCGGCATGGCCTTGACCATATTGTCCGCCCGTAGCATGCCCGGCAAGGCCTCAACGAAGAAATCTGCCTGGAATGCCACGCCAGCCTTGACGTCGTATTGCGAGAACTCCCGGACGCCAGCCGCCAGTAGCACTTCGTCATCGAGAAAGAAATTTCCCGAGCACTCTCTGGATGGGCGCGTCAGGATATAGTGGGCCGCGTCGGCGACTATCTCCGGCTTGCGACACGCAGCAATCATATCGGCGCCGCCAATCTCGTTGCGCACGGCAGCAGTCGCAATCGCAGTTCGCGGCCACAGCGAATTCACGGCGACGCCATGCTCCCTGAATTCGCCGGCCAGCGCCAGCGTGAAGAGGCGCATCGTGTATTTGGCGATGGTGTATGCCGGGAAATCCTTGAACCACTTCGGGTCTGTGACCAGCGGAGGCGACAGCGTCAGGATATGTGGATTCGGCGAATTGAGGAGGTGAGGCAGGCAGGCTTGTGCACAGACAAACGTGCCTCTCCCGTTCACCCCGTGCATCAGGTCGTACCGCTTGACGGGCATATCCAGCGTTCCCGTCAGTCGGATGGCGCTGGCATTGTTCACGAGTATGTCGATGCCGCCGAACACCTCAATAGCCCTGGCAACCGCGCCCTTTACGCGTTCCTCATCGCGAATGTCGACGACCAGCGCAAGCGCCTTTCCGCCAGCAGCTTCCACGGCCGCCGCTGCCGTATGCACAGTGCCCTCAAGCCGCGGGTCCGGGTTGGCCGTCTTCGCTGCAATCACAATGTTCGCGCCGTCGCGTGCCGCCCGGAGTGCAATGGCAAGGCCGATACCGCGACTGCCACCTGACATGAATAGTGTCTTGCCGGCGAGGTTCATGGTTATCTCCTTAATACTTGCGTTGGCATGTGATTACGTACGAAAGGGCGCTGTTACGAGTCAAAAACACCAAGACTGAAGTCGTACGCCGTTGCTGGGACGGCGGCGCTGCTATCACGGCTTCCTGGCTGGAATGACCTGTCCTGAGATGTCCTCGACCAGGCTGCGCTTGTACGCCTGGGCCACCACAGCGGCGGGAATACCTGCCGAATAAGCCTGCCCCATCGCGGCAAGTGTTTCTGAAACCCAGCCTGGGCTGACGACGTTGACCCGTGCCTTGCCCTGCAATTCGAGCGCTGCGGACCGGACAAACGCCTCGACCCCCGCATTCACCATGCCCACTACTGCACTCCCTGTGACCGGATGCAGGGAGAGAATGCCGCTGGTTAGCGTCAGAGACCCGCCTTGCGCGATATGACCGACCGAGCACCGGACGAGATTGACCTGCCCCATCAGCTTGTTGGCCAGGCTGAACGCAAAGTCGTCATCTGAGAGCGATTCGAGCGGTGCGAATTTCACCGCACCTGCGGCGCAAATCACGGCATCAACCGTTCCGAGCTGCTGGTACATTGAGACGATGGACGCCTTGTCTGCGAGGTCCACTGACAGGTCTGGGCCATTGCGGCTCGCGCCAATGACCTGATGTTCGGGCGAGAGCAGGCGAACGATTTCCTTGCCGAGCACTCCGGTTACGCCAACTATCAGCACGCGCATAAGTCCTCCTTATCCGGAAGGGTCACGCCACCGCGGAGTGACGTATCACGTGTGACGTGACGACGAACGAATATCGTACTACCGCTCGTGCTGGCGCGAACACCGCACTACACACAGCGCTGCACAGCGGACGGGCTAGAATTCTCCGTCGACTCACATAGAGACATATGCACGCCATGTCCAGCCACTCACCGCTTCATGACGTCCTTACCCTCAAGGAAATCCAGTCGCTCGCAGACCCGAAGACATTTGCGCGGGGCAAAGCCTATTTCCACGAGGGGGCGGTATCGCGGCTCGATGAGCGAGATGGCGTGCTCCATGCCCATGTCCGCGGTACGCAGCGGTACAGCGTCGAGCTTGGCATCGGCGACGACGGCGCGTTGACCTACGAATGCGACTGTCCCGTAGGCGAGGACGGCATCTTCTGCAAGCATGCTGTCGCGGTCGCGCTGTCGTGGCTCGAGAACACAGGGGAGGAGGTGTTTCATGCCGACGAATCAAAGCCGGTGAAGGCCCGCAAAGCGCGCAAGACGTACGAAGAGCTGATTCGCGAATACGTCGCGACGTTGAACGAGGACGCGGTGTGCAACCTGCTATTCGAGGTGGTCGAGCGTGACATGACGCTGCGCGACAAGTTGCTTTTCGCAGCGCGAGCAGCGGCCGCCAGTGACCTCCCGAGCATGAAGACTGCCGTGCGGCAGGCGACACGCATCTCGCGTCCGCTCGACTGGCGTGAGGCCGGAGCGTACGGTGACGGCCTGATGTCACTCGCGGACACGCTGCGTCAGCGACTTGCAGGTCCTCACGCAGCCCAGGTCGTTGAGCTCGCGGAGCTGGCGATTGCGGGTGCCGAAAAAAGCCTTGAACAGATTGACGACTCCGGGGGCGACGTGATACCGGCCATCATGGAGCTGGCTGCCGTACATCTCGAAGCATGCCGGCAAACCCTTCCAGACCGAACAAAGCTGGCCGAGCGCCTCTTTCGCTTTCAGACCGAAGGAGTATGGGACACATTCTACGATGTGTTGCCCGCTTACGCCGAGCCACTGGGCGACGCCGGACTGCGCAGGTACCGCGAACTCGCCGGGAACGGGTGGAACGCGCTGCCGTCGCTCGCTCCGAGCAACGAATTTCGAAGGTCGTTCGACCCGCTTCGGATGCGACTTGAGCGCGCGATGGAGGCGCTCGCGGAACTGGACGACGACGTCGACGCGCTGATTAGCATCCGCTCGAAGGACCTGTCGAGTCCCTACCGGTTTCTTCTCGTCGCGGAGCTTTGCGCGAAACACCGTCGTGACGACGAAGCGCTGGCGTGGGCTGAACGTGGCCTCAAGGAATCCGGCAAGAACGTGGACCAGCGTCTGCTCGACTTCTGTATTCAGGAATACCTGCGCCGTGGCGAGTTTGCAAAGGCCGATGCATTCGCCTGGCAGCGCTTTGAGATGCGCCCTGTCGCTGAAGCGTTTACGGCGGTTATGGACGTTGCCACGGCTACCGGTCGGTACGATACAACGCGCGAACGCGCGCTCACTCATCTGTGGGCGCTTGTCCGCACGGAAGAGGCGGCGACAAAAGCGAAGCGCAATGTCTGGCATTCGTCGACCCGCACGGAACTGGTGAAAGTCTTTCTGGCAGCACGCGACCACGAAACTGCCTGGAGTACGTTCTGCGGCGGTCCGGTATCGACAGACATGTGGGCAACGATGGCGTCTGTTCGTGCGACGACGAATCCGCACGACGCCATCGCACTCTATCACCGGCTGCTGCCGGTTGCGGCTGAGCAGGGAACTAGAAAGGCCCGATATGACGAGGCGTTCGGCATCGTGCGGACTATCGGGCAGTTGCGGGCGAAACTGAACGAGCACATTGAGTTTGCCGGTGAACTGGAGAACATCCGGGAGACCTATCGTGCGAAGCGCAACTTTATGAAGTTGCTCGCGACATTGGGATAGCCTCCGCTACCGAGCGTGATGTCCGTAGCAACGCACGGTGTCGGCCGGGACGGTCACGCTCACGCCGCGTCCGTTCTTGGCCGATATAAAGGCGCTCCTCTATATTCCGGGCTGGAGGAGAGGGCTGAATACCCCGCGGCCAGCAGATTGGCGCCAAGCGGGAAGCTCATGGGCGCGACCCGGGAGTTGCAGCTAGAGGGTGAGCGGCGGGACGCGCATTGTCCCGGATAGTCTGGCTGTGCGGTGGCGGATGCGCTCGACCACAGTGCCCCTTGCGACAGGCCGGCTCCGCGGTCCAGATTGGCTGACGTGATGGGGTGAAGCTCGCTTGCCTGCCGTCGGTCGGACTAGGGGGAGCTTTGCCCCAAGCTCAAGGCTCTCTCACCACAATCCAGAAGTAGAAAAGCTCTTGTTCTTGAGAACGAGTCTTTTCGGGGAGGGCTGGCAATGTGTGAGTGGTACAGCTGCTTCGGAAGCTACGTTTGAAAATGGTTTGTTTCGCCACTTTGCAACGCCGAATGTTTGAATGTTTGGTGCGACGCACAGCGCGCGCATTGTTTGTCAACGGCGATGCGGCCGAGTCGCCTTGCCGCCCCGCTTCGCGGGGTTATACACTGGGATTGACTATTTAGCGGAGAGCGCCATGAAAACGCAAAATCTCCCGGCCCCAGACACGCTGTTGGCAGTATGGCGAAACCTGACTGCCCACGCGGTCGGCGACGGACGGGTCGAATACGAAGTCGACCCGCTGGGACGAGTCGTCGACCATCGACGGGTGTGTCCATGGCATCAACTCCTTGTCACCGACATGTTCTGCCAGCTTGCCTCGCAGTTGGGGCCTCGCGTGGCGATGCGTCAGCCGGTAACAACCCGGTCGTTCGGCATCCGCATTGCCGACGTCGTGTGGATGCCCGAGGAGAAGTGGCCCGAAATCGATTCGGACGCCCCGTTACCTTCCGTTCCCGACCTGTGCATCGAGGTGCTCGCGGACGACAATGACGCCGACCAGGTTGAGCGCAAGGCTGACGCCTACCTCAACAGCGGTGCGCAGGAAGTCATCATCGTCGGCCCCCTTGGGAAGGTTGAATTTCGAGGGCTAGACGGTCCGCGTGCGTCATCCCTGTTTCGCGTGACCCTCGAACCGGACCCGATGTTTTTCGCGTGGGCGTGACATACATCGCGCGCATACGAAATCGTGTCGAGCACCCAGGCTGAGTTCGAGGCGGCGGCCAAAACGGTCTTCAAACAGCTTCATTTGACACGAAGGGGTGGTTCGACAACATGTCGAAAAATGCACTGCCGGGCGGTGAAGCGATTGCTGCCATCTGGAAGTCGAGTTTCGGGGCCGTGGGCGAGACGGCCAGCGCGGCATACATGGCTGCCACGAAAACGAGGAAAACGGTCGTTGAAAACGCTGTTAGCGTCGCGTAGTCCCTACCGCCTACATAAGCGATGCAGCATCCGGCGGATTACACAGTACAAGGATGTCGCTCCCGCTTTTGCGACGCTAAAGGTGCCCATTTGTTCAGTAGCACATCAAACGCTTCACTGCCTCTTTCAGTTCCTGCATCGCAGCTTCGAACCTGACAAGTTCGAGCGTCGATGGCTGGTCGTTGCCATCTGACACGAAGTGTCGTTCAAGAGCGGTGGACGCAGCTTGTACGTCGCGAGCGGCGCTTACAATGCGCTCCAACGCGCGGGCTTCATCGGACCTCGTCGTTTCTGTCGACATGGGGTTCCCCTGGGCTGCCTGACATGCCGTTGACGTGTGTTTTGTCTGTGCTGAAAGGGACGATGTGTTGCTCTCCCGGCAATTCGGCGCCGTACGCGGGAAGTGATGGAATCAAGCCGGCGACAATACTCTCATGGCGGACCGAGCGACGTCCACCAGGGGCTAGCCGCGAGCGCAACGTGCGATGGTCCCCTGCGTTACAGGGGTATGGACGTCGGCGCCGACCCCTCACGAGCAATGCGGTCGGCAGTCACCCGCGGCCGGCCGGCAGCAGGCGGAAACACGTACCAGCTGCCATCATCGTGCCTGAAGAAGAACAACGCGCGCACTCCGCGTGATGACGACGTCTCAACGCACACACACCGTCGCCCGCCCAACCGGGTGCGACTGAATCTGGTTACATGACCCGATATCGCCGGAGCCGGTGCGAGCCATTTCTCGACCTGGCAACGCAGGGACTGCCCGTTCACGCTTTTCATGTTCCGCTCCAGCAGGTACAAAGCCGACCGGCGTTGAAAGGAGCGCGGGTCGCGACGAGAGGCGGACGATTCTCGCCCCTTGTGTCCTCAACGTCGCAGATGGCCGAGATGTTGACGCGGATTTGTGAGTTCTGAAACCAGAAATTTCGAGTCGAGCTGGTGGCAGACAGTCGCCGCGGAGGAAGACGGCCGACGGAGCCACGTGCGTCTTACCTCGGGCCAGGACAGAAGTAGTCCCGTCAAAGCGGACAGCACACCTCTGCGGCCCGGTTCGCCGTGCTGGCGCGTTGTCCTCGCTTTACGTCACCGTGCCTTGACGTCCGAGCCGGCGGGCGGGACACTCAACGCGAGTCATCGTTGTGCGGCCGATGTCTCGCACCACGTGGAGCAACACAGACCGCTGAGATTTCACTCTCGCGGGGCATATCGCCCCGACTGGAACATAGGCCGCAAAAGGGGAAATCACCCATGGCGTTTGCGCTGACATTTCCACAACTGTTTTCAGACGCGATTGGCGAAAGTCATTTTGGGTCGGTGAACCTGCAGCTGGTAACCCGCAACTTCGCGCCCCCCGCTGAACCCTTTGACGTGTCGGATTTCGCGGCAGCGACCCGCTACGGATTTTTGCGCGCGCCCAGCGGATGGGTCGGCGACCTTCATCCTTCGCCCATGTGCATGTGGGTATTCGTTCTCAGCGGGGAAGTTGAGTTTGAGGCCAGTGACGGTGAACGACGTCGCGTCGCGGCAGGCGGCGCGATACTGCTTGAGGACACGACGGGCGAGGGGCATCAGAGCCGTGTCATCGGCGACGTGCCAGCGCTTCTCGCCGTGGTTCAAGTTTGACGTCGTGGTTCCTTGGTTGAGGTGCAAGCCCATCCCGTCGCGGTTAAATCATGCTCGAGAAGATGTAAGTCCGAGCCATGAAGCTGAGGACGTCGCCTGTCGCCACAGCCAGGACGACGACCACGGCACGTAGCCATATCGTCGATGAGTTGGGGCAACCAATACACAGCGGCGGGTCATGCAGACCTGTATTTCACTGCGGCGGCGTCAGCAAGCGGCAGTACGCTCTCAGCTGGCTCATCGCCTCCGGCGGAACACACTGGCACGGCGTCTCGACTGATACCCGGGATTTTCCCGTTTTGGCTGGCGGGACCGTGGCTCGAGCGCCAGCCTTCGAGCTTCGTGTGCCTGCGACGAGCTTTCGGACAGGGCGCCGTTGTTCCACATCCAGAGCGGAAGAACGGTAACGACAGCACAGTTTCCGATGTCTTGCACGACGACGAAACAGCGGTCGTCCCCTTTGCTGTAGACCAGGTAAAAGTGCCGGTCGGGCGGGGACTCCCCAAGTGACACGCATCGACCTGCGTCCACCATTTCTCGAACAGATGTTGCCGACAGAGTTGACCGTTGGCTTATCCGTTCTTTTGCGTGAGGGGCGACCCAAGACCGTCGAGGGCTAACCCGTCTCCTGGAAAAATGAATCGTCGCCTCCCATGTGTTGATGGCGTTCCAGCGCGAGTCTATTCGGCCTTTGAGTTCGCCGCAACGCGGTCACTACGGCGGCCTCTGACCACCCGGCTCGGGGACGCGCGGTGTTACTAGGGAGCGACAACCCGAAACCGGCCTCGGTGTCGGCGTATTTTTCGCCGAGGGTCCACAGGTACGTTGCTTTCGCTCCTTGATTCTCGCCAGCACGCCACCTAATGTGGAAAGTGCCATAACGGCAGAGACCTAAGGAGTACATCATGCCATCGCCCAGAAAGGCCTCACCTGCTCACGGGGCAGAAGCCGACATGTCGAGCAAGAAGAAAGTAGCCTCGCCGGCGAAGGGCGCCGGAAAGGCGCAGGGCGAGAAAAACCCTCAAATGGCCAAGCAGCGCCCCAAGACCAAATCGAAAGCCTGAAACGGAAACGCCCCAGAAACGGGGCGTTTCCGTTTGCTGGCGAAGCCCATCGGCTCGACCTACCTCACAAACTGCCACTGCCAGCAAAGGCGCCGATGAAGAACGTGGCGGCGACGAAGTCCGCGCCGGTTCATCGTCCTGCATCCCCGGGAATATCTCGCAGACGAGAGACTGTCACACCAACCTCCTCAAACTGGCCGGTACGGTAGCGAGCATCATTGCACACGAGGCGCGATGGTATTGCCAGTCGCTGCGCCTGGGACGCTGACTGCCGACGACGTCGGCTCATTGGCGTGCCGCTGTGCCAGGCGGGCGCAATCCCCCATCGGCAGACGCCTGACGACAAGAAAGGCGACCAGCATCGCCATCGTTCCGAAAATCGCGCTACCCGCTGCCTGGCCCACCAATACACCGATGGGGCCATGTCGGATTCCGACCGCCACAAACGGCACTGTCCCGACCGTCGCTCGTCCCCAATTGAATAGCGTTGATAGAAGAGGACGGTCTAAATTGTTGAATGTCGCGTTCGCCACGAAAAGACATCCAACGAAGGCATAGCTTGCGACCAGCCATGAGCAAAAAGTCGAGATGATTGTTGCGGTAACGCCGTGCGCGGAGAAAGAGCGAATTAGACTGTTCTGAGCAAACGCCAGCACGAGCCAGGCCACTGCAACGGTCAGCAGGACGAACGCGAGGCTGTTTCGTACAGTTTCCCGAATTCGGTCCGCCCGGCCAGCACCGAGGTTCTGCGAGATGATGGGACCGACCGCACCGGTCAGCGCGTATATCAAGGCGAAGGCGACCGGGGAGATACGGTCAATTGTGGCCTGTCCGGCGACCGCCGCGGGACCAAAACTCGCCATTGCATGCGTGACGTACGCACTGGCGACCGGCGTCGCCAGGTTGGTCAGGACGGCCGGAAGTGCCACCTTCAGCACGGGCTTCACATCCCGCCACGAGCGCCCTATACGCGGACGGCGGCCGACCAGGTGATTGACTCTTGCCACTCCGTACAAACCTACAACGGCCAACGCCATGCGTGCGACGACGTTTGAAACGGCAGCACCAGTCAATCCAAGGCGCAGGCCGAAAATGAGAATTGGGTCTAGGACTGCTGTGATGACCGCCGCCGTGAGAGTCACCATCATGGCTCGTCGTGCATCGCCAGTCGAGCGCATAATCGCCGCCGTGCACATCCCAATTGCAAGCAGCGGATAGGTCGGGCCAGTGATGTAAAGGAAAGTGCGAGCCAACTCGCGCGTTTCTCCTCTCGCACCGAGAGTGTTGAGGATTGGGTTGAGTAGCGCCAGCGTCGCTGCGCTCAACACGATGGTCACCAAGCCCATCCAGATGAGACTGGCGGAAGCGACCTGTCGAGCTTTGACATGTTGACCAGCGCCGAGTAAGCGAGCGACGGTCGCACTCACTCCGATGGTCGCGCCGATTGAGATGGCGACATGAAAGAAGTTGATGGTGCCCGCGAAGCCCACAGCCGCCGCCACCGAAGCATCGCCAAGAAGCGATATATAGAAAAGGTTCGCAAGGTCGACTGCGAATACCGCCATCAGGCCGATTGCGCCGGTGCCCGCCATGACCACAACATGACGCATGGTCGAGCCTGAAACGAAACGGGCAGAACGTGCTGCGGTGCGTACATTCATCGCGTCAACGTGAGGGTCACAGTCTACCAATCATGGCACGAACCGCGGCCGTACACGGCTACGCCACTTTCCAGGCTCTCAACAGGTCTGCTGCGCTGCGGTTCGACTCAAACACGTTGCCGCACTACTGCGCCTGGATTACGCAGGCACTTCCCGGGGCAACGCTCAAGCGGGCGTTTGGATTCGGAACTGTAGGCGAGCTATATCGGTCATCCACACGCCCAGTTGAGCTTGCGCTGCTGAATCGTCTCTCCGGGTTCTGCCAAAATCAAGGCGAAGACAGCGAGGGCAGTTTGGGCACGAGCCAAACGTCGGGGAAATGCCGTTCCGCTTCGGCATGCGATATACCATGTGTGCGCGACGGACCGGCGCGCGCTTGCCATTGATGCGATGGACCGTGCTCGTACTTCTCGTTCCGCTCGGTCGTCGGCTCGTCAGCCAGTGGTGAGGCAATGAAGCTAAAGGTGAAATGACTCCAGAGCCGGCGCACCTTGCGCCGGCTTTTCGTGCCCAAAAGGTCACCCTTCAAAGGCTGACATCCTCAAGGGCGGGCTCGTGTGTTACGCCTTGGCCGTGACGACCGGCTTGCCAGCAATGTCGACAACCTCCACGGCTTCCTTTGCCGTCCCCATGGCCTGCTGCTGGAACGCCGTACCCGCATCTCGCATAGCCTCGAGGCCCTTCGACCAGAACGCGGCAAACGTGCCGCTTTGCAGTGGCGCGTTTTTGCCGAGATTGTCTGCGAGCGCTTGACTTTCCCGAACGTACTCACTCACCTGCTTCTGGCTCTGCGCGAGCAGTTGACTGCTGGTCTCGGTGACAATTTCATTGACGTGCCGCCAGTAGGCCTGCGCCTTCTCTGTCGTCGCCTCGTTCTGTCGCGTCTGCAGCTCAAGCAACGACTGGGAGTCTTTGGCGGATACGGCCCCAGAGAGGACCGCCTGGTTTTCGAATAACGAGGCTCTTGCGGCCTGTATGTTTAAATCCACCAGCTTTTCAAAGCCCGGATAGGCAGTGTTCAAGAATCCAAAGAGCGCATCCATGCCTGCTTTCTGTGCTGCAATGAACTGTTCAGGGACTTGCGCAATCATTTGTGTGACTCCATGTCAGAATCTTTCGGTTATCGACTTCCGTCCTCGCAGTGCAACGATGTCTGGCAGCTATTACCAGTTACCATCCGCGTTCTTTTTTCTGTTGCAATTTTTTTGCACCGCAGCAACCCTATTCTTTCGGGAGCACACCGTCAACCAGGGGAAATCACGCGGTCGTGTGGCCGCCACGTCGCTGTTGGCGAGGGCTTGGTTTAGGAAAAATGTCGGCAGACCTATATTTATCCGGACGCCAAGTCGTAGCGATGCAGTGCTCGAGGCTTGACGCAATTTGCCGAAGATGCGGCGGATGGACCACGGCTCCGGGGGCTGATTCGAAGAATGCGAACCGATACGGCATAGACCGGATTGCAGTAACTTGTCCGGTTCCCCAAGGTATGGCAGAGATACACTATCAGATGACACAAGACGGAGTTCGAGATGCAGGGAAGATTCAGGCAGTAGTTGATGCAAGGTAGGCGCCGAATGGGTAGCAGCGCATGACGTCCTTCCATCAAGGAGTCAACGAGGAGCAAGACATGGAACTTAAATGTGTTGTGGCGGTTGTTCGGCCGGACGTTCTGCAAACTCTGGAAAAGAGGCTCGGCGCTATTGATATCCACGGCATAACCGTTAGCAAGGTAAAAGGGTTCGGCGCGCATCCAAACCTGTTTGCCGATGATTGGACGACCGAGCACCTCAAAATCGAAATTTTCGCCCAGGCATCGGACGTTGAAACCCTCGTAAGAGCAATCATGGATATCGCGCACGTCGGGCCGGCCGGAGACGGCATAGTCGCGATTATTCCCGTCGAAAGGTTTTTCCGCGTCCGCACGCAGTCTGAGGCAATACCTTGACCTGACGGCTCACGCCGATGGTCCTGAGTGCGGTCGCCCTGGCTCTGGCACGGGAGGCCGAAAAAGACAACGTTGCAGACTGGGTCCGTGCGTTGCTCGATGAAATGAGCCGGTTTTGTCGCCGGCCATTCCATCGGAGCTTTAAATGGCACACGAACAGCATCAATCTCGCACCTCGGCCTTCGACACATGAGCGACGGCTTGCGACCACTGCTCTACGGCAACAGCCCGACAGCTTTACTGTTTTGTGCAAGAAGAAGCTCAGGCCTTTGTCATTGAGGGTGCTGTCGCCAAGGCCGAGTCCGGGCCCTCGGGAATTTGGAATCCGCGGTAGACGCCACGAGCAGAAGTGAGTCAGGACGTCGACCCCGGCTGGGGCCAAGGCCACCCCTTCTTCTCGTCAGGCGCATCCCACTCCACAGACGGCGCGACCACGACCGACACCTCGACCGGACTCGCTTCCTCAATGGCAGCGTGCGCCGGTTCTTCCGAAGTGCCGCTTTTCATCGCGGGAAGCCCGGTCCCAAACCAGCGTACCTTCTTCTGCATCTCGGCGACATAGGCCTTCCAGCCGGAAGGATTGCCATCAAAGAGGTCATGCTGAACGGTTGACGCCAGCGCATTGCGGTTGAGTTCGGCCTCGAGCAGTTCCTTTGGCCACAGGAAGAACGCGCTCGCGAGGCGCTCGCTGAACTCGGCCACCGTCATCTTCCGGTCAAGCACACGGAGGTACCCGAAGTCCCGCAACGAATCCTGTTCCATCGCGAGTTGAGCCACAAGCGAATCCGGCCGACCCGTCTTGGCCAAACAGCTTACGGCTTCGAGCATGTCCCCGACGTGAAGCAAAAGCTCTCGTCTATCAAATCGGTCGTCCATCGCAGTATCTCCTTTCATCGCGTCGTGTTCGATGATACCGGTCTCGTGAGGATTTTCATCGAGCGCGTTCTTTCCCGAACGATGCACCGCTTTGATGCCTCGCGTCACAAAAGTTTCATTTAAGAATTTTTGACGCCGGCCGTAAAAGAGGCGCGTTCCCGAGATGGGAAACGCGCCTTAAATCACGTCTCTGCACTTCATGTGCATAGCGCACTCCCAGTTAGGCCCCCAATGCGCAAGCTCACCGTTAAAACTCGCCTCCTGATACTGACCCTGGCGGTCGCTGTCGTTTCTCTCGGAATCGGAGCGGCCGGTCTGGTAGGCGTATCAAATTCGATTCAAGCACTGCAGCAGATGTACGACGTACGCGCAAAGGCGCTTCAGGCGATATCGACAATCAACGAGCTGGTCACCGAGGCAAGCTTTTCAGTAAGTGACGCCATCCTCGACCCGTCGGCTCAGAAGACGCAGTTGGTTGCCTCGGGCACTGCCGGTCGCATTGAGCAGGTTGACGGGCTTATGAAGCAGTACGTTGCTGGCAGCGAATCGGCCGACGAGCGCAAGCGCGCGGAAGCGTTTGCGTCCAACTGGAACACATTGCGAGACAAGGGCCTTCAACCCGCTGTCCAGCTGCTCAACGCCAACAACCTTTCCGAAGCACAGTGGGTACAGACCCAGACAATCGACCCAGTCTCCAAGACTGTGAAGTCTCAAGGTGCTGAACTGCGCAAAATGGAACTTGCTGTCGCGCAGTCCGAATACGAGCTTGCTCGCAAGACCGGACGTGTCGTCGAAGTATTTGTGGCTTCCTTCATCGTCGGTGGATTGCTTGTTGTTGCAGTCCTGTGCGCATCGATGGCACGAAGCCTGTTCCGCGAACTTGGAGGAGAGCCTAACGTTGCTGCTGAAGTTGCAAATCGGGTTGCCGCCGGCGACCTCTCGGTGGAGGTGCCTGTCAAGCGTGACGACACTCGCAGTGTGCTCTTTGCGATGAAAACGATGCGGGAGCGACTCGCATCGATGATTGGCGAGATTCGCAACTCGACCGAAACCATCGCAGAGGCCAGCAACGGGATTGCCTCGGGTAACGGGACCCTCGCGACCAGAACCGAAGAGCATGCGGCCAGCATCCAGCAGACGTCTGCCAGCATGGAACAGCTCGCGTCAATGGTAAAGGCTAATGCCGAACATGCGGTTCAGGCGCGTACGCTCGCGGGCATTGCCTCTGAGAAAGCTGCCGATGGCGACCGTGCGGCCAGGGATGCGGCCGAGCGCATGACCGCACTCGCGCAACGTTCTGCACGTGTCCGTGAAATCACGTCGGTCATCGAAGGCATTGCCTTCCAGACAAACCTGCTTGCGCTGAATGCTGCGGTGGAGGCTGCGCGTGCAGGCAGTCAGGGACGTGGCTTTGCAGTGGTTGCGCAGGAGGTTCGTGCGCTTGCAGAGCGTAGTTCGAGTGCCGCGAAGGAAATCGATTTGCTCATCAACGAGATGACGACCGAGGTAGACCTGAGTGGTGTCGCGGTCGACGCGGCCGGAAAGACCATCGTAGACCTGCTCGGCTCCGTCAGAGGCGTCGTGGACCTTGTCGACTCGATTGCCGAAGCAACGCAAGAACAGAGTTCAGGTATCGACCAGGTCAACGCTGCAATCATGGTAATGGACCGCGTGACCCAGCAGAATGCCGCTTTTGTGCAGGAGGGAGCGCAAGCAGCAACCGCGCTAAAATCACAAGCGGAAACCCTGCGCTCGGTCGTTCGGTCGTTCCAGCTTTAATCCGCGTCCACCATTTCAGGTTAGCTGCTCATGCGGTAGGTCGCACGAGAAAGCGCCAGTTGTGCGTGGCCATCTCGTTCGCAAACCACGCCGATAAATTGAGAACGGACGGCCTGTCGGGTTCCCGGGGGCCCGGGTAGTCCATGCGCCCACCGCCCAGCGCAATGCTCATCGCGCTCAGGCGGGGCAGCAGTTCACCTTCGAAGAAGATGCGCGCAAGCGACGCCCAGTAATTGTCGTCGGCACGTCGCTCGGCCTTGCTAACCAGTCGCTCGACGCTCAGCTGCAGACGTTCCATTTCAGCGTGCAGCGTTTGCGGCGTGAAGCTCTGTCCTGTTTTAAGGAAATGGGCGATTAGGCCGGGCTGGACGCTTTCCAGCCTTTGCAGCAGTCCCCGGACGTCCAGAAGATGCTGCGTCTGCCCGTGTTCGTCGAGAATCTCAAGGGCAAATGTACCGTCTTCGGCAAATGCCAGACCGGACTTCTGCTGTTTGAGCTCCTGCGAACGTAGCTCTCGCAGCCGGACAACGTCCTTGCCCGGCAGATTGAGGTCAAAGACCAGTGGCTCCGATGTCACGCGTGTTCTCCAGTAACGCGACGAATGTAGTGTACCGTTCCGCCGGCGTTGAAGACACTCCTTCGCGCGCACGACGACTCGCCGCTTTGCACGCGTTCTCGCAACGCGGCCAACCGTTCCTCGCACCCGGAAAACGGCCCATAAGCCTCAACAGGGTTTTCGCGGGTTAGCACTCACGCGAGGCTAGGGCGCGACGGCACTTTTCATCGCATCTTGAATCGGGCGCGCCGAAGCACTAGAAGCCTTTGTTTTGGCTGTCGACCGGCAAAACTTGCCGGCGGATGTCCCGAGGTGCCGGCCATCGCCCGGAATGGCGCGACTTTCACCCGCTTATCCCGCCATTGACCTGGCCGTGTGGGCCGTACAGTTTCTCCAGCGGGTTCGCCTCTTCACGGGCAAGGAGTCTGCCATGAGCACGAAGGTCGATACGGGATTCAGGTTCGTCGCGCATCAGATGCACCCCATCACCGCGATGATGGAGGCGGTCAAAAGCGGCATCGAACAGCTGCAGCGCAGGCGCTATCTCGCTGCCTATGCGAGCATTCTCGTTTCGATGCTCGACCGGACCCAATTGGCGCGAGAGGCTGGGCACTCACGAGGCATGGTGATGGCGATGCCGGGCCCGCTGGTGCGGGAAGCGATTCTCAGGCGGCAGGCCCGCGCCCGCGTTGCCGGCCAACGCGACCCGGCCGTGGACATTGGTGTGGTTCTTAGGTGCTGGCATTCGCAACTGCTCGACCGCATCATCGGCTACGTAGCCGGCGCGTTCGGTCAGGAAATCCTTGGCCTGCTGAAAGATGCGGGCATTGCGACTGGGTATGCGTTCTGGACCAGTGGCGCCCGGGACGACATGGTTTCGCCTCAGGAGTGGTCGCAACGTCGGGCGGCTTGGCACCAGGCGCTCACTGGCCAGTCGGGGGAGCGCATTGAGTTCTGCTACGACGCCGAATCGATGGACCTGTTGTGCGCGTGGTCCGAACTTGAGCCCTATGTGCCGTCGCTCGAATCCCGTGCCCGGGAGCTGGCGGAGCCGGCCCTGTTCTCGCGCTGGTACGAATCCCTGCCGCTGGAGGGCGACGACGGCGACCATGTCTGGAAGCGCCATGTGCAGTTCCGGAGCCTCCTGCGCGACGACCATGCGATAAAGGCCGCGCTCGCTGCGGATATCGAACGGCTCAAACCGCAACTGCTGACGGGCGGCCCACTCGATGCGGCGCGCCGTCGCGAGCAGCTGGTGCTGCTGCCGGCCGGCTTCGCGTAGGCGTCAGTCACGCCACGCTCAGGGTCAAACGTCGACAATGGCGGTCAAATTTTTCCTCCGAAACGCAACGCGAGCGGCGATAGACTGAGACATCCGCATGCGTCCCGGGAGCTGAGCATGACCTCACAAACCTGCCGCCGCATTGACCTCGCGCGCGAGCAGCTGGAGATGGCGCTCGACGCGTTCCTGGAGCTCCATCGCTTTGCCTCGGCCATCACCCTGGCCAGCGCGGCCGAACGTGTACTGGGCCAAGCGCTGCTGAACAAGGGGCAACAGGCCGGCGTGGACTGGAAGTTCGATGCGGCCGACCTGGCGCACACGAAGCTGCACGGCCGGCCGCTGGACCGCAAGACGTTCAATGACGCGGACAACTGTGTAGCCAACGCACTGCGGCATTTTGACAAGGCCGATGCGCCGGACTTCGAGGCCGACCTCGAGGAGGCCGCGTGCTGGATGCTGGTGCGGGCCTGCGAGAATGCACACCGGCTCGGGCTGACCGTGCAGGGCTTCGACGCGTTCAACGACTGGTTCTACCAGCATACCGTCGGCGTCTGAGCACGGGGCGGCCCGAAGAACAACAACTTCAGAACGGTCACTTCGCGATAACGCGGCAGACGTTTTCTAACGAAGAGCGTATGAACCATAAGGAAGGAGTTGACCGCCGCCGCAATCGCGACCTGCCTCGCGTTGGTAACCGTCGGCGCTCTGGCTGGAACTGTTGATGTCGACTACAGGAATGCGACCTTCCGCATCGACAATGAAGACGTGAAATTGTCGAACGGCGAGCGAGCGGTACCGGCCGCACCTGGCTCGGCGACGCAGCACGTGACGCGTGTGTTCGGCAAGCCCGTCGGTGGCCGGCTTGACTCGAAGCCTGCTGTCGCGGTATTCCTGGTCGACGAACCAGGCGGTAGCGGCATCTTCAACTATGTAGCGGTGGCATTCAGTGACTGCAGTAAGACCAACGCGGTCTTCCTTGGCGACCGCATCGTACCGCGGTCGATTGTGTTCCATGGCCGCTCCATCGTCGTCACCTATCTGGACCGAAAACTGGACGAACCCATGGCCGCCATACCCAAGGTGAAAAAGAGCATGACGCTTGGCTTTGGTTCCAAGACCTGTCAGCTCGCCAAGTAACAACACGGCCGTGGCGGTCCTCGATTTCGGCTACTCGCCGCCGTGTATCTATCGCCGCGGCGACGGGCCGACGGTCGACCGGACCATCTGCGTTGCTCACCGCCCACAGTTTCGCGTGCGATTCGCCGCCGCCGGACACCGCGCAGCGACTGAAGCGTCCAGGAAGCTGAGAGCCGAAATCCCGGCCTTACCTTTTCTTCCGTCGCCTATAGTGATTGCCATGGGCGGGACGGATACGCGAGTTGATGACGGGAGGTGTGCAATGGAAACAACCTCACCGAGGGCGAAAGTGGGTCGAGTTGTTCGTGGTGGGGCCAGCTACATGTCCCAGCAGGGCTCCGTGCATGCGCCCGGTATCAGCAAGGAAACGGTGGGGTCCGAGGTTCTTTACCTGGGCGTGGTGTCCGTGCCGCCCGGGGCAGAACCAGAGCTCACATTCACGAACACCATGACACCGCGCATTACATGCTAAGCGGCGACGAAATCGAGTTCTATACGGGCGAGGAACTGGAAGACCGGCAGGTGGTGCGCCCCGGTGATTACATCTTCACACCGGCCGGCGTGGTCCATGTCGCCGTCAACCGCAGCCCGACCCCCGCCGTCTTCGTCGTCGCCCGCAATGAGCCGGCAGCGCGAGAATGCGAGGTCATGCGTCCGGAACTCGACGCCAGGGTGCCGTGAGCGGGGTGTGATGCGGGCGAGGGACAGTCAGGGTTTCGCACCGCTAGCGATGCGGCTGAGTCAGCGTGCCGGCGGCTGCCCCGAGTGCGCTCGACAGCGGAGCTGCAGCGTGACAGGACGTCTGATGGGTCAGCATACGCAGGCAGGCCTGCTGCCAGGTCACCAAGCGCGGCGAAGAAGTCAGCCACCGGAAGCAAGGCAATCTCATGCAACCGGCCCAGCACGGCCGAGTCGGCACACTCTGCCGCAAGTTCCTTCCGCAGCATCTCGAACACCGTGAAGACCGCGTCTGCGTGGTTAGCGTAATTTCGTTTGTCCATTGGCGCTCTCTCTCCGGGAAAGCGGCATTTTACAGCCCGGCGGAGACGCGCATAATGGCTGCGTCACTTAAGCTTTCCACTACAAAGATGGAGCGCCGACAATGAACGAATCCAAAGTGAAAAGAGACCCCGAGGGCACGCGCCGGCGCATTCTGGAGGCCGCGACGCAACAGTTCTCAACGCACGGGCTCGCCGGGGCGCGCGTCGACGCAATCGCCGCCGCCGCCGGCACGAACGAGCGGATGCTTTACTACTACTTCGAAAGCAAGGAAGGGCTGTACGTCGCTGTCCTCGAGGCCATGTACGTGGAGTTTGCGACTCATGAAGTGAGCCCGGACCTGTCGGGGCTGCCACCCGCGGACGCCATTCGGGCGCTTGCACTCTCCATATGGGATTACTTTAGGGCAAACCCCCAGTGGCTGCACCTCATCAACAACGAAAATCTGCACGGAGGGCAATATCTCGAGCGCTCGGCGAAACTGCGAGCGGCCAGTTCGCCGGTGATTAGCTTGTTGAGCGCAACCTTGGCGCGTGGCGCAACTGCAGGGGAATTCCGGGCCGATGTAGACGCGCTGGATTTCTACGTGACCCTGGTCGCAATGGGCTATTACGTGGTGTCCAACCGGTTCACCCTGAAGGCGTTTGTCGGGCGGGACTACTCGGCGCCGTCTGCCGTCGAGGCAGTGTCCGCGATGCAGGTCGAGATGCTGCTGTCGTTTTTGAGGCCAGCATCGGTAGTCACATCACTCTATCCTGCGGGCGCTGGAGCTGGTGCACGAGAAGACGGGGCTAGAATAAACTGACCGTAAATGACTATTACGATTTTGTTGTCGAGCTCAAACGATAGGCCCACTCAATAAAGTTTTGGCTCGCTCCGGAACGTCTCGCTTCGCGCTAGCGACGCCGAGTCCAATGAGCGGAACCGCGTCGTCCCGCTCGAATCGGCACGTTCTGCGTGTTGCTCTTTCGGCTTCCATCATCACGTGCGTAAACCAAAGAAGGCTCTTCGGCTGACCCGCTTGCGCCGAACGGGCCGGCTGAGAATTGCATGCAGGAAGTCGTGAATTCGTCCGCTATTGCGCAGCCGTTAGGTGGCGACGCTGCCGCGCCCGGCGAGCGTTACTTCGTGATTGCTTTCGAGCGCGACGGCTGCGGGCGCCTTGCGCGAGGTCCGTCGCAGAGAGCGATGGATTCCATTAGCGCAACGGCCGGTCTCTCTTCTCAACCAATGCATCAAAGGCTTCCCGTGCGTCCTTCAGTTCTTGCATGGCAGCAGCAAACCGCGCCAGCTCGAGCGTCGACGGTTGTTCATCGGCGGCCTGCGTGTAGTGCGCCTCCAACCGCTGCGACACTGCCTGTACTTCGCGCGCAGCGCTCACCACGCGCTCAAGAGCCGATGCTTCCGCCGAGACCTTCTTTTCCTTCATCTACGTTCCTGCGAACAAACACACTGCAAACCTACGCTGAGTTCGGTCACTACACAACCTCGCGGGTCGTGTGCGGCGACAGTTACATTATTACCTCGCAAACTCCGCTGCGGTCAATGCTATCGGTGCGCCAGCCGACTTGAGCGTTCGCCATTCAGCCGCGCCCGTAATGCGATGTCGCCCGCCGGCGAACGCTTTCGTTGTGTGCGCATCATTGAAGCCGGCTGGCAATCAGAAATGTTGCTCGAGTGCCGAGCGGCGAAACCTGCGTTTTCGCCAAGCGACTCGCAACGTTTAAGCTGCATTCGGTAGCGTGTGCTGGATGGCCACCTTGTCTATGAGCGGCTGAAGACGCTGAACGCGAAGGCAAATGGCCCGCGAAGGGCAGGCCATTCGTTGAGAGGAAGGCGAGCGTTCGGAGCTGTCAGGCCGGCTTGATATTTGCGGCCTGCTTGCCCTTCGGGCCCATCTTCACGTCGAAGCTTACCTTCTGGTTCTCCTGCAGCGACTTGAAGCCCTCGCTCTTGATTTCAGAGAAGTGGGCGAACAGGTCTTCGCCACCGTCATCCGGAGTAATGAAGCCGAAGCCCTTTGCATCGTTGAACCACTTCACTGTGCCAGTTGCCATTTTTAATCCTGTAAATGTTGAGAGTCGCATTCGCGATTGTGGTATCGCACGGCGCGACCAGCGACGGACGAGTTTGCACCACGGCTAGATGAAACGTGCCAACCACCGTGTCCACGGATAACGTATGGCCTAATACATTACGGTAACCCAGACTATGACCCGGCAAGCGTAGCGCACCAGCAGGGACCGCTGTGCGTTATGCGATGCGCATTTCGCAGTCGCTCGCCTCGTGACCGTTCAGCGCCAGCAGCATCGCCAGAGCTTCGGTGGGCATCGGCACTGTCATCGACCAGAAGGATGCGAGACCCGGACCTTGATTTCCCCGGTAGCGTTGAACAGTATCGGTACGTGGACGATGGCTGTTTCTGCAGCTATCTGAGACGGTGTGGGTGAGTAAAGCCTTGTTGTGACATGCCGCGCGTTTCGTGAGACGATGATGCCGTTACAGCGGGGCTCAGTTTGTTGGTGCCTCGCAATACATCTGTTCCCGCACGGGCACTTGCGTCACGCGCAACCGACTAGACCGTCAGTAGGTAGCGTCACAACAAGCATGGTCGACTTACACAATTTGGGCAAGCCTATAAAGCGCAACCTCTCCATGATTGGAAGCGATGTCCGCGCCCCTCGACACGGCACCACGATTCGGTAGTCATCTGTAGCTGATTCGATGTGCTCACGCGCCGACCGCTTTTGAGCCAGACTTTCTGATGAGGTGTTCCTGTGACGACAACTTCAGGCTCGCACGCTGGCCGACAACGACGGGAGCCGGAGGCGCTGGTGACACTGGCCGAATATCTCGAGCTGCCCCTTCGAAAGGGAGCGAGCCTCATCATGATGCAACAATGCGATGACGTCTGTGGAATGTACGTTGGTAATGCCGCAGAAGGACAGGCGGATTTGACTTTCTACGGAACGGTTGCTGCAACAATTGCCAGGGGAATTCTTCGGCTGACGAAGGTTGGACGGAACCGGATAGAAATCGCAGGGCGAGAGTATTACTTCGTTCGAAGCCTCACGCACTTCGAGGACCGGGGCGCAGTGGTATTCGCTCCTGCATAGACTTCAGAAAAGCAAGCCGGACACAGACCGGGTGCTTATGGCAGAGCGGCGGAAGCCTGCCAGGGACGACATGCTCGGTGAACCTGTTCTACAGGGCGGCATATCGCGGTGACCTTTAAATCGGGTGACGGAACACCACACCAGACGCCGGAGTCGCTGCTGACCCTGGCCGAGTATCTCGAGCTCTCGCTCGATTTGGGCGGGAGTCTCATCATGATGCGGCCGCGTTTCCAGGCATGTGCGATGTATGTCAAAATCCCGGCTGGCCCGAAGGAGGATTTGCGAAGCTGCGGGATGATTGAGGAAGTGCTCGCTGATGAGATTCTCCAGTTGACACATGTAGGCATAAACCACTTGGAAATCGATGGGCAGGCATATCGCTTCGTCCGGAGCTTCGCACACATTGCACGCCATGGTGCCGTTGTGTTCGCGCCAGTGTAGCGCTCCCGATACTTGTCACATGATGTTTCCCAAAGACTGACTCAGGCACAAGGGCACCTTTTCGGGGAGCGTCGCATTGAGCCCTGTTGAGGCTGGAAACTCCTTCCGGGCGCTCTAGGAGGAGCGGAGCGCTTCCAACCATAAAAAGACTCCCATCCAATTTGATGGCTTTGATGGCTCAACGAAGTCTTCGAAAGACGAAGAAGTTAGAGACATCTTTAGAGAATAGCTCTTATATTGGACGGCATGATTCGGTTTAGGCAGCGGCCGCTTTATCTCACAACGGTCCCGGTCCGCGCGCAATTTCGACCGGGTACTGGTAGTGGTACGCGTCGAACAACCGTGTCGCCAGTACGACTGCGCTTCTTCCATCGCGGCTTGCGCCCGCTTTGCCTGCAATATGAATAGCTCCTGTGGGTCCACCTTGGTTGACAAAGCCATGCTAGCGATAGCCTGATTTTCGGCGAGCGTCGCTTTGACTGCACGCAGTTTCAGCTCAGTCAGCTTTTCGATGCAGCCAAATGCCTTGGTCCACGCGTCGGACAGCGTTTCGAAACGGGCTCTCTGTGAAGCAACCGCTTGTTCACGAGAAAGACTACTCACTACAACCAAGACTACTCATTACAACCTCCGTGGTTAAAGTAGCGTGAAGTCCCGGAGCCACTCGATGGAACCATGAACACCGCTACGGAATCTGGTCACGCAGCAAGGCCTGCCTCACCTTGCGGGAGAAATCAATGCAGAAAAGCCGGAGCCTTCGAGTGACCGCGCAGTTGGGCGATGCGGAAATGTCCGCAGAGTACTGCGAGCAAACCGGGCGTCTTTGCATTCTGCAGGAGGGAGTCCTCTTACGCGAGTGGTTTCCACCAAATTCGTGGATTGCTATTGCGTCGGTCGCTGGCGCTCGCCATTGGGGAACACGCCCCCACTCGGAAGAGCTCCGCGCCTTGCTTGAGAGTCAGATGTCATTGTTGCGTGCTGGTTAGATGCGATTCGGTTGAACGTCCGAACATTGGCATTCTCGATGTCACAGACTCGCCAACATATTCGACGCAACTTGTGTAAAACGCGCGGGGTTCGCGTAAGCACGCCATGACGCTAGCTGGCTCTCCGCAGGGGTGGGCTAAGGAATCGCCTTTACGCAAGTGAGGCTGATAAGCCCGCTGCGCCGCTACCTGGGCGCGGCGTGAAGAAGCTTGGCCTGAAACTCAAGCTGCCGTCATATGAATACAGCGCGCAGAATACGACTACCACCGCTCGCCCGAGCCAGATACGATGCGATGTCGCGACTGCTTCATTGGATAACCCTCGGGCTGCTCGTCGTACAGTTTATGTTGGGCTGGCTTATGCCAGAGACCAACGACGTGAAGGTGCCATCGGGCGTGATTGCCTGGCATATTGGAGTTGGGACGTCTCTCCTCGTGATAGTCGTGGCCTGGTGCGTCCGAGCCGTGACGCGTGAGGCGCCCGAACCTACTGACCAATCTTACTGTGTTCGAGCCATCGCATCAGTAGTGCACATAGCGCTTTACGCGCTGTTGCTTCTCGTGCCGCTGCTCGGCTGGTTGAACGCGAGCGGCAGGGATTGGCCGGTTAAGATAGCTGGGACGTTGCACCTCCCGCAGATTGCCACGCCAGAATCACCCGGCGCATCTATCGGCGAGTGGCATAGCGCAAGCGCGACGATTCTTTTGGTGCTCATCGGGCTGCACGTCTTCGCCGTTCTCGTACATCAATTTGTATTAAAGGACCATCTGCTCGAGCGGATGCTGTAGTCCCGTGCTGGTTGACGTTCCCGTCACCAGATGAGCCGCTTCTACAGACCTAAAGTAACCGTTCGCGGCGCAATATCATAAGCATGCCTCAAGAACTGAAGCCTGCGGCCACTGTGACGACGCTGGCGCGACGTGAGGCATGCAACGACCCCCCGTGGCCGGCAATTGACGGGTCAACGAAATAACTCGCAGCCGCTGGCGAACTAAGGATGCGGTCGACCGCCTCGACCGCCGACGCGCGGAAATTCGTTCGCCTCTATCGCCGCTCCAGAGGCGGGTTACGGGCTGTTACAGAAGAAAGAAAACCGCCACGCCCCGGCCTCATTGCAAAGCACTACAACTGCTTACAAATCTCGTTGCCGTCAAGTGCACCGGATTGTCAGCTGCGGCGTTTTGGTGACACACATCAACGGAGCGCGACATGAGCACCAATCTGACTTCCAGTTCGTCGCAGCGTAGTCGTATCCATCCTTTGGTCGCAGGCGCGGCCGTGGCCTTCATCTTGGCCAGCGCCACGGGTATTGCGGCGATGACCGGAATTCTTCCGACATCCCGCGCGGTGACAGCGCCTCCGACGCAAGCTGTGCCGGTTGTGGCTCAAATCGCCAGCGCGCCGGTCACTTCGCCGCAACCGAAGTCGGAGCAACGCGTCACGCGTGAGGAGGCGCCGACCCAGCCGCGTGTCCATCATCACCGTAGCGCGCCGGTCGAGCAGTCTCCGAGGTATGCGAACAACGGAACCTATGAAAGTCAGGCACAACCCGCGAAACGGCCTGTCGCCGTTGACCCGAATGCTGGCGAAGTTGTCGCCGTCAATACAGTCCAGGAACCCGAGCCGACGACGGGGCTCGGAGCCGTAGGCGGTGCTGTTGCTGGCGGGCTGTTGGGAAATCAGGTCGGTGGGGGACGCGGTCGTGTTCTGGCAACGATTGCCGGCGCGGTCGGTGGTGGGCTTGCGGGCAATGGCATCGAGCATGCGGTGCGCAAGTCTACGACCTACCAGGTGCAGGTCAGAATGCAGGACGGCAGCTACCGGAACTTCACCTACTCGACACAGCCTCCGGTTCAGGTCGGTGAACGTGTCCGTGTCTCGGGCGACTCCCTGACCGCGTCGTAAGCATGGTCGGAACCGGCAGTATCACAGCGGGTTACTGCCGGTTACAGTTTTGACATTGCCGCCGCTCCCGCTTCCGCGCGCAACCCGTAAAATCCGCGTCGTTCGCCATTGTTTGGCGCCCGCCAGAAACGAGCAGGACAGGAGAACACCATGAAACACGCTACGCTTTTTCTGGCAGTCGGCCTTTCCGCTGCGTGCGCATCGAGCGCGGCGTTCGCTCACGCGGACATCGGAGTTTATCTGGGTGTGCCAGGACCAGTCTATGTCGCCCCCCTTCTGTCGTGTACGAGGAGCCACCAGTGGTCTACGCGCCAGCTCCGGTCTACGGCTACGGTTACCGCTACGAAGGGGACTACGGCGACGAGCGCCGGTGGCATGACCACGGTCGCCACCGTGGATGGGAGCATCATCACCATGACGAAGACGACTGATTCACCGAAGCCTGCTCCAGATAGCGTCTGAATGCCCGCGGACGGGAATTGACGCGCACCCACATTGCTGCTCATCCTGTCAGCTCAACCTCAAGCCCATTCCGAATCCAGCGCCCCTTTGCGTTCGGCGCCGTTGACACACACAGCCACTTGCCGCCGTGTTTCGCCTGCCATCTCTGCACAAAACCGATTTCGTCGTGCTGGCGTTGAAGGTGTTTTTGGCCAACCGCTTCAGCTCGGAAGGTCAAGCAGGCGCAACGCACCTGTCTTCGCTGTCTGTCGCCGCACGCAAGCGGTTATCAAAAAGCTACCTCGGCGCGTAGAGAGACAGGTCGATACCGTGCTGCATGATGATGTGGACCATCGCACTGACGACAAACGTAACGAACGACGCTACCCCCAGGGAGGAAGCGTCTCTCTGATTTTCATCACCAAGGTGGTGAAACACGGCCGCTGTCGCTATCCATGCCACGCCGAAGCTGAGGCCCGCGAGCACGTCTGAGAACCAGTGAGCGCCCAGGTAAAGACGTGAAAACGAGATGAGGAGAATGAACAGAGCCGTGACAGTCGCAATGCGTCGCCGTGCGACATTGCCCCAGGCGCGCGCAACGAAGAACGCAAGAAAGCCATAGGTGACGACGCTTAGCGTCGCATGGTTGCTGGGAAAGGAGAATCCCTGCACGCCCTCGTACATCGAAGACGGTCGCGCTCGGCGCATGAAAAACTTCAGCGTCACGACGAAGAGCTGTGCGAACACGACCGCCGAAATCCAGTAAGCAGCGCTTCGCAGCCTCCGTTGCCAAATAAGCCACGCAAGGACGACGAGAATGACCGGGACGGTGACGGCTGCATCGCCCAGCTCTGAGGCGGCAACCATAAGGGAATCGAATAGCGGGAAGCGAATTGTTTGCAACGCGGCGTGAATCTTGACGTCGACGGCGACGAGCGGGTCCCCGCTAATGACATCCTCCAGTACGCCGAGGAAGAGCCAGGCGCCACCAATCGCAAGCACGGCGGCCACGAGCAGGTTACGCGCGCCAATGCGCTCAAAGAGCAGACGCCAGTTCACGTTTTACCCCTGAGCATCGTCGTACTGGTCGCAAGCGCAAACAGCGTCGCGATACAGAATCCGGCCCCAGCATAAAACGTCGTGCTCGCGCCAAACTGGTCCCAGAGTTCGCCGGCCACGACACTCGCAACAAGCATCGCCAGCCCGCTCATCAGGTTGAAGAAACCGAAGGCAGTGCCTTTCAGCTCGGGTGGCGCCGATTGCGCAACCATGGTCGCCAGCAGGCCCTGTGTCAGCCCCATATGCAGCCCCCAAAGGGCCACGCCGATTATCACGACTGGCCACGAGTTTCCGTGAGCGAGCACGATGTCAGACGCGATAAGCATGACCAGGCCCACGGACAGCAGCTTCGTGTGGCTCATTGCGTCGGCCAGTTTCCCGAACGGATACGCTGAAAGCGCATACACGACATTCATTGCGACCAGGACGAGGGGAACCAGCGCTATCGGAACCCCGGCCTGCATTGCGCGCAGCACGAGGAATGCTTCACTGAACCGCGCGAGCGTGAAGACTGCGCCGACGCCGACCACCCCCCAGTATCCGCGCGAGAGTTTCTTCAGGTTATCGCGCGTGACTGGATTGACGCGTTTCGCTTCCGGCTGCCGTGCGGGTTCCCTGATACCGAGAACCAGTAACGCAACGGCAATGAGCCCGGGCACCACGGCCACCCAGAACACCAGACGGAAGTCGTCGGCCCACAGCAGCATCAATACAACCGCAAGCAAGGGCCCAAGAAATGCGCCGACCGTATCGAGTGACTGTCGGAGGCCATAAGCCGCGCCACGCAGGTGCACAGGTGTGATGTCGGCCACAAGCGCGTCGCGCGGTGCACCCCGAATACCCTTGCCGATGCGGTCGACTACACGCACGGTCAGCACGAAGCCGGCCGTGGGCGCGAGCGCAAATAGCGGTTTGCTCAGCGCACCAAGGCCGTATCCAATGACAGCGAGCCATTTGCGATTACCCAGGTAGTCGCTCAGTGCGCCGGAAAACACCTTGACGATGGGGGCCGCCGCCTCGGCAACGCCTTCAATCAGGCCCACCATCACGGCGCTCGCGCCGAGACTCGTCACGAGGAACATGGGCAGAAGGCTGTGGATGATTTCCGACGAGATGTCCATGAACATGCTCACGAAGCCGAGCATCCAGACGCCGCGCGGGATTTGACGGAGCGTACCGGGCCGCTCGGTGGAATCAGTCTGCACGTGTCCTCTGTTCAGTGAAGAGCCGCCTCGACGCACATTGTCGCGCATTCATGCAACAGAACGGTGAAGCGAGACGGCCTGCTGCCAGGCATCCTGGGCGTCGACCCGGCCTATGATGCCTTTTGGAGCTGGCGCTCGCGCCTGTACACATAGAGCGCCGGCAGCAAATTGGTGCTGAGCAGGCCGCTCCAGACCAGCCCGCCCAGCGTAACGATGGCCAACCCCTGTTCGGGCGCTGCACCTTTGCCGAAGCCTAGTGCCGTCGGCAAGAGGCCTAGGGATGCTGTCAGGACTGTCAGCAAAATCGGCCGGAACCGCACCTCGACCGCATCGCGCACGGCGTCGACCACGGACAAGCCCTGCGCTTCGTTTCGCTTCACCAGTTGCAGCAACACGATGCCATGGTTCAAGCTCACCCCAATCAGGGTAAGAAATGCAATCAGACCGATGGCGTTGAGACCGACACCACTCACCGCCAAAGCGATTGCACCACCCGAGAACGCCAGCGGCATTTGCAACAAAAGCAGTCCCGGAACAAGCAGCCCATCGAATTGCAGCGTCAGGATGCCCAGCATCAGCGCGAGTGCAACGACCGCCGCCACGCCCACGTTAAGTGCTGCTCGCTCGAGCTGGGGATACAGGCCGCCGAACTTCACTTCGTACCCTGCCGGCAACGCAAGCGTTGCGAGCGCCTGCCTGGAAGCAGAAATCACCTGCCCGAGGGGGGCAGTCGGGGTCGCAAGTATCTCGACCGCACGCAGTCCGTTCAAATGCCGGATGACGTTGGGTCCGGTCGCCATGCGGACGTCGGCAACCTGGCCTAACGCGACCCAGCCGCTCGCCATGATGGGAAGCTGATTGAGCTGCTCGATGGACAGGTGCGCCGGGTCGGCCAGTCTCACAAACACGTCCAGGTGGCCATTGCCCTCAGGAACGGTAGCGACGGTTTGACCAGCCAGCAGGATGTGTAACTGGGCGAAAAGCAACGCCGGCGTGATGCCGTGAAGCGCGAGGCCGTCAGGATTCGGTGTAATTCGCAGTTCGGTAATGGGATAACCGTCGTTGTTGAATACGTCCGACAGGTCGGACACGCTTGTCAGTCGATGCGTGACTTCCGTCGAGAGCGACTGCAAGGTTTCAATGGAATCGCCATAGACATCGATTACGAATGGTTGCGGTAATCCTGAAAGTGTCTCGCCAACCCGTTCGAGCGTCGGTGTTCCAATCACAGTCTGGACGGCGGGAAGCTTCGACGCGTCCAGAATCTGCTTGCCGATTTTGTCGAGACTGCTCGCGTTCACATCGGGCTTCAGCGCAATCTGAATCTCACCCGCATATGCAGGCTCGGTGTAGGACGTCCCCGACGCAGAGCCAACACGCGAGAACACGTGTGCCACAGGTTCGAGACCGAGTAATCGCTGTGTGATGCGGTCGGAAGCATCCTGGGCATCACGCAGTGACGTTCCAGGGGGCAGCGTAAAGCTTTCGAGCAACACGGCCTCGTTCGGCAGTGGCAGGAAATCGACCGGCACCAGCAGAAGTCCAGCCACGGAGACCGCGAAAATGGCTACACAAGACCACAGCGAGACCCGTGGACGACGTAGTGCAAAGTCAAACAGGCGCAGATTCTGGCTCTTGAGCCACCCGACCGCACGCGAACCCGATGTGGCGCGTTTCTCGATATGAGGCCCGATGAATCCCAGCACGAGCGGAATCAGGCTCAACGAAATGAGCAGCGATGCAATCAGGCTGACTGTCATCGCGACAGAGAACGGGACAAAGAACAGCCCCGCCAGGCCACCCACGAACACGAGCGGCAGGAACACCGCGACGGTGGTCATCGTCCCGGAAATGTCAGGACCAGCGATGTCGCGCAACCCTCGCGCAACACCCTCCCACCGGCCGTCGCCAGCCTCCCATCGATGGTAGATGCTCTCCAGCACAATGATGGCGTCATCGGCGAGCAGGCCTACCGCGACTGACAGGGCGCCGAACGTCAGCAGATTCAGTGTCTGTCCCATCAGGTACAGCCCTGCTATACCGAGCAGCAGCGAGAGCGGGATACTCAACGCAAGGGCCCATATTCCGCGACTCGCGCCGAGCATCCAGAACAGGACGCCCACCGCGAGCACGGCCCCTATGGCGAGATTCCTGGTCAGGTCGGCAGCGACGACGCCGACAATATGCCCCTGACTGTAGATGCGCACGAAGCGTGCGCCGCCGGGCAACTGAGGTTCGAGCTCCCGCAGTGTTTTATCAACCTCGCCGACGACCGGTAGCGTCGATGCGCCGGGCTGCTTGAACACAATGAGCGCGATGGTAGGCCTGTTGTCGAGTTTGACCGTATGGTGCGACGGAAGCGCAGTCCGGACAACGTCCGCAATCGAGCCTAGTGGAATACTGTTCCCGGCAGTTGCGACAGGCACGCGGGCATACTCGGAAGGCTTCGTCGGCAGACTTCTGCCTTCCACGAAAACGTCCTGGTGTCCGAGGTGTACGTATCCGCTCGGCACCATTGCAGTCGTGGCATCGAGCGATGCCACGAGCGATGATGCAGAGACATTGAAACGCTGTAGCTTCCCAAGGTCAGGGCGCACCCATATCGCATCCGCTCCGGGTCCGGCGACCGACACACGTTGCACGCCCGGGACCGCCCGGATACGCGGCGCAAGATTTGACTCGATGATGCGCTGCACCTGTGACGCATCCACGCCGTCCGGAACCTGGATTGCGTAGTCGGCAACCTCGTTTATCGCGTTGCCGGAGATTTCCGTCGTCAGGCTTGTGCCTTTCGGCAGCGCACCGTTAATGCGCCCGACGACACCGTTGACTTCCTGCAACGCGCTTGCAGCGGTGGTGCCTTCCACGAATCGCGCTTCAATCTTGACGGAACCCTGGCTCACCACTGTCCGCACGTCGCTCAATGACGAGAGCGACGACAGTTCGGCTTCGATGGGCCGCGCAATCAGCCCCTCCAGGTCCAGAGTCGTAGCTCCGGGCAGTTGGGCTACAACGCTCACCTGTGGCAGGTTGAACTGCGGCAGGACCTCGGCGTGGATATTGAGGAGCGCATAGATGCCGTAGGCAATCAGCGCTGCATACAGCATGACCCAGAGCAGCGGCCGCTTGACGATATCTTTCAGCATGTTCTTGTTGGCAGGGCGGCGTCAATCAGCTTGCTGGTAGCGCGTCGCGAAGTCCTGATGAAAGAGAAGATACGAGTCCTGCGTCACGACCCGCTCACCTGGCGCGAGTCCTTGCCTGATTGACGTCCAGCCACCGTCGGATAGACCCGGAATCACCTGGCGTCGGCGGCTACCGCTTCTGTCACGCACCAGTACCCACCATTGACCGGCGTCGAGAATGAGCGCAGTGGATGGAATGGCCAACCGTTTGTCGTCAGATGTGGTCAAAGAGACCGTGCCGACCGTTCCCGGCACAAGCGCGGTTCCCTGTACGGCATTGAGCCAGACTTCCAGTTGACCGGGCGTGGTAACGCTCCACGACACGCGCTCCACGACCACGTCGATGGGCGCATTCGCACCCTCGGCAAGAAAGCCCCCTTTTTTTCCGGCAGCAACCGATGAGGCATTGCTTCCATACAGATTCGCCACTACGTAAAGCCCACGCGTGGGGACCACAGTTACCAGCGCCTGGCCGGCACTCGCGTATTGACCATCGGCCGCATTGACCGCAGTCACCACACCCGGCTCCGGCGCGCTAATCACGGCGAGGCTCGCGTAGTTCCGCGAGGCCGACTGCGCCGCTACGAGTTGCTGATGTGCAGCATCGAGTTCGGCGCGCACGCGGATAACGGCGTCGCGCGTGCTGAGTTGCTCATCGAGCTTTTGCTGTTCGATGGCGACGGCCTGGGTTGCCGCAGCCACCCGAATCTGGGCCGACTTCAGGTCGGCCGCAAGGCGCTCACTATCGGTTGATACGGTGGGCCCCGTCAGATGCGCAATCGCTTGCCCGGTCCGCACCGTTTCACCGGGGAGAACGCGCAAGCCGGAGATGACGCCTGCCGTGGGCGCGCTGAGCACGGTGTTGGATGCTGCCTGCACGCGTGCGGGCGCCGAGAATGTCGTTACGACGCGCTTCTCTACGGCAGGCATCGTCACGATGTCCTGGGCGAACGCGGGATAACCCGGCACGGACCAAGTACCAATGACTGCGGCAAGGAGAATCAAGCGGGTCGAATTCACTGAAGGTCCTTGTTTAGCGGTTGGTGGTCAATGGCGCTCACGCCAATCAGGGTGCAGAGTTCGACCTGCTGCTGAAGTACAGAATTCGCGAGCTTCGTTGTCGCAATGCGTTGATTCAGCAGCCGCGATTCAAGGTCGGCCAATGCGGGCAGTGTGACGTCACCAGTGCCGAACGCAACACGCGCCTGTTTCACCGACGCTTCGAGTTCCGCCTCCATCGATTGCGCATTGCGAAGCTGGTCACCCAGCAGGCTCAGCTCCGAACTGATGCCGTCGACAGCCGTGTACGCGTCGTCGAGTCGTTGGCTGTATTCCTGATAGAGACTCTCCCGAGTGGCCTTCTCGACCGCAATGTTTCCCCGGTTGCCATTGAACAGGGGAAGCGTCACCGAAATGGACAGCCCTGAGGTGTAGATGGCCGACGTGTCCCGGCCGCGGGTGACGCCAATGTCGAGTCGCGGAAACTGCGCGAGGAGCGCCGCGCGATAGCGTTCGTCCTGTTCGGCATATCCCGCACGCAGTGCCAGCAAATCAGGACGACGCTGTCCGAGGTCGACGAGTGCATGCCCGATGGTGTCCTGCGGGACCTCATATGGCTCGGGCGCAGCAGCTAGCGTCAGGCGAGTCCCCGGGCGCAGCTCGAGCAGCGTATTAAGCTCCTGTCCTGCCTTGAGGTGCTCCTCTCGCAGCGTCCCCAACTGTTGCACGCTGTCGCGGTAGGCAGTTTCCGCTTGCACGGAGACATCTCGCGTCACGTCGGCGCGCGCGAGTGCCTTTTGCATTCGCTCAGTGACGCTTTTCTGATGGGTCACCAACTGCTCGACTTCGCTCTCGAGACGCTCGAGACTTACGTTGTTGACGTAGAGCGCATAGGCGTGGTTCGCGACCTGCCATTTTGTCCATTCCAGGGCGAGTTGCTGCTTCGCAAGGGCGTTGTCTGCCGCCCGCCTTTTCGCGGGACGGTCAACGAGTGCGGACACTTCATAGCTAAGCCCGACCATGAATGCGGGGACGAAGCCTTCCGCACCGGGGCGGTCAGTAGTGAAGCTGAGTGTCGGGTCCGGTAGCAGTCCATCCGCGTAGTTCCGGGCGGAGGCGATATCGAGTTCGCGTTGGGCACGATGGATATCCGGGCTATGCTTGAGCGCGCGTTCGACCACCTGGTCCACACTGAGTGGGGCGGCTGTTGACGCAATGTCATCAGGCCATTCAGGTGTGTCCGGAAGCGGCCTCGGTGCATATGCTGCGCAACCGTTCAACGCCACCGCGAGCGTGACAAGCACGACTCGGGCGGGTGCAAATACGCTGCCGCGTCGCCGACCAGTTGCGGGAATCCCGCTTTGCAACCTACTATCGTAAGCACCATGGGTCACGATGGATATCCGACGCAAAAAACGCTTCGGATACTAATCCACGAGACTTAGATTTGACTTAGCACGCTGCTTTTGGCCTTGGTGAAATGCATGAGAATTCTCCTTGTAGAAGATGACGAAATGATTGGCGATGCAATCGTCCAGGCATTGAAGGATGCGGCTTATGCGGTCGACTGGGTGTGCGACGGTGAGTCAGCGACGGGCGCATTGTTGTGTCGGGAGCACGATGTGATACTGCTGGACCTGAACCTACCGAAGCGCGATGGGATAGATTTGCTTCGCGAGATAAGAACGGGACGCAGCAAGCCCCCGGTAATTGTTCTGACGGCGCGCGACAGCGTTGCGGACAGAATCATCGGGCTCGACGCTGGTGCGGACGACTACCTTGTGAAGCCCTTCGAAATCGGCGAGCTACTCGCGCGCCTTCGGGCGGTGAGCCGACGACTCGGCAACCACGGCGATACCAGGATGACGAGTGGAAGCCTCACGCTGGACTCTGCTACGCATGTCGCGGTGTACGAAAGCGTCGAATGCCGGCTGACGAGTCGTGAGTTCGCCCTGTTGAGCGCGCTATTGATGAGGCCGGGAACCGTTCTGTCGCGAAGCGAGCTGGAACGGAAACTTTATGCTTGGCAGGAGCAGGTTGAAAGTAATGCTGTCGAAGTCGTGATTCACGGCATTCGGAAGAAGCTGGGCGCATCTGTCATTCGCAACGTGCGAGGTGTGGGATGGTTGGTAGACAAGGAAGACAATCACGCTCTCTGACGCTGCAATTGTCGGCGTGGATTGGTTGTGTGATTGTTGCGGTGGGGGTCCTCGCATGCGGCTTCTCGTTTGCCTTTGCCTATCAGGAAGCCAGAGAACTTCAGGACGGACAACTGAAGGAAATCGCCGCGCTGATTGATAGTCGCGCGTTGGCGTTCACCGGGCCTCGCTCGTCGGTTGAGAGCTCCCAGGATGCCGACGTCAAGGTGGTCATCGACAGGCTGAGCGACGTAACGACGGACGTTGCAAAGGACGCCGGACTCGTGTTTCCCGCAGCGATGGATGACGGGTTTCATGACTTGAATGGCAACCGGCAAAGCTGGCGCGTCAACATCCGGACGCTTCGCAACGGCGAGCGCATCGCCGTGGCAGAACCCTCCGCGTTGCGTGACGAAATTGCGCAGGACGGCGCACTGAGAACGCTCGTGCCGATGCTCCTCCTGTTACCAGGCTTGTTCATCGTCATCGTAGTGATTGTCAGAACGAAGCTGGCGCCTCTCACGCGTCTTGCGAGCGTTGTGGACCGACAGACTGATACGTCGCTCGAGCCGCTGCCTGAAGACGGTATAACAAACGAAGCATTGCCTTTTGTCCGGTCGATTAACCGTCTGATTACGCGGCTGAGGGAGGCCATCAGTCATCAACGCCGGTTTGTCGCGAGTGCCGCCCACGAATTGCGCTCGCCGCTGGCAGCGTTGTCGCTGCAGGCAGGAAATCTCGGGGCAACCATTACGTCGCCCGAGGCCCGTGAGCGGTTGATGGCGTTCCAGGCAGGGCTGCGCCGTACTCAGAGGCTGGTGGAGCAACTGCTCGCATTGGCGAGGTCTGAACAAGGAACACTGGAGCAGCCGGCTGCGATATCGCTGCGAGCCATGGCAACCGAGGTCATCAACGCCACGATTGGCCTTGCTCGCGAAAAGGATATCGACCTGGGGTTCGAGCACTTCGACGAACTTGATGCCGTTGTCGACGTGTCGTCAGTCACGGTGGTGCTGAGAAACCTGGTCGACAACGCCGTTCGATATACGCCAGCGGGCGGAAAGGTAGACGTGTCCGTCGTTCAGGCGGGAGGCGAGGTGATGTTTGAAGTTGCCGACTCGGGTCCCGGTATACCCGACGCGGAACTCGAGCGTGTGCTGGAACCGTTCTACCGGCTGGACCATTCCATTACATCGGGAAGCGGACTCGGTCTTTCCATCGTTTCGGAAATTGCGCGACGGACAGGCGGGCGCCTAATGCTCGAAAACGTCGCAGGCGGATTTCGCGCGCGTTACTTTCAACCGTTCCGCCAGAACCGCTGACAGCACTCGATGGAGCACGCATACGTCCATCTGTTGAATCTGCTCGCCGGACATCCGGCATGGACATTCGTGGTCGTTTTCCTTGCCGCGTTCCTCGAAGCCATCGCCGTTATTGGAACCTTCGTCCCGGGTAGCACCGCGATGTTCCTGGCCGGTGCGCTTGTCGGGACCGGGTCGCTCCATCTGGGATGGGTGCTTGCCTTGGCGATTGCCGGCGCGGTCGCCGGGGACGGGATGAGCTACTGGCTTGGTAACCGCTACAAGGACACGGTTGTCCAGATTTGGCCCTTTCGGAAACATCCGCAGGTACTCGACGCGGGACACCGTTTTTTCGATAAACATGGCGCGAAGAGCGTGGTGTTCGCCCGGTTCATCGGGCCGGTGCGTGCGATTGTGCCTGTGGTCGCAGGGATGCTGGGTATGACACCGGCGCGGTTCTATGTCATGAACGTCCTTTCCGCTCTGCTGTGGGCACCCGCTCACATCCTGCCTGGCGTGGTGTTCGGCGCATCCGTCCAGCTGGCCGGCGCAGTTTCGTTTCGCCTCGTCGTCGTCATCGCGCTGCTGGTCGGAATCGTATGGCTGAGCGTTCGGGTCGTCCGGTTCTTTCTGTCACACGCCAATGCCTGGACGAGCGTAGCGGGTCGCCGTCTTTCAACCTGGGCCAGTCATCGCAAAGGGCGAGTGGGTCGTCTTGCGTTGAAGATGCTGGACCCTGACCAGCCGGCGGTCGGCAGCGTAGCGGCGACGTCGGTACTGGTGCTTCTTTCCGGTTGGCTCTTCTTCGGTGTTTTGGAAGATGTCATCAGTGGTGACCCGCTCGTGCGGGTCGACGTGTCCGTATATCACTTCCTTCAGTCGGTACGCACCTCTTGGGGTGATGCTGTCCTTGCGGGCCTCGCGACGCTGGGCAGCAGCGTCACTCTGGCAGCACTGGTCGCAACGGTCGTGCTGTGGATGGTCTGGGAACGGCGCTGGCGCACCCTCGGCTACTGGCTGGCCGCCGTTGTCTTTTCGCAGCTACTGATATTCGCTATCCGGTTCGCCATGCACCGCGCTCCGCCAGGCTCGCTCGAGTCGAACGCTTATGTATTTCCGAGCAACCATGTCGCTGCCGCAGTTGTCGTCTATGGCTTTCTCGCGTATTTGCTCGTGCGACGGGTTGGCCCGCTGACGGGCGCGCTGGTCGCGACAGTGAGTGCTGTCATTGTGGTCGTCGTCGCGCTCGCCGGGCTCTACTTCGGTCGCTTCTGGTTTTCCGACGCGATAGGTGGTGCGGCGCTCGCTTCGGCGTGGGTCGCCATCGTTGCGCTGACAGCAATGTGGCGCCATCCGGAAGTACCGCCGTCACGCGGGTTCATGCCGGTCATCATTCTGCTGGTCGTGTGTGTGAGCGTGGGGTTACAACTGAGTGTTAATCCGCCCGCCCCGGAACCGGGCAGCGCACGACGCCCGGCGCCCGTACTGGTGTCGCAATCACAGTGGACCAATTCTCTCTGGAAGAGTCTGCCATGCTATCGGACAGATATGGGGGGCGACCGGCAGGAACCTCTCACGCTGCAGTGGATGTCGAACCTTGATGCGATAAGGGGTCGATTTCGCGCTCAGGGGTGGGTCGAGGGGATAGACCTTTCTGCGCGCAGCCTGCTTTCCCTTGCCTCGCCCAACGTCGCAGCCGTGGCGCTGCCGGTCCTGCCGAAGCTGAACAACGGTGTGCCGTCGTCGCTGGTTTTCACGCGTCCCGGCAACACTCGAGACGAACGTGACGTGGTGCGCTTCTGGTCAAGTGGCTACGCAGTGGAGAACGGTGCGTCATCCGCTCCAATCTGGGTCGGCGCTCTGACGCGCGAACGGCTGTTCCGTCCATCGTGGCCAATCAATATCCTGCGAGCCGACAGCGAGGACGTGACGACGCTCGATGCTCACGACAACTGGGGCACGGGCCTTGAAGCCACTGTGGTGGCCAGGGTGGACTGTCATGGCGTTCCGGTGACGCTGCTGGCGTCACCCAAGGGATGATGTCGCGTCGTCTCTCAGTCGGTGCGCGTGTTAGACGCACCCGTGAAGAATCTTCCGCACTCTCAAATGCTTAGCGTGATTGCCCCGCACTTGTTCACAAGGCTATAAACATTTTCTGTGGATAACCCCCGCATCGTTGATACGGGACGTCGGCCAATGCGCATAGCCGACGAGCCGGGGCGAGCGGTGCGTTATCTAAAGTTTAGGTCCTCGCTCTGACTAAGTGAAATCGCTATTCATGTCTTTAAACTTCTTCATTCGATGTGAAACTTCGTCGGACATGTTAGCCATTGGTTTTTGCGGCTGTCCGTTATTCGGGGAACCCTCGCGACGCAGGCGTTGCGACAATGAGCTACGTCGCGTCGCTTCCGAGAGATTTCTTCGAAGCCCGCCAGCCGATGCAGGCCTATTCCCGGTAAACCGGGACCTCCAGGCAGGGCGTGGAGGGATGACGGCCAGAAAAGCGGTCATCTTGCCGGCGTAGCCGTCCCGTGGATGTTGGGAATTGGGAGGACGTTGAGGTCGCGAACGATGAAGGCGCTCGCTGTCCAGGCAGATGTCACCGTGCCACTCCATGCAGCGAGCAGAACGCTCTCCTATTGCGCGCTTTCGTCGTGCCTTGCGCGTTAGCGCGGCGCCACCCAACCAAGAAATCGTTGGCCATGCCGACCGGTCAGCAATAGATAAAGCGCGGCCACACCGAAATTCCACAGCAGTATCATCGCCGTGGCATCGAGCGGGTGAGGAATCGACAGCGCTACGGCGGTCATTGCGGCAACCGCGAGACTCCCTACTACTATGACTGGACCCGGGGACAGTCGGACGACATGCCGAGGCATAATTAGCGTCGGCAGCGACAGCGGCGTACCAACCAATGCCAGGGTAGCAAAGCATCTGGCCGTCTCACCGATAGATATGCCTTCAACGTTGCTGTATCGTTGAATGTAGAGTATAGCTTTCATGGCTTGGAAGACCTTTTCCGGGTATGCGTATGACTGACCCGCGCACAGGCCCGCTACGCGGCCTCGCTGACTATCTCCGCCTTGAGCGCACGCGCTTGACTGAGCGGTGGATGAACGCCGTCTTGGGCGATGCAGACCTTGTTGAAGCCGACAAGCTGACATACGGGCAGCTTGCCGACCATCTCCCGGACATCCTCGACAGGTTATGCGCGGCGCTCGAAGCTCAGGACCTTGAGAAATTCGAGCCCGCCATTGAACACCACGCGAGGAGGCATGGCATGGTGCGCTGGTATCAAGGGTATCGAGTTGACGAGCTTGTTCGCGAACTCGACCTTTTCCAGCAGACCCTGGACGACGCACTGGAAGCTTTCGCTGACATCGACACCAGCTTCACGCGACATCACGAGAAGCGCGCGCGTCGCATCATCGCAGAAGGATTAAGTTTCGTCGGCGTGAGGTCAGTTCGGGAAGTAGTGCGCGAGCGGGACCGAAAAATAGACGACTACACCGGCAGGCTTGAGCGTGCTAACCACGAATTGGCCCTGAAGCAGCGACTGCTTGGCGACCTGCACGAGTCACAGATGCAGATTACCCGTAGCGTTGTGCATGACCTGAGAAACTTCCTGAACGCATTCAATGTTGCCCTGCAACTGATTGGGCGCGCACCATCGAAGACAGAGTCCGCACTATCGCTCGCGAATCGTCAGGTGACAGACATGAAGCAGCTGGTTGACGATATGGTGGAATACTCAGTCTTTCTGGCCGACGATGCTCCGATATTGATAGAAGAGTTCGACCTGCGAGAGTTCTTCGATGAACTGGTAATGGCTTCCCGCTCCGCCATCGAAGCAAAAGGATTAAGCCTCCGCACAGAGTTCGACCCGACCTTGACTTCAGCCACATCGAATCGCCTGAAGGTCAAACAGGTCGCGCTCAACCTTCTGTCCAATGCGACCAAGTACACCTTGGCCGGTGAGATATTGCTGGGGATGTCGAAGGAAGGCGAGCATCATTGGTGTATCACCGTCGCCGATACGGGCATCGGCATCGCGCCGGCAGATGCAGGTCGGGTGTTTAACGAGTTCGAACGTGCGGCGGGCGACGACATTCCGGGTACAGGTCTAGGTTTGGCAATCGTCAAGGAGCTTACGCGTGTTCTGGGGGCGCAAATTGACTTCGAATCACAAGAAGGTCGCGGCACCTCATTCAGGATTCGCTTCCCAATTGCGCTCAAGCCCGTAGTCTGAGCGGGGCATAGGCTCACGTTTGGCACGTTGCCTCGCGACGACTGTCGAAAATGCAGACCCGAGATGATAGTGCCACCCGTAGATTGACAGTTTCACGCTGCATCTGATGAGCGCAGTGCGTGGGTCGCGATTACAGAAGCGGCAGTCCTTGTTGCTGTATCAAAGTGTCCAGACTCGCGCGCCTTGACTCCGCGCACAGGCCCTCATGCGCGACTGTCCAATGTGAACCAACCTGCAAGCGGAGTAAGCCCATGGAATCTCACGACAAGGACGAGCCGCTTGAGACTCGACTGGTCCAGGTGCGTGGTCAGGTACAGGGCATCGGCTATCGAGAGGCCTGTATACGCAGGGCGACCGCGCTAGGCGTCACAGGCTGGGTCCGCAACCGGATGGATGGGTCGGTAGAGGCGGTGCTGCAGGGCTCGCCGGAGCAACTGGCAGAAATGTGCGCATGGCTCAGCGAGGGCATGTCCGCAGCGCTTGTCGACGCACTTGAGGTAACCGAGGTACCGCCGCCGTTTGCCCGCTTTGACAACTTCGAGCGATTGCCCACTCTCTAACCGAACTCGCTGGCCTTTTTGCCGTCCCCACTGAGCAGCCATTCTCGCACCTGTAGAAAACGATTCGCCAGCTTTACCACGCCAGACGGATTTACTAATAGTCGCGTCGACGAAAGCGTCGCGTGGACCTAGCGTAGCGCCGCATGATTGTTGGGAAACGAGAAACCCTGCAACCCGAAGGGCTGCGCGAATCCGACGGCCGCAATCCACTAAAAGGGCACTTCGTAATCTCCGTTGCCACACGAGCCAGACAAGGACGACGAGAATGACCGGAACGGTGACAGCGGCGTTGCCTAGTTCTGAAGCGCCAACCAGCTCGTTTTCAAGGCCGGCCGAGTTTGCACGTTCAGCCTCGAAATCGGCGAGAACGCCAGGCGCCTCGAGCCGGTTGTCCTGGTAATTGTGCAGCTCGCCGCGTACTTCTCCGCGTGCAGGATATCTTTCTGCTGAAGGATGGCGTGCCCCCAGAGGATGTAACTTCTGTACTTCTCGCTCTGCATTAGCGCTCCGCTTCTACCCGTGCCTGCTTGCCATCTACGCGAAGAACGTTACCTTCCGGAGCGATTTGCCGCGGTGTGTCATCAAAGGTCGGCTGGTTCACCCGGCTGTCCGAGGAGGAGACCGGTGCCATACGAGCTGGTACGGTCGCGACGATGTGGCGATGCCTGTAGCGCGTTCTGGTGAACCGCGGGATGACCTATATTGCTGCCCTGACGCCCTGATTCAATTCGCATGAACTCCGGTTTGGGCACGTGTGCGCAGGAATAGCTGGGATGCCATCCGCATAAAATTGCTCGTCGACTACCCGCGCGCATCGAGTCCAGGTAGGATGGACGCCATGACCAGTCCGCCAAACCTTGACCTGCGCGCGCAAGCCGAGCTGCTGACCTATCTCGTTGCGTCACAACTGCTCGTGAAATCCGCTACCGGCGAGTGGCTTGCCATCGAACATCAGGTCGACCTGTCGAGATTTTGGCTTGTGACGCATGGTGACCACGCCGACTGGCTGCAACGCGTATCCATATCGAGCTCGGTCCAGCGGCTGGCGGAGAGAGTCGACATGTCTTTCCCGATTGAGATTGACATTCAATCCGCCTTGGCAATGTTTTCTGAGCAGCCACGCCTGGATTTTGGTGCGCCCTTCGTGCGGACCGTGTATCAGGTATGTCTGAACCACCTCGCGAATATATGCTGGCTCGCTTGAACGCATCGACGACGAAGCATGGAGGGCCGCGAAGCGAATCCGCCGCCTTCACGATGCCGGAGGGGTACCCGCCCTCCAGATGACCGCGCTGGGACAGAGACTGAAGCGTACAGGAATCGAGAGCAGAAACCCTTCTTTCTGCCGCGAAACGGACGACAAAGCCACAACAAGAAGAAGGGCGGTCCGGAGGAAGCAGACCGCCCGTCAACACACTCCGGTGACGGGGAGATTACCGTCACCGGCTGTCATTCTATCGTTGCCGTGCCGTTCGAGCTTTCGCCGCCTTCGGCTTTCATCTCGTCCTTCCGCTCAGGCCATTGCTTGACCGGATGCGTCAGACTTGTATAGAGACTGATAGCAGTCCATAGAGTTTCCGGGCTTCAGTTCTAGATGTCGGTCTCGCGTCCTTCGCTGATGTCACGGGTAGCGGTCCAGTATGGTTCGCGGTTGTAATAGTGATAGACCGTGGTGCCCCACTTTTCGTCCGCCATCGAAGGCCAGTGGTCCTTGTCGAACCCGGGCTCATCCTTGAGTCGCTGGGCCGGGATGTCCACGACGAAACACCGTTCGATTGCATCCAGTGTCAGTGCGCTCCACGGGATGGCGTGCAGCGTATCACCGATGCCGAGGAATCCTCCGGTCGAGAGGACGGCATAGGCAATCCGTCCGCTTCGCACGTCCAGCATGATGTCGGCTATCTTGCCCACGTGTTCGCCGTCGGATGATATGACCTTGTCGCCATTGAGCGTGGTCGCTGCCATCACCTCCGGTCCGGGCCCCGTGCCGACGGTGCCGCCAACGATTTTCGCGCCGGGACCGGTCGGGTGCATTCGCGGGTCGGGCGTAGTCATCATGTGCTCCCGATGTTGAAAACACAGAGACACGCAAGCCCCATGCCCGACAGTGAAGAACACTTCAGACAGAAGACGCTGGAACATCCACATTATTCGGCTGAAACGGAACAGGAAGGGAATGCGCTTAGGTAATTTCCCGGCGAGAAGCCTATGTGCATGCCTGCTTGCATGGATGCAGCCCCGACGTTGCCTGGACGCTTAGGCCCCAGCGACGAATTCCGCTCGCGATGGCGACCTCCTATCGCGTGCTGTGCTCCGTACTGCTTACCGAAGAAAAGAGGCGCCAAGTCGACGTTGACTGCATTGCCTCCATCGCAGCGAGGTATGTCTTTTGCGCACATGTTATCGGGACCCGTCAAGGGAGAAGGGTGACGGCTTATGGAGGCCATCTATGCCGCGAACGAGTGCAAGCGTTTGCGCAGACTGCACAGTTTCGCCATCCTCTGCAATTATGAGTTCCTCTTTCACTTGCGGGATATCCCACAGGACATGCTGACGGAGATGGGGGGCGTGAACTGGCGCGAGCACCGCGGCGCGTGAAGTAAATGATGGGAGGCAAACAACCGTGACCGGCCGTTTGCCGTCAATCGGGGTATTCGCCATTCGCCCCTCTCTGCTGCCTGCGCAGCGCATGAAGCTTCCTTGTCCATCATCGCAAACCCGGTCTGAACGGCGACCTTTCGCGCGACATAATACGACGTGCAGAGGGAGGCATAGCCATGATTTCCGACATCGACCCCGGGCTGCGGGCAGAGCAGCGCTACTACGAAGACTTGGAGACGGCGCGGTGCGAGATGCTCAGGCATGCGACCAGGCTGAAGGACGAGCGGGCCAGGTTGCAGGACGAGCTGGCCTTGGTGCAGAAGCACATCGCGGAGCTTGAGAAGGAAATGCAGGAAATCGAACGCAGGCGACCGCTGATGGGACCATGAGCGGGACAGCATACTGGGGGCTGTCATACAGTGGCCATCATGGGCCGACTAGCTTCGCTTGACGCGCAATTCAGATTCAGTCGGCTCCTGCTCATCGACGTCTGCAACGCATATGCAATTCCTGCCTTGCCGTTTGGCAGCATACAGTGCGCGGTCGGCGGCTCCGACGAGCATTGCAGGGTCGCTTTCTTGTCCGGCCTGCGTTGCGGCGACTCCGGCGCTAATCGTGACGATGCCCGAACTGCTCGCCTCGTGTGGAATGCCAAGGCACTCTACGGCCCGCCGGATTCGTTCGGCCACAATCAGCGCACCCTCGCGGTCAGTATCCGGCAGGATGAGGGCGAACTCTTCTCCACCATACCGGGCTACCGTATCAGTCGCACGCGAAGCGGCAGACGAAATTGCTGCAGCAACCGTGCGCAGGCACTCGTCACCTCGCTGGTGACCATAGCAATCGTTGTAGCTCTTGTAGGCGTCCACGTCGGCCATGATGACCGCCAGAATCCCCCCTTGTCGGCCCGCGACTGCTGTTGCCAGTGACGTCCCAGTTCGTGGTCGAAATGACGCCGGTTGAAGAGCCCCGTCAGCCAGTCGCGGAAGGCGAGCCCCTGCAACTCCGCACGCTCGTCGGCGGCCCGCTGCTCCGCCAGCTTTTGTTCAGTAATGTTGCGCACGGTGGCAGTCAGGGAGTCCGGTTTGCCCGAGAACGGGTCGATGACGCAGCGCAGATGCGTCTCCATCCAGACGGTACCACCGTTCCTGTGCAGAAGGCGACTGGCCTGGGAAGCTTCGGATTCGCCCGACGCCACCTTTTCGATGGCCGCCGCCAGGGCTCCGCGGTCATCGCACAGCGCAAGGTCGGGCAGGCATGTACGCATGAGCTGTTCAGGCGAGTGGCCCAGCCATGCGGTAATGCGCGGCGACACGTAGGTGAGCCGGCCGTCCAGCTCCAGACTCACGACGATATCGGTCGCGTTTTCCGCGAGCACGCGGTATCGCCGCTCACCATCGCGCAGCATCCTGAACAGGCGGTTGCGTAGCGCCTGGGTGGCGGTGATGGGCAAGGCAATACCCAGTGCGGCCACCAGAAATAGCTGAAGGCCGAAAATGCGGCCCTGCATGGTTTCGTAGGGAAAGACCCAGAGCGGCCCGGACCCGCGCATCGTGAACGACACGGCGATGGCGAGACACAGCAGCAGCCCCACCATGACGCCAGCGAAGTCCGCCTGGAACGCCAGCAGCACGATGGGCGGTAGCGCCCAGTACAGAAGCGGAAACCGGCTTTGACCAAATACACCTGTCGTGACAATGCAAACCAGCAGCAACAGGAAGGCGGTCTTCCGGAGTTGGTCAGCACGCAGGAGCTGCGCCACCTCGCCGGTCCAGAACACCAGGGCGGCGGGCGTGAAGATGGCAAGGCTTAGCGCATCCGAAATAAACCAGTTGGCCAGGTTGAGCAGCAGATGCCCATTCAGCTCCCCGCGCAGCAGCACCGTCGCCAGGACCCCGGAAACGGCAGGCGCAAGGAGCACTCCGCCCGTCACGAATCTCACCAGTGGTTTCAGTTGAACCAGCTCGGAGACGGTCGAGACGCGCGGTGCAAAGGCGTACGCAATCAGAACCTCGACGATGTCGGCCGACGAGTACGATGCGGATACCGCGAGGCTCTCGCCCACGTATAGATTTGCCGCCAGATTCCCGAGGACGCCGCCGGCGAAGACCCAGTATCGTTGCCTGCGCGATGCTGCCATCAGCTGTGACAGCAGGACCGCATTGGTGAGCCATATTGGTGCGATTTCGCCCGCCATCGTTTTCAGCGCTCCGCTGGCGAGGCAGGTCAGCGTTGTGACCATGAGCGCAAGCAGCAGGTGCCAGACATCAGCGAGCCCTGCGGCGATGCTCGATGACAGTGAGGCTGCTCGCAATCTGGGCGAGCGGTGAGCAGCCGGATTCCCCATTCTTTCTCTCCCGCTATTTGCTTATTTGCAATTGCAACCTTCCGGTTGGAAGCTATTGCGCGGCGGGCATGCGTAGAGGCGCCTCGAACAGGGCACCTTGCCGCCCTACGAGGTTGTTTATCGGGTTCTGGGCGCTGAAACTTTAGGGCGCGCCGTAACGCGCAAACTGGCCTCGAAAAGAATTCTCTTGCGAACGCCGCGGCGGCAATAGACTGGGGCATCCCGCATCCGTCTCCGGAGTGAGCATGACCTCACAAGCCTGCAACCGTATTGACCTCGCACGCGGGCAGCTGGAGATGGCGCTCGATGCGTTCCTGGAGCGCCATCGCTTCGCCTCGGCCATTACCCTGGCCAGCGCGGCCGAACGGGTATTGGGCCAGGCATTGCGGCACGCCGGCAAGCCGGCGGTTCTGGACTGGAAATTCGACGCGGCCGACCTGATGCACACCGCATTGCATGACGAATCGCTGGACCGCAAGACTTTCAACGACGCTGAGAACCGGGTCAGCAACGCGCTGCGCCACTTTGACAGTACCGATGCGCCGGACTTCGAAGCCGACCTCGAGGAAGCCGCGTGCTGGATGCTCGTTGCGGGCCTGCGAGAATGCGCACCGGCTCGGGGTGACCGTGCAGGGCTTCGAAGCGTTCAACGACTGGTTTTGCGAATACGTCGTCAGCGTCTGACCGGAGCGCGCCCGTGCGAGCAGCCGGTACTGCTGCCGACCGGTTCCGCGTGATGCCAAAAAGGCGCGCCGCACAGCATCGTGCCGATGCGCGCCTACAAGCTCAGCAATAGTCCTACACCGAAGCTTAAGGTCAGTCGCGGCACCTACACGGCGGCGCTTTCGCGTTTTAAGCGGGCGCCGCGTGTCACCGCCATCAGGCTGAGGCCATACGCTGTCGCATCGGTGAGCATGTCGAGCGCATCTGCCATGAGACCGCTCGACTGCGCCCATAAACCGGCCGCCATGCCGACCACAAACATCGCCGAGTTCAGCATAAGGGCGATTTGCAGGGTTCTGCGCTCTGCCTTTGTGCCGGCGCTCGGGTGACCACAATCGCAAGCCATAGTTTCCATGACCGCCGTGAATCGTCAGGCGAATTTTACTCTCGATAAAGGTGATGGAATGCCGTCCGCCCTGCCACGGTGAACGGTAAGCCGGAGGCGTAGCGGGCAGTTTCTTGACGTGCATCAATAGAGATGACCGACTCACGGGTAGCCTTCAATTTGCCGACAGCTTCACTTCGGCTGCCGGCTACGTCAGGAGGCCCTATGAAGAAAATCGTTATCGCGATGGTATTTTGCGCGGCGCTGACGTCGCCGGCACTCTATGCCGCATCGAAGGATGTTGCGGGCGCGCAAAGCAGTTCCAAGGCTCAGAGCCCGGATACCGCCGCATTCGATAAGAGTCTGGCCCAGTTTCAGGAGCAGATGAAAACCATGCAGGCGCAGATGGACCAGATTCGCAAGACCCAGGACCCGCAGGAACGTCAGAAGCTCCTGCAGCAACACTGGGCTACGATGCAGAGCGCAATGAGCACCATGCACGGCATGTGGGGACCTGGGATGATGGGACATGGCGGGATGGGCCCCGGCATGACGGGCGGCGCCGGCCCGGGCATGATGGGCGGTTGGGGGCATATGGGAGGGTATTACTCCCAGTTGACGCCCGAACAGCTCAGGAAACGGCAGTACATGACGGACCAGTACCTGCGGATGCAGCAGGAAATGATGAACAACATGATGTGGCAGCAGCAATATTGGATGGGACCTCCCGCAGCGTCGCCGCAGTAATGCGGCGCGCGGGTCACACCTGTTATGTGCGGTAACACACGACGGCCTTCCTCTCCTGCTGCCAATCTTCAGATGGCTACCTTTCGACAGGGAACGGCTGAGGCTTTGGCGAAAAACGTCATGCCTTGATACAACGCTTTTGGAGCACCTAGAAAAATGACAACCGGTACAGTGAAGTGGTTCAACGACGCGAAGGGTTTCGGATTCATCACGCCGGACGACGGCAGCGATGACCTCTTCGCGCACTTCTCCGAAATCCAGAGCAAAGGTTTCAGGTCGCTCCAGGAAGGCCGGAAGGTCAGCTTCGAGGTGAAGCAGGGCCCGAAAGGCAAGCAGGCAGCCAACATCCAGCCGGTGTAAGTCGACAAGCAGAAATTGGGCGGCGGCAGCACGCCGATGAGCCTACTGCCGCGACTCTTTTCACATTCCGCTCCGGTTCTTCGTCTCCTCAACAAACTCCCGTGCTCCTGGTTGCCGGCCTGCCTGAAGATGTCGATAACGTCACCTGGTTGCCTGGCCAGCGGAACCGAGAGTCGAAGTCCTGACCCTTAGAAACCATTTCTTCTGTCGCCTATAGTGATTGCCATGTGGGCTCGACATCAGACGTGTCGATAAACCGGAGGTGCGCAATGGAAACCTCATCCAGGGCGAAAGTGGGCCGTGTCGTTCGTGGTGGCGACAGCTACATGTCCCAGCAGGGCTCCGTACATGCACCCGGTATCAGCAGGGAGACGGTGGGCTCTGAGGTCCTCTACCTCGGCGTGGTGTCAGTCCCGCCCGGAGGGCGGACCAAGGCCCACATTCACGAACACCATGACACCGCGCACTACATGCTGAGCGGCGACGAAATCGAGTTCTACACGGGCGAGGAACTGGAAGACCGGCAGGTGGTACGTCCCGGCGACTACATCTTCACCCCGGCCGGCGTTCCCCATGTCGCCGTCAACCGCGGCCCGACCCCCGCCGTCTTCGTCATCGCCCGCAATGAGCCGACGGCCCAGGAAAGCGTGGTCATGCGTTCTGAACTCGATGCAAGGGTACCGTGAGCGTCTTGGGTCAGACGCTTGTCTGACGAGGTGCCGCAGTCAGGGTTTGTCGCCGGGAGCGCCATCGTACAACGGCTCTCGCGCATAATGGCCGCGTCACCCAAGCTTTCCACTGCAAAGATGGAGCAGCCGACAATGAACGAACACAAAGTGAAAAGAGACCCCGAGGGCACGCGCCGGCGGATTCTGGAAGCCGCGACGCAACAGTTCTCAACGCACGGGCTCGCCGGAGCGCGTGTCGACGCAATTGCCACCGCCGCCGACACGAACGAGCGGATGCTTTACTACTACTTCGAAAGCAAGGAAGGGCTCTACGTCGCCGTCCTCGAGGCCATGTACGTGGAGTTTGCGACTCATGAAGTGAGCCCGGACCTGTCGGGGCTGCCACCCGCAGACGCCATTCGGGCGCTCGCGCGCTCCACATGGGATTACCTTCGGGCGAACCCCCGGTGGCTCAACCTCATCAACAACGAAAATCTGCACGAAGGGCAATATCTCGAGCGCTCGGCGAAACTGCGAGAGGCCAGTTCGCCGGTGATTCGCTCGTTGAGCGCAATCTTGGCGCGTGGCGCAACTGCAGGGGAATTCCGGGCCGATGTAGACGCGCTGGATTTCTACGTGACTCTGGTCGCAATGGGCTATTACGTGGTGTCCAACCGGTTCACCCTGAAGGCGTTTGTCGGGCGGGACTACTCGGCGCCGTCTGCCGTCGAGGCAGTGTCCGCGATGCAGGTCGAGATGCTGCTGTCGTTTTTGAGGCCAGCATCGGTAGTCACATCACTCTATCCTGCGAGCGCTGGCGCTGCTGCGCGGGAAGACGGGGCGAGAATGAACTGACGGGTATCCGGCCCGCTACCCGCTGAGAACGCCAACACCCGCCGCGTCCATGCTCTGGGTCAAGTCTTGGCTGGGTCTGTGGGGCCGCCGAGTACCTCCGCCGCTAGCTATGAAGAGCGTTACATAAACGATTTGCAGGATGAAAGTATCCAGGGACCATTTGTCGGCTAGTGCTTCAGTCGGGGGCGGTGCCTGGAATCGCTTGCAGCGGTGCCGCATCCCGGGTCAGTCAGTTCAGTGCACAGGCCCGTGACCTCCGCCGCCGCCCCAGTAATGGCCACCGCCACCGCCGCCACCGCCACCGCCACCGCCGCCCCAGCCACCACCGCCGCCCCGCCATCGATATCCGTGGCCCGTCCAGCCGCTCTGGCCGGACCAGCCACCTCCGGGTCCGTGGCCCCAGCCGTGCCCGCCCCAGCCTCCATGGCCCCAGTGGCCATGATGGCCTCCGCCGTAACAGCAGCCGCCCCAATAGCCGAAGCTCAGTGACACCGAGGGTCCCCACCACGGCCAGCCGTAGTACGGATACGGGGCGGGGTAGTACGCAGGCTCGACGAAGACGGGCGCGGCGGTGGCGACATAGGCGTTCGTCGATGCAGTCGCATCTGACACCGTGCCGGGTATGGCTTCATCGGGCACCATGAACGGATATGGCTGCGTCGCCGCCGTCGGCACATCACCGTAGGGAACGTAGCCGTAGGGCACGTAGTAGTAGCAACCGGACAGGGCTGTGGACAGCGCCACCACCGCAACGGCGCTGCGTGCGCACGACGCTGCATCAGGCGGTTTCATGACGTACTCCTTGCTGCGCGCCCATGTGCGGCGCGCGCTCTTACAACAAGCTTATATCAGCAAGGCGGGTGCCGAATTGTGTGTCATTTTTTCGCGACCCATCAGAAAGCCGTCGCGGGGCGGGGTCCACGAGAAGACCTGGCGCGAACAATCACGGGTCGAACAAGAGACCAAGGGACCCGATGATTTGAGCGCCTTCCTGGCGACCGGCCAGTGCGTTCAGCCGCAGGTAGCCGGTAGCCAGTTACATATCGGTTCCGGGACGGTTATCACGCCGTCATGAGGGTCGGGGCAGCGCAGGGTATTTTCGCATTGCTCCTTTGTTTATCAGACACGCGCCCTATAACAAAGCCCACAGGTGCGAGATGCATCGGCGGGTTCACAAGTCCCGCCGATATCGCAATTTCGCGCCTGGATGAGCTACGCTCCGTACCCCGGCCCGGCGTGTCTTCCAGATGGCGTCCGCACCAACCGTATCCGATGCCGCCAGGGCGCGAGTGCGGAGGGTGGTGCGCGAATAACGCAACCCCCCCGGGGAAGCCTTGAAGGTGGTCAAGCAAGGAGTGAATCATGAAATCACGGTTGATGGCCGTACTTGCTGCTGGCGGATTGCTGGTAATGCCGGGGCTCGCAAACGCCCAGGACACGATGCTGGCGCCGCAGGCGCAGCAGCAGCAAAACCTCGCTACGCCGGCGGCGGCCACGGATATGACGTATCAGTCATATGGCGGAATGCCCGCCACAAACACGCAAGCCGGCAGGCGCGTCGCGGAGAGGTGCAGGACGGACCCGCAATGCAATATCTTCTTCGGTGGTAGTTGAGCGTAGACCCGTAGGCGCTCCCGGCGCCGGATGCCTGAAGCACTCTCAGTTATCGTGTCGGCGGGAAGCACACGAGGGCCGTCCCAATTCATAACAACGACGGCCCCAGGCAGACACGCGCCATGGATAGCTTTCATCCGCGCGCTCGTGCCAACGGTCGCTTCCCCAGAAACGTAGTCTTTTCGGTGCTTGAACGCGGGGTCGCCGCGGCCTACGCTGCAGGATTGCATCCCGTTCAGGAGGCGGCCATGGAAGGCGCTGCGGTGGACGTACGCTTCGACAGCACACACCTGTTTCTCGACATGTCCGACGGCCGGGCCGTTTCATTTCCACTGGACTGGTTTCCGGTGCTCCAGGCGGCGACGGCGGCGGAGCGCGAACACTTGGCCATCTCGATGGACCATCAGCAACTGGTCTGGCCGGAAATCGATGAGGACGTGAACGTCCCGGCGCTGCTGTCATTCCAGTCCGAAAATGCGGCGCGCTCGTGTGATTCGCCGGAGGGAGACTTCCCGGCTTCGCCACCATCGACGTAGGGGCTAGGACGAAAAGCGCGTCGGCCGTTACGCATCTCACCAGCATTCGCTGGCTTCCAGATTTGTCGGCACACTACCGGCCCTGTTGATACGTATCAACGCGTTGCCGGTGCGCCTTACGACTATTACGACTTTGTTGTCGAGCTGGTATCTTTCAGCGTAGTGAAGACCGGAGGCGGGCTCGAGTTGGGGTTCCATGCCGGAAGTCGTGGCGGCAGAAGGTGTCAACGTCGAAGATGATGTCGTTCTTTACCAGGGTGTTGGACCGTCGGACCTGGAGTCGCGGAATGGATTGGTCTCATGGTCGTTTGGACTACCTTTAGAAGCGCGCCGCCAGCTCGTACAATCCTTTGCAATCCGCGATGTCCCGGAGACCAAGGCTAACCTAGAACGAATGTACGATTCCGACAACCACCGCAAGTTGGTTAGCACCGGTCGCGACCGGGGTGGTCGACCCTGTTGCACTCAACGCAGATTTGGCGCTGTTGATGACGTACGTTATATCTGAGTACAGCATGGTGCGCTTCGATAACAGGTAATCTGCGTTGACCCCTGAACTCACCGCGTGCGCAGAGGTTGTCCGGAACGCGTGATAGTAAGAGGCGGCCGATACTTGAAACGCGGGGGTTATCTTATAGCGGAGGCCCCCAAATACCATGGTCTGGGGCGGGGAAGCGGCAAGCGTAGCGACGATGTCGTTCAAAAGAAGTTCGTAACCGGCGTACAAGGTCGCGTCGCCGATGGTCCAAGAACCGCCCGCGAGATAGCGCCGTTCGCTGTCTCCAGACGAGGCGACAGTTGTGCCTTGGCGCTGCTCATAAACCAAACTCAAATTAAACGGCCCTTGCCGATACCGACCACCGACATCAAATTGCTTGCCAACGCGAAATTCCCCCGGGACCTGGGCACCGTTCACAATCGTCGAATCGTAGCCAAAACTGTAAAGCGCGTTCAGCTCGAACGGGCCAGCATGTCCCAGATACTCGAGCGCATTATCTGCACGTCCAACAAACTGCGAATCCTGCGCCGACAGTCCGTAGCTGGAATAGTTGAGCGGGTCGAGCGTCAAGAAGTAACGATACATCGGCGTCATTTGCCGGCCAGCCATGACGGCGCCAAACTTGTCGCTCTCCAGGCCGACAAATGCTTGGCGGCCGAACAACCGGCCCCCTTGTTGCAATGTCCCGTTATTCGTCGCAAAACCAGATTCGAGCGTGAAAATCGAGCGCAGACCTGCTCCCAGGTCCTCCTTTCCAGTGAAACCCCAACGTGAATTGATACGATTGCCTGTGTTCACGCGAAATACGTTGCCGGAACCTTGCTTGGCAGCGTGAGTTACGTACTCGACGCCCGAGTCAACAATACCGTATAGCGTCACCGAAGACTGAGCATGCACCGTGATAGTCGCCGAAGAACATGTCGTAGCAACGAGCACAGTCCTTGCCAGTCGCGTAGTGTGATTCGATTTCAAGCGTATCTCCTTGCGTGTATTTGTAGGTGTACTAATTTATAGATTTACATGTGACCGAATTGCTCGACTTGCGTCACACCTTGTGTAGCGGATTAGACTTGGGCGATGCGCTTGCCCACGAACAACATCGCTATCATTCCGACGACCGGCCCGATAGCGAGCGTGAGAACCGCGAGTACGATGGAGTGTGTCCCGCCATATACATGTCCGACGGCCAAGGGAGACACAGCACTACCCAGCTGCCAAATGGCGTTTGTCCAACCGGCACTCGCTCCCGCCAGACGTTTTCCGGATGCATCGCTCACCTGTGCCATCAGCACCGGCAGGTAGCCATACGAGAATGCGCCCAGAACCGGTGCGACGACATAAAACTGCGTGACGGTCGAGCACATCCCGAAAATCACCAGCGTGATGGCGAACGCGATGAGGACCAGGATGGACATCAGCCGACGCGAAATTCCGGGCAGGTCAGAAATCCATCCGAGCGTCGGCTTCGCAATGACCGCGCCGATACCGAAGGACGCGATGATTGAGCCAGCCACTACAGGAGATATGCCGTATTGGCGCGTCATCAGAGCATTTCCCCACGCGCCAAATCCGACGGTCGCCCAGAGTCCGCCGCACCCGGCAATCGATAGAAAAATCAGGTTGCGATTGCGCAGGAGGCTGAGCATCTCCTTTGCACTGTTCCGTGTCGGGGCCCGCTCGCTTCCCGGACGATTCTTGAGAAACAGGAGGGAGACTATGCCCCAGGAAAATGTGGCAATGCCCAGCATGCGGAAGGCGCTGGACCAGCCGTACTGGGCCGAGATTGATGGCACAATTGCGTTCGCGAGCACCACAGCCAGCGATGTCGCCGTCGTGTAGATGCCCATCGCTCGGCCACGGTCTCGCGTGAACCACGCTGGAATCACTTTCATGCCGGCCGAATAATCTGCGCCGGCGGCAAAACCCATTGCCAGTTGAATCAGGATACCTACCGTCAACGACGTCGTCTCACCAAAGCAGAATGTGAAGACACCCAACGGCAGCAACGCAAGTGTCATCATGACCCTCCCGCCGAGGACGTCTGTCAGCATGCCACCGATGATGTTTGCGACGACATACCCTGCGTAGAACGCGGTCACGAAGGCGCCGAGTAGTGAAACCTGGATACCAAGCGATGAACCAACAGGCGCTGCGACCGTGCTCCACGCGACGCGGTCGACGTAGCTGAGAAGGAATGCTGCCCACACGATGAATAACGCAACCCAACGGTAGGGGCTTGCCTCCGTTTCACCTGCGTTTGACGCGGCCCAGGCCGCACCCGGGGCGTCACTCGACGACGTCAGATTCTTTTCCACGACTCCTCCAGGGAGGGCGTGCGTTTGCCGCCCTCTTTTTCTTTCGTTTCGACATTCGGCATTCAAAGAACGCCAGGCGTGTATTGCGGATTTGCAGCGTTACAGGTCCAGCACGAGCCGCCTGGATTTCGAACGGGAGCAACACGGCAGAAACTGGTCGTTGCGTGCCTGCGCCTCCGGAGACAGGAACAGGTCTCGATGGTCTGGCTCCCCGTCGAGTACGCGAGTGAGACAGGTTCCACAGATGCCTTGCTCACACGAAACCGGAATGTCAATTCCAGCGTCCGCGAGGGCTTGCGTCACTGTGCGGTCTGCGGGAATCGCTACCGTCTTCCCGGTACGTGCAAGGGAAACTTCAAACGTCCCATCAGACGAGGTGTCGACGGCGGGTGCCGAAAAGAACTCGTAATGCAGCCGATTCTCCGGCCAGCCCATTGCGCGCGCCGCATCCAGCACGACGTTCATGAAGCCTTGGGGGCCGCAGACGTAGAGATGCGTACTTGAGCTTGCCTCTTTAAGCAGGTAATCCAGGTTGAGTCGTTGTTGCTCGTTTTCGTCGTCAAAGTGGTACCGAACCCTCTCGGACCAGGGTTCGTTAGCAAGCCGCTCTACGAAGGCTGCGCGCGAACGTGAACGCGCACAGTAATGCAGTTCGAAGTCTCCGCCGGCTCGGTCAAGGTGCTGCGCCATACAAAGTAGCGGCGTGAGTCCGATGCCCCCGGCTAGCAGCAGATGCGTAACCGGACCGGACGCGAGCGCGAAGTGATTTCGAGGTCTGCTAACTCGCAGTTCCGCTCCTTCCTGGACTGCTTCATGCATGCCCGCGGAACCACCCCGAGACTGAGGTTCGCGCAACACGGCAATCTGGTAACGAGTCCGCTCATGGGGCGCGCTGCAAAGCGAGTATTGCCGCACGTGTCCCATAGGTAAGTGGACGTCAATGTGTGAACCGGCATCGAACGCGGGCAAATCGCGACCGTCGAGACTCACGAGTTCGAAACTGACGATGCCATCAGCCTCGACATTTCTTCGTGCAACGCGAAGGGTCATTGTGGAATCGTTCATGGCCTTTATGCGTCACTGCAACGGCGGCAACGGCGCGAGCGAAGAAAAGAGCACCGCGGCATGCGCCGCCGAAACGACAAAGGTTTGGAGAGGAGACACAATGAGCAACCCATCGCATCTACCCGCGCAACAGGCGATGCGCACCCGTGCCGTCACGGCGGCCGCCATCGGCACCGCGCTCGAATGGTTCGACTTCACGCTATACGGCGCACTGGCGGCGACCGTGCTGCCGAAGCTGTTCTTTCCTGCCATGGATTCGACCTCCGCGTTGCTGGCGTCGCTGGCAACATTCGGCGTCGGCCTCGCGGCGCGGCCACTGGGCGCCATCATCTGCGGGCATCTGGGCGACAAGCTCGGCCGCCGCAACCTGATGCTCGCGACGGTGTCCGTGATGGGCCTGTCGTCGATGCTGATGGGCCTGCTGCCGACCTACGCGAGCATCGGCGTGTGGGCGCCGTTGCTGCTCGTATTGCTGCGCATCTTGCAGGGCTTTGCGCTGGGCGGCGAATCGACGGGCGCTCAACTGATGGCGATCGAGCATGCGAGCGCCGACCGGCGCGGTAAATACTCGGGCCTGCTCGGGCTATGTTCGCCGCTCAGCCAGATCATGGCGAATGGCGTGTTGCTCGGGCTGTCGACGGCGATGTCCGCCGATGCATTCGACAGCTACGGCTGGCGCATTCCGTTCGTGATGAGCTTCATTCTCGTGATCGTCGGCGTGTATATCCGTCTGCGGGTCAGCGAGACGCCCGCGTTCGAAGCGCTGCGCAAGACGGAAGTCGTGGCAGTGGGCAGTCCGTTGCGCGATGCGCTGCGTCTGCACTGGCGCACCGTGTTGCGCTGGATGCTGTTCTTCTGCGGCCCGGCGGCGATCTTCTATCTGATCGTGGTGTTCTCGCTGAGCTATGTGACGAAGACACTCGGCGTGCCGAAGCAAACCGGCTTTCTGTTGCTGATGGGCGCGAATGTCTGCGCGATCGCCGGCGCGCTGGCGGGCGGCATGCTGAGCGATCGCATCGGACGACGCAAGGCGCTGGCGCTAGGATCATCCATGACACTCGCCATGCTCTTCTTCTATTTCCAGATTCTCGACACGAAGAGCTTCCTGCCGATGCTGCTTGCGATGGGCTTCTTTCTCGGCTTCACGCAATTTCAGAGCGGCATTCAGCCGGTTGCTTTCGCAGAAGCCTTTCCGACCAACGTGCGCTATTCGGGCTCGGCACTCGCATACACGGGCGCCAATCTCGTCGCGGGCGGCCCGATGCCCGTGCTCGCCGTGTGGCTGTTCGCGGTGTGCAACGGCTCGCCGTGGGGCGTGGTGGCTGTATGCGTCGCCTTCAACGTGATCTCGCTCATCGCGATTCTGACTGCGCCCGAAACGCTCGGCATCGACATGAATCGCGCGGACTCCAAGGCCGAAGTCATGGGCGCGGAGACGCACGGCTCGATGCAATCCCATTCCCATTGAAACGCAGGCAAGCAAGATGAAACCAACGGTTTATGTGTTGAACGGTTCGAACCTCAATATGCTCGGCAAACGCGAGCCGCATCTGTACGGCACGACGACGCTCGCGCAGATCAAGGAAAGAACGGAAGCGCTCGCGGCGGAACTCGGCGTGCGCTGCGAGTTTCGTCAGACCAATCACGAAGGCGTGATGGTCGACTGGCTGCAGGAAGCGTTCGAAGCGGACGCGGCCGTCATCATCAATCCCGCCGGTTTTTCGTTCGCGTCGATTCCCGTGCTGGATGCCGTCAAGCTGATCCGTCAGCCGGTGATCGAAGTGCACATCACGAATATTCATCAGCGTGACGAGCAATACCGGCATTCGCTGATTTCGCTGGCGGCGCGCGGCGTGATCTGCGGCCTGGGCCCGGAGGGCTATCTGCTCGCGATGCGGGCAGTCGCGAGTAGTCTTTCGCAGCAGGCAGCTACAACGCGATGAAACAGACAGCCTAAAACCGGTCGATCATCCCCAACTGCACGCCTCGCACTGTCGCACCAGGCCACGACGGTGCGAGGCCTGTGACGTTCACGCCCTTGAGCGTGAATTCGCCCTGTCCGCGATTTCTCAACCAGCCTGCGCTTGCATAGAGCAGCACGCGTTTCGACATATCGTATTCGCAGGCGGCGCTGAATTGGTCGGCGTTATTGTCACCGCCCGAACGGTCGCGCAGATACGCATAGCCGAGCGACGCGCGAAATCGTGCATTGACCGCGTAACGTGCCGACACCGACACGCCGTCGTTGTGATAACGCGGCGTGCCGCCATCGCCGTTGAAGAACGAAACGAAACCGGTCAGCGCCCCATACGCGTACGACATGCCGCCAAGATTCGCCCGCAGCGCGCCGTCGCCATGCGTCTGCTGGTGCGCATAGGAAACCCGCAACGGCCCGTTGCGCCACGCGAAGGTTTCGATATGCCCGGCGAGACCGTTGCCGTCGCCGTCGGCGGGGCCGCGCACGATCGCCATGAGTGTCGTCGAGAAGCCGTGGAATTCGGGTGACAGATACGTGATCGCGTTGCTCGCGTACGGCGTGATCTTCGACAGATTATTGAGGCCCGAGGCGATCGTGCCTGCGCCGAACGCGTCGAGTTGTCCCTTGAAGGGGATGTAGATCGGCGAATACTGGCGGCCGATGCGCACGGTGCCATACGGTGTCGCCGCGCCGATCCACGCCTGGCGATTGAAGATCGTATCCGCGACAGCGAGCGAGCCGTTACCTGAGCTAAATCCATTCTCAAGGTCGAACAGAATCTGGACGCTGTTGCCGATATCTTCCGCGCCGCGCAGCCCCACGCGCGAGCCGCGATACGCGCCGGAATCCATGCGCGCGACGTAGCCCGCGCCCGGGTTGGTGATTTCGATGCTGGTATCGAGCGCGCCGTACAGCGTGACGGACGCCTGCGCGTGAGCGCTTGCGACATGCGCGGCGAACACGGCGAATGCAATTGACGTGCGTCGCACAGCGGGCGACGCAAGTAATGAACGTTTCATGAGGGAAGAGGTGAGTCTGTGCGCAGCTGGCACGATGGCGAGCGCCTGATGCGTGCAGCGAACGCGCACGCATCAGGCTCGCGCGGCACGCGTTATTGCGGCAGCGCGTAGGCGATCACGTAGTCGCCGCGATCCGGAGACTGGCGCGCGCCGCCCGCCGAGATCACGATGTACTGCTTGCCGTTGAGCACATAGCTCATCGGTGTGCCCTGGCTGCCCACGGGCAGTCGTGCCTTCCAGACTTCCTTGCCTGTCGAACTGTCGAACGCGCGCAGGTAGTAGTCTTGCGTCGCCGCGAAGAACACGAGGCCGCCGCCCGTGCTGAGCGAACCGCCGATCGTCGGCATGCCAATCGGCGTGGGCATGTGCATCTGCACGCCCCACAGACGCGTGTCGCGCACCGTGCCGAGCGGCACCTGCCACGCGATGCTGCGCGTTTTCAGATCGATTGCCGTCAGGCTGCCGAACGGCGGCTTCTGGCACGGAATGCCGAGCGGCGAGAAGAAGCGGTCTTTCGTCACCGAATACGGCGTGCCGCCAAGCGGCACCGCGCCCATGCCCGCGTTCACGGCTTCGTTGCCGTTCGACGTGCCGCCCTTGCGCTCTTCCTTCACGAGATGCACCCACAGCCCGAGGCGCATGTCGTTCACGAAGATCATGCCCGCGTTCGGGTCGTACGACAGCCCGCCCCAGTTCATCCCGCCGAGCGAGCCGGGGAAGCTCAGCGACGTGTCCGTGTCCGGCGCGGTGAACAGGCCGTCGTAGCGCATGCCGTGGAAGATGATGCGGCACATCATCTGGTCGACGGGCGTCATGCCCCACATGTCGGCGCCCTTCAGCACATCGGCGCCGATCTGCGGCATGCCGACCGACAACGGCTGGGTCTTCGCATACGGCTCGCCCGGAATCGTCGCGGACTTGACCGGCTGTTCTACCACCTTCGTCAGCGGCTTGCCCGTCAGACGATCGAGCACGAACAGCTGGCCCATCTTCGTGCCGACGATCAGCGCCGGCACCGTCTTGCCGTCGATGGGGAAATTGACGAGGGTCGGCTGCATCGGCACGTCGTAGTCCCACAGATCGTGATGGACCGTCTGGAAGTGCCACTTCTCGACACCCGTCGTCGCGTCGAGCGCGAGAATCGAGGCGCCGTAGGATTCGTCGAGCTTGGTGCGCTTCACACCCCACAAGTCGATCGCCGCGCTGCCGACAGGCATGTACACAGTGTTCGACGTGGCGTCGTATGACATCGGCGCCCACACGTTCGGCGTCGAGCGTACGAAGGTCTTGCCGGGCGCGGGTGCCTGTTTGTCTTGCGGGTTGCCCGGATCGAACGCCCACTTCATCGCGCCCGTCATCACGTCGAAGCCGCGCACCACGCCGCCGGGCATGTCGAGCGACACGTTATCCGCGACACGCCCGCCGACCACGACGGTCGTGCCCGCGACGGTTGGCGGCGACGTCAGTTCGTACAGCGGGCTCGCCGCCTGGCCGAGGCCGGCCTTGAGGTCGATCACGCCGTGATTGCCGAAGTCTTCGCACAGCTTGCCTGTGTCGGCATCGAGCGCGACGAGCTGCGCGTCGATCGTGTTCATGTAGATGCGGCGACGACAGGCGGCGTGCTCGTCCGGCAGTGCAACGGGCGTGACAGGCGTCGAATTTGCGATGTTCGGCTGCTGCACGGGTTTCGTCGCGTCGAAGTAAGCGAGGCCACGGCAGCGCACCCAGACAGTCGTCCTGGTCGGGAATTCATGGCGCCATTTCTCGTGGCCGTTCGCAGCGTCGAGCGCGATCACCGTGTTGTGCGGCGAGCATATGAACAGCGTGTCGCCGATCTGCAGCGGCGTTTCCTGATCTTCCGCGCCGCCGCCACCAGGGCTGACGGGCACGTCGCCCGTGTGAAAGGTCCACGCGACCTGCAGGTTCTTCACGTTGTTGCGATCGATCTGCGTAAAACCCGCAAAGCGGTCGCCGCCTGCCGAGTGGCCGTACGCGGACCAGTCGCCGGTGCCCGTGTCGCCCTTCGCGTTGATCGCGTTGGTCTCGGTGCCGAACGTGCCGTGCGGCACGAACATGCCGTACACGAACAGCGCGTTACACGCCAGCAGCGCGAGGCTCGCCGTCCATGCCGCGCCCTTCGCCGGGCGCTTGCCCTGGAAGCGGCGCAGCGCGGGATACACGGGCGCGAGCAGCATGCCGATCATCGTGAACATGAAGATGCGGGCCTGCAGCGGCCAGAAGTCGAATCCGCTTTCCCAGACGGCCCACAGCACGGTCGCGACGATCACGACCGCAAAGATCACACACGCGCCCGATTTGCGTCGCGCAAGCTGGATGCCCGTCGCGCAGACGGCGAGGCCCATCAGCAGGTAATACCAGGTGCCGCCGCGCGCGACGAGCAGCGCGCCGCCGATCGCGAAGTACAGGCCGAGCAGCAGGCCGAGCGCGCCGGCGAGCGTCAGGCCGACGCGGGCCGTCGTCGATAGTGGCTTAGTTTGAGGTTGCTTGGACATTGCTTGTCTTCATGGGTACGCAAAAGTTGGGGCATGCGAAGCGCTACGGGGCCGGGCGTTCGCGTACAGTCGGCCGTGAGGTCGACGCGTGTTCGCTTCCATCGTGATGGATTGGCTCGGGTGGCCGTTCAGTCGGGGCTTGCGCGGTGACGAACGGCCAGCTCAGCGCGCCTCGGCATGCGCTTCGAACAGCGCGAAGCGCTGTTCGCACTGAGCCGTGGGCATCGCCGTATCGCGCGCCGGGCGATGGCTGGGCGCGACAAATGCGATGTGGGCAAATGCGCCCGAAAATACGGCGCTGATTTGCATAAAACTAACTAGTTCGTACATTTTAACGCAAAACGCGCGGACACCCAAACCGAGGCTGCATCACCCGCTGAACCGCCGGCCTTTTCGAGTTTCGACGCGGCGGGGAGAAGTGGGTTGTGAAGATCGTCCGGTGATGCTTTGTTGATGAGCGGCGCTTGCTGAAATTGACCGCTTCTGACTTGCGCTACATCAGGACCATTATTTTCCGCTTTCAATAAACGTGATTTACGTAGACTTAACGTCAGGCAATCGTTTGCGGTCGATTAAAAGCGGTGAATAACCGATGCGACATTCCCAGGTCAGCTATTTTCTGGTGAACGTAGCGGGAGCTATGGCAACGCCGAAGATTCCGCGCAAAGGTTCGTCAAATCAAGTGGTTTCGCATTACTACGGATGGCAAACGTTTGCACAGACGCGTATTGCAGTAAATATCGCTAAAGAATAGATTTTTTCCAATTTCAATCGGGAAGTTGAATAGAGAAGGCAAGCAAATATTTTATTAATTGTCTAAAGAAACGGCTCACTGTCACGCAAAGTACACAGAGAAATATTAGCGTGCAGGGTTCCTTCATCGATTGGCTCGCCTTGCCATGCATCCCGCGTTTTCACGGTTACGCCGTCCGTCCGCACAAGGAGAACCTCACTCTGCTGGCGATCTGTGTCAGCAGGTTCCATCCGTCGACGCAGAAGATCCGAACTCGGTGGTAATGGAAATCTTCTCTTCGCGTCACGACATGAAGAGTCTCGCTGTGATCGAAGGCAATCGGCCCATCGGGCTCATCAATCGCGATATCTTCCTGTCGCAAATGAGCAAGCCTTTTCACCGCGAGCTTTACGACAAGAAGAGCTGCATCGCGTTCATGGACAAGGAACCGCTCGTCGTCGACGCCGACATGAGCATCGAAGCGCTCACCTTCAAGACTGTCGAAGTGGGTGAAAAGGCGCTGGTAGACGGTTTCATCGTGACGCGCGACGGCTACTTTGCAGGGCTGGGAAGCGGACTCCAGCTTCTTGGCGCAGTGGCCGAAATGCAGGCGGAAAGAAATCGCCAGATCATGCAGAGCATCGAGTACGCGAGTGTGATCCAGCGCGCGATGCTGCGCGCATCGAGAGACACCTTGGCTGCGAGGCTCCCCGATGCCGCGCTCGTATGGGAACCGCGCGATGTCGTTGGCGGCGACTTCTATCATTTCGCCGCATTCCCGCACGGCTGGTTCGGTGCCACCGCCGACTGCACCGGTCACGGCGTGCCGGGCGCATTCATGACGCTGCTCGCATCGGCGTCGCTGTCGCAGGCGCTCGAACAGATCGGACCACGCGACCCTGCTGCCTTGCTCGCGGCAGTCAACCGTAACGTGAAGAGCTTGCTGGGCCAGGTGCACAGCGCGGCCGAAGTGTCGCAATCGGATGACGGCCTCGACGCCGCGTTTTTCTGGTTCGACGCACGCGAAAGCGAACTGCATTTCGCTGGCGCGAGGATCGCTTTGCATATTCTCACGCCGGAAGCCGACCACTTCGAAACGATCTCGGGCGACCGGATGGGTGTCGGCTATGTCGACAGTCTTGCCGACTATGAATGGAAGCTGCGCAAGATTTCCGTGCCGCCGGGCAGCCTGCTGTTCATTTGCACGGACGGTCTCATCGACCAGATTGGCGGCCCGAAAAACATTGCCTTCGGCCGCCGCCGCGCGTTGGACCTGATTCTCGCGAACCGTGCCGAAGCACCGTCGGCAATCTGCGAAAAACTGCGGCACGCGCTCGCCGACTGGCAAGGCGCGCAACTACGCCGCGATGACCTCACCCTGTTTTGTGCCCGCATTACCGACCAATAAGTATGTCTCAACTACTCGATCAAGACAGCGCCTTTTTCGATCTGGCGCAGCGGCGAAACGTCCTTTTCTATCACAAGGGTTATTTCTCTAATAACATCGTGGCCGCCATGGGCGAGGTCGTCAAGCTGCAACTGGAAATCGCGGGCGTGAGCGGGCCAACGCGCCGCAAGCTGTTCTCATCGTTCGTCGAGTTGTCGCAGAACATTGTCCACTATTCGTCCGATTCCCTGCAGCCCGGCAACGACGGCGGCGGCTCTATTCGCGAAGGCGCGGTGTGCATCACCACCGACGGCGAAAGGCATCTGATGATGTGTGTCAATCCGATTGCAGCGGAAGATGTCGAGGGTTTGCGCAACAAGCTGGAACCGCTGCGCAGCATGTCGGTTGAAGAGATCAAGCAGGCCTACAAGGTCACATTGAGAGCCGACACGCCCGAGGAAAGCAAGGGCGCGGGTCTGGGTTTCCTGACGATGGCGCGCGACGCAAGCGCGCCGCTTGAATTCGCTTTTCATCCGCGTGCCGACGAACCCGGAACCACGCTGTTTTGCCTTAAAGCCATCATCTGAGTAAAAGGCGCACGAGCTATGGACAATCTCTACATTGCCGCAACGGCGACCTCTCCGGAAGTCGACTTTCGATTCGACCAGCATTCGCTGCTGCTCAGGGGCGAGTCGTACCCCGAGAATGCAGCGGCGTTCTACGCGCCGATCATCGAACAATTGCGTCAGTACCTCGCGGAATCCGTCGGCGCGGTGATTACCGTCGACGTCGTTCTGACGTACTTCAATAGCTCCAGCACGAAGATGCTGTTCAGCGTGTTTGATGCACTGGACGAAGCCGCGCAGTCCGGCAGCCGCGTGCTGATGAACTGGTATCGCGACGAAGAAGACGAAACGATTTTCGAGTTCGGCGAAGAACTGAAGGCCGATTTCCACGCGATCGAATTCACCGATCGCCCCGTTGCTCACCAGGGACAATAAGGTGCCGCGGATATCCTCCCTGGATGCGCCTGCCAACGATGCGCCGGATCTGTTCCAGAACGAGAACGAGGCGCTCGACAAAGCGCGCGCGATCCATGCGATGAGTGTTGCGGATGCGGGCGATTATCGCCAGTCGCTCGGCGAGCTTATCGGGCATTTCGAGCGCCTGATGCGCGAGACGCGGCGCCTGATCGGCCGCAGTGATCGCGCCGAACGCGAGATGCAGGCGCTTGCGCAGCAGTTGGCGCATCGCGCGACGCACGATGCGCTGACGGGTGTGTTCAACCGCAGTGCGGTGATCGAGCGGGCGTCGAAGGCCTTGCGTCACGACAGCGCGGTCATGATCATTCTCGATATCGACGAGTTCAAGCGGGTCAACGACGATTTCGGCCATCCGGCAGGCGATGCCATGATCATGGGTATCGTCGCGTGCCTGCGGCGAATCGTGGGTGAGCGGGGCTTTATCGGACGGGTGGGCGGCGAAGAATTCACCGTGCTGCTGCCGGGGTATGAAGTGGACGATGCGCTGCGCCAGGCCGAGAACATGCGCGAGGCGATCGGCAAGCACGTCTTTGCATCGCCCGTCGACCGTCATATCACGGCCAGCTTCGGCGTTAGTGCGAACCCTGCGGGCACCAGCTTCGACACTGCGTATGGCCTCGCCGACGCGGCGCTCTACCGCGCCAAGCGCGGCGGGCGAAACCGGGTGGAATTCGCGAATCCGTAAAGCGAAGACGTGCGCTTCTACTACGTCAATGCAGGTTGCAGGTAGCCGGTCAGAATCAGCGCAGTCTGCACGGCGCCGAACAGCACGATAACGAGTGCGCCCGTGATGGCGACAACACGCTTGGTCGCTTCGATCCGCGAGCGAAGGCGAACACTGCGCGCCATGATGAACCGGTTCGCGCCCACCGCGCCCAGGCCGAACAGCGTAACGGTGACTGCCACGCCCGCGCCGATGGCAAACGTTGCCGCGATGCCTATCCACGGCGCGTGTGCCGCAACCGACGCGATCAGTACAAAGATCGACCCGACGCATGGCCGCACGCCCGATGCAAACCCTGTCGCGAGTATCTGCGACGTCACCGAAAATTTCGATCTCCCGAATCGCGTTGCGCCGCCGGATTGCCGCATGTGCAGTTGCAGTTTCGCGCCGAGATAAGCGGGTTCGTGCTCCGACGTCCGCGACGATGCCGCCGAGCGTTCAGCGGGCACGAGCTTCAGCGCGCGAGGATCGACGCAGCAGTCACGCCGCGCGAGCGCGCTGTAGATCGTCCAGCCGCCTGCTACACAAAGCAGAACATAGCTGATGATATCGAGCGATGCCGCGTTCGACAGCACGCTCGATACGCCCGCCTTCGCAAACCATAACGCGCCGAACACGAGCACGATCGCGCTCATCGCCTGTACGGTCGCGCTCCAGCTTGCCAGCGCGACGGCTTGCGCGATGCGCGTGTCGCGCGAGCCGAGCCAGGTGCCGGCGACCAGCTTGCCGTGGCCGGGCCCGAGCGCATGCAGCACGCCGTAGGCGAACGCGAGGCCGATCAATGCGAGCCATGTCCAGGGCGTCGACGCGCGATGCAACTGTTGCGCGGCGTCGGCGATGCGCGCGTTGAGTCGACCTTGCCAGATGATCGATGTCGCCAGTGCCGTACGCGCGAACTTGGGTAGTACGAACGCGTGGTGGGACTCGCTGGCAGATGGCGCGCTCGATGGGCTTGCGCTTTCCGCTGGTGACGAAGCCGATTGAACGGGCCGACCGAAAACATCGACAGCGGCCGACGCAGCGTGCGACGGCGCGGCCAGCGCGAGACCTGCGACTGCAACGCAGAATGCAAACAGGATATGCAGTAGTCCGCGTTCGAGCGTCAGCATGATATTGCCGTCGCTTGCGGCACGACGATGCCGTTGAAGATCGGATGCGCGCGGTCCTGAAAGGGTTTCACCGTGCAACTGGACGCGGCATGTCCCTCTATCGTCACGGCGTTTGCGCCGTCCGGTTCGTAATCGACGAAGAACGAATCGTCCCAAATGCCGAGCGAAACCTTGTGCGCAATCACGTCGACCGGGTTTTTCAGTGCCAACGTGAAGGTATAAACGAGCTTGCCATGATCGACCGATACGCGAAAACCTGCGGGGTCCCCCAGACGCTGCGCCTCGCCATCGACGAAAAGATGACTGAAGTATTGAGCGCCCGCCAGCGATGAAAATGCCTGTTCGCGGAAGATCGCAGTCTGCTTCGCGTCTAGCGGCCCGTTGTCGGGCAAGGTATCGATGCCTACGAGCTGAACTGGAAAGCCTTCTGAAAAGCGCCACATTTGCGCTATCGAAATCACGGACGTGCCTTGCATCTGCACGCGCGCCGAAAACCGTATCCATACGTGCGGATGCGCGGCGGCTACCCCGGATGCGACGAATAGGGCGACGCCGATGAGCCGCCTGATGACAGAAAGATTCAACATCGCTTTTGATTGTTAATTCTTCGATGACACGCCGGCATGTCTCGAAGGACTATTGAGCATGCCGTTGCTTTCTTTCAGGAGTAAGGCGGTAGCGCGAGAAAGCGTGTCATTGTCGCATGAGCGATTGTGGGATGCTCGATGCACCACGAAATTGGCATAGCATGCCATCATGCGTGACAATCGTCGCCATCCATCGATGTCTGTCATGAGGAGCCGTCATGTCGATACTGATCTTGGGGTTGCTGCTATTCCTGGGCGGGCATTCCGTCCGCATCTTCGCGGAAGATTGGCGCAAGACGCGCATCGCGCGGATGGGCGAGAAGAACTGGAAGGCGGCGTATTCGGTGGTGTCGCTGATCGGCTTTGTGCTGATTATCTGGGGCTATGGCATCGCGCGGCGCGAGCCGGTCGTGCTCTGGTCGCCGCCCGCATGGGCGCCGCATCTAGCGGGCCTGTTGACGCTTGCTGCCTTCATCCTGTTTCCCGCTGCGCATGCGCCGGGGAACCACTTCAAGGCCATCTTCAGGCATCCGATGACCTTGGCTGTCGTGCTATGGGCGTTGGCGCATCTGCTGGCGAACGGGACGTTGAACGCGCTGGTGCTGTTCGGCGCGTTTCTCGTTTGGGCGGTCCTTGATTTGGCTGCCGCGCTTCGGCGGGATCGCGTGGAAGGTGTGGTGTATCCGACCGGGACCTTGTCGCGCGATGTGATGCCTGTCGTTGCCGGTGTGATCGTTTGGGTTGCGTTCGCGTTCTTTCTGCACGGCTGGCTGATTGGCGTGAAGCCTTTCGGTTAAACCGCGACTGAAAGACTTACGGTCGCAGATCGGCCAACATCTGCTCGGCGAGAAAATCGCACGGCGGCCGAGCCGAACGCGCGCTACGCACAAGAACGACCTCGACCGCTGCCAGCGGCGGCAAGTCTTCTGCTTCGCCGAGTTGCGCGAGATGCGCGGGGACGCTGCATCGCGCGAGGGGCGCGACTGCAAGACCTGCCTCGACCATGCAGATCAGCCCCAAAAGACTAGGGCTTTCATACGACATCCGATACTTGATGTTAGCCTGCTGCAGCGCGCCGATCGCATGCGCGCGCGCCGTGCTGCCGGGCGCAAATACGGCGATGGGCAGCGGGCGTTCTTTCCATATCTGCTGATTGCCACGCGCGGCGGCCCACACCATCGGCTCCGAACGGATCGGTTCTCCCGTGATGCCTCGCGTCTTCGTGATGCACGCCAGATCGAGCGTGTTGTCCTTGAGCAAGGGAACGAGCGCACTGCTCGGCATGCCGATCACGCGAACCTGCACACGCGGATGCGCGACCGCGAATTTTCGCAACACGGTCGGCAGCAGCGACGACGCGTAGTCGTCGGGTACGCCGATCGTCACGCGGCCGCGTATCTCCGGACGCACCACCGACGACCACGCTTCTTCGCGCATCGCCAGCATGCGCCGGCCGTAATCGATCAGCGTCCTGCCTTCCTCGGTCAAGGCGACGTTGCGCGTCGTGCGCACGAATAGCGGCTTGCCGAGCGCTTCTTCGATGGTCTTGATCTGCATGCTGACAGCGGAAGGCGTGCGATGCAGGGACGTCGCGGCACGCGCGAACGAGCCGGTGTCGGCCACGGCGACGACCATTTCCAGAACGTCGAGATCGAGCTTTTTCACTAGTCAGAAAAATTGAGCAATTCATTCAGTTTAAATCGTTTTACTTAGCTGTCGTGCGCTCCGATACTGCAATCGCGATGGGCATCACATGGACGTGGCGAGGTAGCGCATGAGAACGATGGTCGAATTCATCACGGTAGGCGGCATGCTGGCCGTGACGCCCGGTCCCAACATGGTCTACGTGATGATGCGTTCGGTCGCGCAGGGCACGAAAGCGGGGCTGATCTCGCTGGCGGGTGTGATGCTCGGCTATCTGACGTACATATTCGGCGCAGCGTTCGGGATCACTACGCTGTTTCTTGCGATACCCGGCGCAGGCCGCGTTCTAGCCGTATTTGGCGCGCTCTACCTGCTTTATCTGGCCTGGCAGATGCTCAGGCCGGGCGGCCGTTCGCCGTTGCAGATCGAGGCGGCGTCGATCGAAAGGCCGCGCCGGCTGTTCGCGATGGGCGCGACGACGAGCCTGCTAAACCCAAAGCTCGCGCTGATTTTTCTGTCTTTACTGCCGCAATTCATCGACTATCGCGCGGGCGGCGTGTTCAGGCAGTCGCTGACGCTGGGCTTTTCGCTGATCTTCGCGTTCGCTTCCGTCAATACGGCGGTCGCGACTTTCTCGGGCAACCTCGCCAGGTTCCTTTCGACACGGCCGAACTGGCTCGGCGTTCAACGCTGCGTAATGGGCGCGATGCTTTTCGCGCTCGGCGCGAAGATGGCGCTGGATGCGTGGCACTGGAATCTGTCCGCGTGATGTCTCGCCGCCGCTAGCGGACCTCCGTCTCCTGCCGATGCCGCACGCGATAGCGGCCAGGACTGACCCCCGTCGTGCGTTTGAACGCGATGCTGAACGCGGTATCGGACAGATAGCCGATCTTCTCGGCGATCTGCAACAAAGGTTCTTCCGACTGTTTCAGTACACTCATTGCAATCGTCATGCGCCACTGATGCAGATACTCGAGCGGCGCGCTCCCGACGAGCTGCCGGAACCGCGACGCGAACGCGGTCCGCGACATACCCACATTTGCAGCGAGCGACTCGACGGTCCAGCGCTGTTGCGGCGAGCCGTGCATCAGCGTGAGCGCCGCGCCTACCTTGTTGTCCGATAACGCCTTGAGCCATCCGTCCGGCACGTCGCCGCGCTCGATGAACGCGCGCAGCGCCTGCACCAGCACGAGCGTGGCGAGACTCGTCCTGGCGAAGTCCGACCCCGGCTTTGCAACGGCTGTTTCGACACCGAGCAGCGCGAGCACATGCGATAGCGCGTGGGCCGACACATCGGCCGCTTTCAGATGCACGATGGGCGGCAAGTGCTGCAGCAAGAGTCCCGTCACGTCGTTGTCGAACACGAATCGTCCGCTCGCAAGCTCGACCGGGCCGGTCGCGCCTTTGCCGTGAAAGCGCACGACGCCATCCGCGCTGCGAATCGACTGATAGGTGGCGGGGCCGTCGAGCGGCGGGGAATCGGGAACGCTCGCGGAGCAAAAAGGCTGGCCGTTGGTCAGCAGATAGAAATCGCCTTGCTCGATGACGTGCAGGCTGTCGTGCCCCGTCATCCGCAGATAGAGCCGCCCGCGCAGCACCGTGCCGAACTTCAGATGCTGATACGCCGGGAAACTGAACGCCCATGCGCCGCATCCTTCGAAGCGGTCCGACACGCCGCTTCGCACTCTGAGCATCGACAGCACTTCGGACAATGCGTCCATAAATGTACGCTCGATAAGAAAAACCGGTCAGTTGATTATATGTAGAACGGCTTTCCCGCGCGATGATGGTCGGGTTGCGCCGCGTGGCGCGCGTTGAAACGAGGGGCGATCCGATGAAAGCATGGCAGCTCGACCGATTGGGCGGGACCTTGAGCATGATCGATGCGCCCGTGCCCGCACCGAGGCCCGGCGGCGTCGTGGTGCGGATGCAGGCGTCCGCGATGATGTCGTACATGCGCGACTACGTGGCGGGCAAGCTGCCCGTCTATCGCGCGCCCGACCATCCGTTCATTCCGGGCGGCAATGGCGTGGGCATCGTGCATGCGGTCGGCGGGGATGTGTGGCATCTGAAGCCGGGACAGCGCGTGGTCGTTTCGTCGCATTTCGTTGCGAACGAGAATGTCGCCGATCCCGCGCAAATGCTCGTCGGCATCACGGCCACGCAGGCTGACAGTTACGCGATGCAGGCGGACTGGCCCAACGGCACGCTCGCCGACTACGCGCTGCTGCCCGCAGCGACATTGACGCCCGCCGATGCCGTTGCGGACCTGCCCGCGGCGCAGCTTGCGGTGGCGATGCGCTATGTTGTGCCGTTCGGCGGCCTGTTGCGCGGCCGGCTTGCAGCGGGCGAGACGATCGTGGTGTCGGGCGCAACGGGCGCCTATGGGTCGGCGGCTGCGTTGCTGGCGTTGGCACTGGGCGCGGCGCGCGTCGTTGCAGTGGGCCGCAATGCCCGCGCGTTGGACGAACTCGTAGCGGCGGGCGGCGGCCGCGTTGTGCCCGTCGCGGCGACAGGCGATGCGGCAGCCGATACCGATGCAATCCGTTCCGCCTGCGCGGGCCGCGCCGATATCGCATTCGATATGGTCGGAAACGCAAGCGATCCGAACCTGACCTTATCGGCGTTGCGCAGCTTGCGGCGCGGCGGAAGACTGGTGCTGATGGGCAGCATGCGCGTGGATCTGCCGTTGCCCTATACCGAGGTGATGCTGAATGACTGGGAGATACTCGGCCAGTTCATGTATCCGCGCGACGCGTGGCGACGGCTGCTGATGTTGGCGAGCGCGGGCATGCTCGATCTGCGCGCGATTCGTTCCGTCGAATTCGCCATGAACGATGTCCCTTCGGCAATCGAGCGTGCCGCTAGCGCGTCGGGCCTCGAATGCATCGTCGTCGATCATCAGAGGTGAGCGATGCCGGTTCTGAAGACGATGCATAGGCTTTACGTTGCGCGCGAACAGCTCGAATCGAGCGTCGCATTTTACGAGGCGATCTTGGACGTGCGCTGTGAACGTCGGCTGAGCTTCGAACCGATGGGAATCGAGGTCGCTGTGGTCGGTTCGTTCATTCTGCTTGCGGGAAGCGATGAAGCGTTGGCGCCCGTGCGGCACATTCAGGCCGCGCTGATCGTGGATGCGCTCGATGCGTATGCGCAGCGTCTGCGCGAGTTGGGCGCGACGTTCCTCGGTGAGACGCACGAAAACGCCGTGGGCAGAAACATGACGGTGCGGCATCCCGACGGGTTAGTCGTCGAATACTTCGAGCCAGCGAGAAGCGCGGGAGCGTGAAGCGTTGCGATCCCGCTTGGAAAATAAAGCGTAGGTAGTCTATTATAGACATAAGTGTCCATATGAGACTTCTTAGTCTCTGTCGACGAACGTGGGCGTTTTCGACCAACCTTTGCAAGGGATGAGATCGACGTGACGGTACGCAAAGAGACGACAGAACTGCCTCAGGTCGCGCCCGGCGCGGCGCATCAGTTGATCAGCTACACATTCGACGGGGCGGGCGAGACGCCACGCAGCGCCTATATTCAGGCGGGCCTGCATGCCGATGAGCATCCCGGTCTGCTAGTCGTCCATCATCTGCTGCGCATGCTGACGGCGCTCGATAAAGACGGGCGCATCAAAGGGCGCGTGGTCGTGTTGCCGTTTGCGAATCCGATCGGGATGAGCCAGCGGATTTTCGGCATGCCGACAGGGCGCTTCAATCTCGAGAACGGCGAAAACTTCAACCGTCACTTCCCGTCGATTGCGGGCGCGGTCGAACAGGCGCTAGTCGAGACGCGCTACGAGCGCAACGACGTCGCGCAATTCAAGACGCTGTTCGGGAGGCTACTCGCTGCGCACGAGCCGCGCGATCCCGTCAGGGCAATGAAGTCGCATCTGCTGCGCGAAGCGTTGCGGCACGACATCCTGCTCGATCTGCATTGCGATACGAGCGGCATCCTGCATCTGTACAGCACTCGTGCCCAACAGTCGCGAGCATTGCGCCTCGCGAAAGCGCTGCGGATCGAGGCCGTGTTTCTCGAAGATCGCGCGGGCGGCGGACCGTTCGATGAGGCGTTCATGGAGCCCTGGAACGTGCTGTCGTCGGCGGGTCTCGTCGATGCGGAGCACAGTGGCTTTGGCGCGTCCATCGAGTTGCGGGGCCAGGCCGATGTCAGCGATGAGCTTGCCATCGCGGATGCGCACGGCATCCTGCGCTTTCTCGCAGCAGAGTCGATCATCGATTACGACGAACGCGATACGGATGGTGAGATCGAACCGCGCATCTATCCTCTGGAAGGCGTCTCGCATGTGAGCGCGCCGTCTACGGGCATTGTTGTGTATCGGAAGAAACCGGGCGATGCCGTTGCGCGCGGCGATGTGATCGCGGAGATCGTGCGTATCGATGCGCCGTTGGACGTGCCGCGCGACGTCGTGTTCAGCGATGTCGACGGCATTTTCGTCGTTGCGCAGCATTTCAAGCTCGTGAAAGCGGGGCAGCGTATTGCGTTGCTTGCCGGCATCACGCCGCTGCCGGGGCGCATGGCCGGCAATCTGTTGAACGATTTCTAAAGGCTCTGACGATGGATGATCTCTACGAACGTATTCTCGACGCGCATCAAGCGCTCAGACCGCAAGTGCGCGTGACGCCGCTGGAGCACAGCGCGCTGCTGTCGGAGCAGACGGGTTGCGACGTCTATCTGAAGTGCGAGCATCTGCAGCATACGGGGTCGTTCAAGTTTCGCGGCGCGTCGAACAAGCTGCGGCTGCTCGATGCCGACGTTCGACGTCGCGGTGTCGCGACTGTATCGACTGGCAATCACGGGCAGGGCGTCGCGCTCGCTGGCAAGCTCGCGGGCGTGCCCGTGACCGTCTATGCCTCGGTGTCCGCTTCGCCCGTCAAGCTGAACGCGATACGCGCGCTCGGTGCATCTGTCGTGACCATCGACGCATCCACGCTCGAAGTGGAATTCGAAGCGGCGCGGCGCGCAAAAGAGGCAGGCTTGCCGTTCGTCTCGCCGTACAACGACATCGATGTGATTGCCGGGCAAGGCACCATCGGCGTCGAACTGAGCGAGCAACGGCCCGGACTTGCTGCGGTGTTCGCATCGGTGGGCGGCGGCGGGCTGATTTCCGGCATCGGCTCAGCGCTCAAGGCGGCGAGTGCGGGCACGGAGGTGGTGGGATGCTGGCCCGCGAATGCGACGACGCTCTATCGCTGCATTCAGGCAGGCAAGGTGATCGACGTCGAGGAGACGGACACGATTTCGGACGGCACGGCAGGCGGTGTTGAGCCGGATACGATCACCTTGCCGATCGCGCAACGGGTGATCGACCGTTGCGTGCTGGTCAGCGAAGAGGAAATCAAGGCGGCGATGAAACGGCTCGCGCAAACGGAGCGCTGGATGGTCGAAGGCGCGGCAGGCGTCGCGCTTGCGAGTTTCCTGCAAGCCGCGCCTTCGTATCGTGGCCGTGCGGTTGCCGTAGTGCTGTGTGGCCGCAATATCATGCTCGACAAGTTTGTGGCAGCCGTTCAGTGAAGTGCTGTCTTGTACTCTTCACTGGGGAAGCCTGTATCACGAAGCGACCTTCTGCGCGGCGACCTTCTCCGCAGCGATCATCGTGCTTGGGCAACGATCGTATTTGCGGTCGAGATTAAAAAGCGCATGCCCACACTCGTGGTGCATCGAATGTTAGGGTACTCATCGGCTCCGTATCGCAAGCCGCGTTAGCCCTCCGTAGGTTGTGCAGGCGTGTCGAGTAGCAACTGATAGAACGCAAGGTCCAACCACCGGCCGAACTTGAATCCGACTTCCGGTAACGTGCCCACATGCCTGAAACCGAGTCGTTCGTGCAACGCAATGCTTCCGCTATTCGTCGCGTCGATGCCACCCATCAGCGCGTGTATGTTGTTCCGTTTCGCAGCATCGATGATCTGTCGCATCACCACGCGGCCCAACCCCTTCCCGCGATGATCCTTGTGTATGTACACGGAGTGCTCCACCGTGTATTTGTATGCAGGCCACGCCCGGAACGAGCCATAGCTGCCGAAGCCGAGCAGCACTCCATCGCTATCTTCGACACCGATCACCGGGAAGCCGCCCGTGCGTTTAGCCTCGAACCATCCGATCATGCTTTGCGGGGTCCGCGCCTTGTAGTCATAAAGGGCTGTCGAATTGAGGATTGCCTCGTTGAAGATCTCCAGGATTGCGTCAGCGTGGCGTTCGAAAGTGCATTGGACGATGGTGTATTCAATCATCAGGTTGTCCCGATTGTAGATGGATGAGTTGTGAGCGCCACGGCATAGCGTGCCGGTTTTGCGCCTGGGTTCCGAAAGACGATGTGCTGATCGAGCACCATCGCAAGGCAGTCGCCCGTTTGCATGTGCCACGTGCTGTCGCCCACGGTGACTTGCATCTCCCCTTCGAGCAGCCAGACCTGCTGATGCGTCACCATGCTTCGAGCCACGTTCGCGAAAGCAACGCTCTCGCCCGGCGGGAAAACCACTTCGACCAGTTCGATCGGCGACGGGTATCCAACGGGTGAAACATGGCGACGGACATAACCGGACGCAGGGTCGACCCAAACCTGTTGGTCCGCTCGCTGGGCGAGCGGGTGTTGGGTGGTTTGCGGCTCATCTGAAAATAGCGCGGCTAGCGTGACGCCCAATGCGTCGGCAAGCCTGCCAAGCAATGCGGCCGTCGGACTGGATTCTTTCCGCTCGATCATCGAGATGGTGGAGCGGCTGACGCCGCTGGATTCGGCCAGGTCTTCCAGCGTGTAGCCGCGCGCCTTTCGAAGGTCCCGGATTCGTTTGGCAATGAGAGCATCAACGTTCATGATTTCCAGTATAGTGGATTTATTTCCAGAAAAATAACATTTCCAGGAAAATCGTCTGGGAGTGAGATAGGCGGGGCATTGCCGTTTAACTTACGAAGGTGAGCGGCTCTTCATGGCCGACTGTGGCGTTATTGGCTGACGGGCTGACTTAACCGACTTTTCCATGAATGGAAAAGACATTCCATCCATTCCACGCTAATCAAAAATCCCCTTCAGGAAGACACTCATCTCCACGCAATTCGTTTTCACTTTCACTACGAATGTAGGAGCAGGAGCATGAGCAACGTCACCAAGCAACAGTTCAAGCGCGTCTGGTTCATCACAGGCGCTTCGCGCGGTCTGGGCGCGCTGATGGTTAAAGCAGCCATCGCCGATGGCAACGCCGTGGTCGCGACTGGCCGCAACGCCGCTGCGATTGCTGAGCGGCTGGGAGAGTCACCGGCCCTGCTGCCCGTCGCGCTTGATGTGACCGACGAGGCACAGGCCAAGGCGGCCGTCAAAGCCGCTGTCGAGAAGTTCGGCCGCATCGATGTACTAGTCAACAACGCCGGCTTTGGGCTACTCGCCGCCGTCGAGGAATCGAGCGATGCAGATGTACGCCGGATCTACGACACCAATGTCTTTGGTCTGCTGAACGTGACGCGCGCTGTGCTGCCGGTGATGCGCAAACAGCGTTCGGGTCACGTGATCAACATCTCGTCGATTGTCGGTTATCAGGCGGCGGCAGGCGTTGGCGTGTACAGCTCGACAAAGTTCGCCGTCGAAGGCATCACGGAAGCACTGCATGCTGAATTGAAGCCGCTTGGCATTCACGCGACGCTCATCGAGCCTGGCTTCTTCCGCACGGACTTCCTGGATGCATCGTCGTTGCTCGTCGGCAAAGACATCATCGACGACTACGAAGCGACATCGGGCACGCTGCGCCGCCTCGCGGTCGACATCAATCACAACCAGCCTGGCGATCCGCAGAAGCTGGCAACAGCGGTCGTCACGCTGGTCGATGCGCAAACACCGCCGTTGCGTCTGCCACTTGGGACCGACACGCTAAAGGCGATCGCAGAAAAGAACGCTTATGTGACGACGGAAACGCAGACGTGGGAGGCGCTGTCGCAATCCACAGATTTTCCGGTCTGAAGACGATAACCTGCTGGACGGCCCGAGTCGTCGCGCGCTTGCCGCATCGATTCGGGCGAAATGCTGCTGCGCTGTACCAGCGCGTCCGCGCGACGTTCAAATGAAAATAATCGACTTTCTCTCATTCGACCACTGGACCCATTCATTCGCTGACTCGGTCGGCACAGGATGTCTCGCTGCAATCGATCGACCCACGTTGCCCGCGAGCTTGGCTGACGGAGGGACGCGATAGATATTGCCCGATGAGACACATAAACCCGCGCCCGAACACGATCTGACAGCCACCGCCCCGTCGTGTCGCGGAACGCTTCATCGCAGTGGAAGCCAAAGCGGGCCTTCCCACGCTTTGAGTTCATCGAGAAACGCTTTTAACTTCGACGGCATGAAGCGGCGCGTCGGATACACAGCGTGCACGAATATTTCCGGTGACGACCATTCCGGCAAGATACGAACAAGTTCTCCGCTGGCGATATGTGCATCGCAATAGCTGGATGGAAGCAATGCGATGCCGTGCCCGCGGAGCGCAAATGCGCTGACGATGTGAAAATCGCGCGCGGCTACGGGACCCGTCACGTGAACCTTGACCGACTTCCGGCCACTGACCAGATGCCATTCCGTCTCGTTGTTTCGAGCATTGATCAGCACGCACGGAAGTTGACTGATGGCTTCGGGCCTTGCGGGGAGTTCGTGATTGCGGACGTATTCGGGCGAGGCGACAAGGTGCCGGACACTTCTTCCCACGCGTTGTGCAACAAGACTCGAGTCCTGCAGATCGCCGAAGCGGATCGCGACGTCGACGTTTTCGGCAATCAGGTCCAGGAAAAGGTTGGTGAAGTGAAGATCCACCTGGATGCCCGGATATTTCTTTAGAAACGACGAGACGAACGCGTAAAACGACTCCTGTTCCAGCATCACGGGACCGGAGATACGCAGCAGACCTTCGGGCTTCTTTTGCGTCTGCGTGATCACGCGTTCCGCGTCATACAGATGGCTCAGCGGCTCACTGCACTGATCGAAATAGGCCCGTCCCTGTGTGGTCAGGCTGAGCTTGCGGGTCGTGCGCTGGAGCAGCGTCACGCCAAGGCGTTCCTCGAGCGCTGTCACCTTGCGGCTGACGGTGGAGACGGGCATGCCCAGTGCCCGTGCAGCGCGGCTAAAGCTCTCGAATTGCGCTACCCGCACAAACACGGCGATGTCATTCAAGTCGGCCAGTTCGGACATACGAGACCTTTGCACTGGTGGAAAAGAGATTACAGATATTCCAGTCTAATCAAAAATGTCCCCAGGGACGACACTTCTCCCCACGCACTTCAACCTTCTCGGAGAGATACCATGTCTAGCAAAGTCGTCGTCATTACCGGTGCTTCCAGCGGCATCGGAGAAGCCACCGCCAAGCTCCTTGCCTCGAACGGCGCCACCGTCGCGCTGGCCGCTCGCCGGCTCGACAACCTCCGCCGCATTGCCGCTGAAATCGAGGCAAAGGGCGGCAAGGCATCCGTTCACCAGGTCGACGTCACGGATCAGGCACAGGTCGATCGTCTGATCCGCGATGTCGTCTCGCAACACGGCCGCCTCGATGTGATGGTCAACAACGCCGGCCTGATGGCCATCGCGCCCCTGTCGCTGCGCAAGACCGACGAATGGGACCGCATGATCGACATCAATATCAAAGGCCTTCTTTACGGCGTCGCAGCAGCGTTGCCTGTCTTTGAAAAACAGCAGTCCGGTCACTTCGTCAACATTGCGTCGGTCGTGGGTCTGAAAGTATTCAGCCCCGGCGGCACGGTGTATTCGGGCACGAAGTTCGCGGTTCGGGCCATATCTGAAGGTCTGCGCCACGAGGTTGGAGGCAACATCCGCACCACGGTGATCTCACCGGGCGCGATCGACACCGAACTCAAGTTCGGTTCGGGCCATGAAGACAGCCGCAACTTCGTCGTCGATTTCTACAAGATGGCCATTCCGGCCGATGCCATCGCGCAGGCCATTGCTTATGCGATCGAACAGCCCCGTTCGGTCGACGTCAACGAGATCGTGATCCGTCCCACCGCGCAGGATTTTTGAAGATCACGGCGGGCAGGAAAGCGCTTGAACCCATGACTGCTGAAACGACCCGAAGCGCACGCAAGCGCGCCTTCGGGCGTGTGGGTGCGGCGTCGCTTTTTGAATCCCAGTTTCAAAACAACTTTTCTCAAGGAGTGGTCATGCAAGCTTTGATCGCCAACATCCAGGGTCTGACGGCCATCGGTATCGGCATCATCATCGGCCTCGGCGCTATTGGCGCCTGTATCGGTATTGGACTGATGGGCGGCAAATACATTGAAGCTGCCGCCCGGCAGCCGCAGCTGATGAACCCGCTGCAAACCAAGATGTTCTTGCTCGCGGGTCTGATCGACGCGTCGTTTCTGATTGGCGTGGGTGTGGCCATGCTGTTTGCGTTTGCGAACCCGCTGCTGTCGAAGCTCGCAGGCTGAGGTTCGTCGGGCTTATTTCGAGTCGAATGACTTTCAGGGATGAAAGCTGTGTCACTCGACTGCTTTTGGATTCGTGACTGCGAATTCAACTTATCTTTATCGAGGACATCATCATGCCCGTTGCAGTAGTTTCCCTGGCGATCGCGGCCTTCGCGATCGGAACGACGGAATTCGTCATCGTTGGATTGTTGCCAGACATTGCGAAGGCCTTCGGAATCTCTGTATCGACGGCCGGTTTGCTTGTGAGCTTCTATGCCCTGGCCATCACGGTCGGCACGCCTCTGATTTCGGCTGTGACCGCGCGACTGCCTCGCAGGGCGCTGCTTCTTGCCCTCATGGTGCTCTTCACGCTTTGCAACCTCGCGGCAGGACTCTCCGGCGCATTTCCGGCGTTGCTGGCGATCCGGATCATTATGGCCGTGGCACACGGTGTTTTCTTTGGCTTAGGGACGACCGTTGCGATGTCGCTCGTGCCGACAGAGAAATCGGGCAGGGCTGTTGCCATCATGGTCAGCGGTCTCACTGTTGCGATGGTAACGGGCGTTCCTGGCGGTACGTGGGTAGGAGAGCTTGTGAGCAGGCGGCTTCCCTTCTTCGTTGTGGCCGCAATGGGCGCGCTTGCGACGGCGGGACTCTGGCGGCTATTGCCCTCGCTCCCATCGCAGCGCGGCGCCGGCGACATCCTCTCGCAACTCTCTTTGCTCAAGAGCAACGCATTGATGCCGCTTTACCTGATGGCCGCGGTTGGGATGGCCGCCACCTTCGCTGTTTTTACCTATCTGTCGCCGTTACTGACGCGTATCACGGGTCTCAATAGTGAAGGCGTGACTTTGGGCTTGATGACTTTCGGTTTGGGTTCGGTTGTTGGGACCATCGGCGGCGGGCGCCTTTCCGATCGTTATGGCCCGCAGTTCAGCATGAATATCGCATTGGCAGGGCTCGCCATGTCCATGGCGGCTGTGTTGGTCAGCGCGCATCAACCTGTTCTCATCATGGCCAACCTGTTTGTCTGGGGAGCGTTCGCCTTCGCCATTCCTCCCATCATGCAGGCGACAGTTGTTCTGATTGCGCAACGAGTGGCCCCCCGAGTCGTCGGCACGGCTGCTGGCCTCAATGTCGCGGCGTTCAATTTAGGGATTGCTGGCGGCTCCTTTCTTGGTGGACGGGCTTTGACAAGCGAGAACGTCCTTGCGACGGTCTACGTCGGCGTCGCGTTATCGGTCATCGGGCTGGTTGTCGTCGCAATGTATCGTTGGTCCGATCATCCTGCTGCCGTGACGTCCCGCGATGCTCTGAAGAAGCTCCGAACATAGGTTGCCTGATTCCATATCGTGTTCGTAAGCGCATTCCATCCGAGCCAAGACGGCTCTCCCATATCGCCCATCGGATCGGCACGACCGACGATGACAAAGCACGTTCGAAGAGATACACCATGAACCATTCACATCCCCTGGCCCCCTGTTTGGAAGACGACGTTTCGTGCAACTGCTCGCTTCGCTGCCGTTGGTCTCCGGTACGGCACTCGCCCAAACAATGTCACCTATATCTTCAGGAGCAGCGATGACGACTGCACAGCATCCCATTCGGCCAAAGGCCCTGGTCTTCGACATGCAAGGCACTGTCCTCGACTTCTATGATCCGATGATGCGCGAATTGGCCGGGATTCCGACTGTCGCGTCCCACGTTCAGGATTGGTCCACGTTCGCTGGTCAATGGAGTGCGTCGGCACACGACGCTATCGTTGAGATCTCCGCCCGTCGCAAGGCGTGGCAACCTAACGGCGCCGTCTATGCAGACGTGATGACGCCTTTGCTTTCGCGCTACCCAGGAGGCAATACACTCTCTGATGACGACAAAACGCGATTACTTGGTGTCTGGGGAAAGATGAAGCCGTGGAACGATTCGGTGGCGGGATTAACGTCACTGCGCAAAGAGTTCGTCATCGCGACGCTGACGAATGCGTCTATGGCTGCAATGATCGCAATCGTCAAACGAGAGAAGCTTCCGTTCGATGCGATCTTGACGGGAGAACTGGTTCACGCGTTCAAACCCGATCCGCGCGTCTACCAGATCGCACCCGACTATCTCGGCTTTGCTCCCGGTGAAATACTGATGGTATCGGCTCACAAGTGGGACTTGATGGCAGCCAAGCACAGTGGCTTGCTTACCGCGTTCGTTCCGCGCCCTTATGAAAACGGTCCCGCGACCAAGGTGGATACTTCGTCTGAGCTATACATCGACGTCACCGCCTCCGATTTGCCGCATCTCGCTTCTATTCTGGATCGCGGCTAATACAGAACCGTCGGACGAACGGCCGAACCCGCGATATGCGGCGCTGATACCTCTTCATCAGTCGTCGGCAACTCAGGTAAGGGGATGAAGTTTCACAGGCATCCTGTTCGGCACCATCGTAAAGGCGGAAATCTCTTCAATTTCCTCCAGGGCGATTGCCGCTTCCATTCTGAAATGCTTCATCAACATTGATATCACGAGTCTCATCTCGACGCCTGCCAGATAGCGGCCCGGACACACTCGTGGGCCCGCGCCGAATGTCAGGTAAGCCTTCTGTTCATTCGCACCGTCAGAGGGGTCCCGGGGATGCTTCCAGCGGTCGGGGTTGAATACCTCTGGATGCACGAAATTCTGCGGGTCCAGCATGCCCGGGCGCGTGAGGAATAGCATACGCGTGCCCGCAGGTATGGCAACGCCGCCCAGGCACACATCGGCTAGCGGCTCGAACGTCTGTATGGCTGCGACGGGCCGTAGCCGTAGGGCCTCACTGCACACCGCCTCGCAAAGGTCGAGGTGCTTTAATGCATCGTAGTCCGGACAGACCCGGGATTCACCGAGTGCTGCGCTTGACTGTTCGAAGAGCCGATTCTGCAAAGATGAATCGGCCGCAATGTACATTAGGGCCCAGGCAATTGCATTTGCCGTCGTATCTTCGCCTGCGACCAGCAGCGTCAGGACGTTCGCCGAGATCAGTTCGTCGGTCACCGTTGAATCGGGCTCGTTGCGCGCCGCAAGCATTGCTTCGAGCAGATTGTGCAATGGTGAATCAGGGGACTGTCGCATACGCTCACGTGCTCGTTCAATCATTGTTTGAACGTAACGATGTACTTGCACCATTGCCCGCGCGAGCCGCCGGTCCTCCGGTAGCGTGACATAGTGCCAGTAAGGAAATAGCGCTGTGACACGTCTCATGAGCGCCGGCATTATCAGCGCAAGCTGTTCCTGTATCACACCACGCTCCTGTTCGAGCGTATGAGGGTCCTCGCCGAAGGCAAGCGTACTTGTCACGTCCACGGTATAGCGCTTAAGTTCGTCCGTCATTTCCAGCGTTCTGTTCTCCTTTGCAGCAGTCTGCAGGCGAACGAGGAAACGTTCGGTAATCGCCGATAACGTCGGATAGAAAGCCTTGATATTGGAAAAGGACAGCGCACGCATGATGAGCCGGCGTTGCGGTTCCCAAGCCGCGCCTTCGGCAGAAAATAGTCCGTTTCCACCAAGTTCCGTCATAGCTGATTCTATTGGCGAAAAACGCCGATACAGATTTGGACGCTCGCGCATGACAGTCTGAAACAGGTCCACTTGCGTCCAGACTGTTATCGGAATCGTGCCGAGTTGGACCCTGAACGGTGAACCGTATTGTTCGGCCCATCGCTCAAGGGTCAGGTGAAGTTTGGCGGGCGCCATCTGGAACAGGTTTCCGAGCAGGGGCAAACCTCGCGGGCATGGCAGATCTGCGACAGTCCGCGAAATCTCATTCGTGTTGAGTTGAAGGTCTGCCATGCTTTCCTCCGCGTCGCCCGCCACTACCCGGTGACCACGAGTGTAAAAAACACTCTTGTAGAGAATAGATCACGGCTTCGCAAACGAAGTCCCTAATCGAAGCTGCTTCGCTGGAAAACCGGTGAGTTGGTCGGGAGTAGCATCAAATTCTGGTGGCAGCAAAATCTGATAAACGCTTGCATACATGCGGTTGCTGATAGGGGGCGTCGCATTCGGATGACTAGCATCGCGTGCCGCCGCGATCGAACGAGTTCGATGAAAGCTCTACAGAACAGAACGCTGGAATCCTCGGCCGCAACGTTCTGGCGGTTTGTTTGAACGCGTGTGGCCAGGCCAATCGTTGCCATTCGCGCAACACACGAAGCGGTCATTTCAATGGCCGGCTAACGTCGGAACCTGGTGAGTTCTCGATGGGACCGGCTCGCCATTGTCGACGCAGCGCCTGCGTCGCATGCACGCACGCAACGCGGACACGAACTCTTGGTCGTGGCGACGAAGTGCTTGCGCAGCAGCTAAAGCAGCAAGCACAACCCTCGCCGTGCCAGCACGGCGCACAACAGGCAAATTGAAGAAGGGCACGACTAGCTGCTCGTCGCAAAAGCAGTCGCGAACGCGTCGGAGCGTGAGCGGGGTGCACTCCTGTCCGACCTCCACATTTAGAGAACACAGAACAGGAGCGCTTCTACTGCCTTGGCGACGCCTAGATGGTTGCGGCCCGCTCGCGTGTCGCGGCCATCGATCCAAAACGCCCGCTGTTGAAATCCTCTACCGCCTCGCGGACTTCTTCGGTCGTGTTCATGACGAAGGGACCATATGCAACAACAGGTTCGTCGATGGGCTCGCCGCTTAGCACCAGCACGGTTGCATCGCTGAGGGCATCGAGCCGAACGTCAGTGCCTTCCTGCCCGAGCAGAACCAGCTGTGCGTCGCTGACGACGCGCTCATCGCCATTGACCCGCACCTGGCCGCGCAGCACGACGAGCGCGAGCGTCCTGCCTGCCGGCAGCGTCAGCGTTGCACCACGTCCCGCGTTGAGCCGCACATCCCATACGTCCATTGGCGTAAAGGTGTGCGCCGGACCAGCGTCGCCCGCGTAGTTGCCGGCGATCACCCGCACATGTCCGGCGCCTTCGGGCAACTCGACGGAAGGAATCTGGTTCGCCAGGATGCCCTGATAGCCTGGCGGCGTCATCTTGTCCTTCGCAGGCAGATTGACCCAAAGCTGGACCATCTCGAGCGTCCCGCCTGTTTTCGCGAACGCGCGCGAATGGAACTCCTCATGCAGAATCCCTGCGCCCGCTGTCATCCATTGCACGTCGCCGGGGCCGATCTTGCCGCCGCCGCCCGTCGAATCGAGGTGCTCCAGTTCGCCCTGATACACGATCGTCACCGTTTCGAAGCCGCGGTGCGGATGCTGTCCAACGCCCTGACGGCGCGCTGTCGGCGCAAAGTGTTTCGGGCCCGCATAGTCGAGCATCAGAAAGGGGCTGAGGTGGCGGCCCATCGTCTGATGCGAGAACAGCGTGCGCACCGGAAAGCCGTCGCCGACCCAATGCGAGTTGGGGTTGCCGTAAGTGCCGAGAATCGTCTTCATCGTCGAATGTTCCTGTTGAAAGGCCAGCGGCCTTGTTTACATGAATACAGAGTAGTGACGGGACGATGACGGCGGTAGAGCCGGGAGCCAACTTCTGTGTCCCGCTGATAGAACGATCGAACGGGCGCGATGCAGGATCAGAATCGGGTCTGCAACCCTATGCGTGCCAGTGACTGTGAGCGGTTGCTGGCTGCCGCGCCGGTTTGCAGCAATCCATTGATCCATGCTTGCGTCGTTTGGGAGTCACCGCTCGCGCGCTGATAGACAGCCTCGACGTACGCCATCGTCCGCTTCGAGAAGTGGTATTGCACGGCTGTGGCGATCTGGTGCGCCTGATTGTTATCGAGCACCTCGTTTCCCTTCATGTACTGGTAGTCGAGTCCTGCCGACCAGGGGCCGGAGACCGTCCAGTACGCACCCGCCTTGTAGACGTCGATCTTTGCGCCGCTCGCCGTATTCTTCGTATTCGTGTAGAGCAGCATGGCGAGCACGCTGCCGAACCGGTAGTGCACGCCCGCGCCAAAATTGCGGATTGCGTCGTGACCGTCACCCAGTTCGGGATATCTGGCTTCGATGTACGCGACTCCGACTCCCAGCGGGCCGCTATCGTAGTTCATCCCTGCACTGATGGTCGAATTGGCGGAAAACGAACCCGCAACTCCGCCGAAGCCATACAGCACACCAAAACTGAATCCCGCGAACGATGGGCTGCGATACTTGACCGCGTTCGCCACCCGTGTTGCGCCGGCGAGGCGGTCGAAATCGAATGAGCCAGTCGGATTTTGCGGGACGCCCAGCGCGCTGAACGGCCCCTGGCGAAAATCATAAAGACCGCCAAACAGAAACGCGCCGTCGAAGAGACCGAGCGTCAATGTGTCGAACATGAAGTCGTACTGGTTGCCGAACGTGACGGTGCCAAGCCGCTCATCGGCCAGACCCACATAGGCCGTGCGATTGAAGATCTGGTTCGCGCCCGGAATGGTCGTGCCGTTGCCGAGGTCGAACTGCGAAGTCAGATTGAAGATGGCCTTCGTTCCGCCGCCGAGCGCCTCGCTTCCACTGAACGTCAACGTGTTTGGCGCAAAGATTCCGCTGTCGAACAGCGTTACCGCGCCACCATGCTGGTTGTTCACGTAGGTCACGCCGCCGTCGATCATCCCCTGCAAGGTGACGCTGCTCTGGGCATACAGATTGGTGTGGAAGCATGCCGCGATCACGCAGCCTGCGAGGCCTATCGGCGCGGTCTGTTTCTTCATGGTGAACACTTTCCTGTCGTCGAGACCCTATCCATTGCGTGTCGGTGCCGGACGTTCGGCGGACATGGCGGATGCGCGCGGACGGGACCAGCAGCCGGCCGCGCGCTTGACGCATCAGCTCTTGTCGTACGAGAACTGGATGCCGGCCGTGCCGCCAGTCTGGATGAACAGGTCAATGAACGCCGGGACGGTTTCGCTGCGTGCCCAGTCGCGTTGCAGCTCGCAGAACAGCTGGGCGACACTGATCATCTTGCCACCAGCCTGTTCGATACGACGCAGCGCGGCCTCGTGTGCCGCGACGGATGTGCCGCCGACGGCATCGACGACCACATACACCTCGTAGCCCTCTGCCAGCGCATCCAGCGCGGGGAACGTCAGGCAGGCTTCCGTCCAGAGAGCGGTCATGATCAGCTTCTTGCGGCCGGTGGCCTCGACGGCCTTGCGGAATTCGACGTCTTCCCACGAGTTGATGCTGGTGCGGTCGTAAGTGGGATAGTCGCCGAGCGCCGCGCGCAGTTGCGGGATGGGCGGCTTGTTCAGGCCCGTCTTCACGTTGACCGTCGAATGGACGATCGGCAGCTTGTAGGCAATTGCCGCCTTTGAGGCACCGACGATGTTGTTGATCAGCAGCTGACGGTCCATCGACGCAATGGAATTCACCTGGACCGGCTGGTAATCGATGACGATGAATGCCGCATTTTGCGGCGTCAGAAGATGATCGTTCGCGGGGTTGCGAATCGGTTCGCTTGCCATGTTTGCCTCCGAAGCACTGCGGTAAGTGGAAGGGGATCGATCCCGGTGATCCGACGCGTGATGCATCCGATCTGCATGCAACGGCAATCCTATGCGGTCGACGAACCGGCTCCCAGCCCCAGAAAAATGCCGACTGTGTTCTATGAGCGGAACAATGGCGACGCCGCGCGTGGTTCAATGCTCTAAGATGCCGCTATTGTTCTGCCGAAGGAACAGCCATGGACGACCTGAACGACATCTACTATTTCGTGAAAGTGGTCGACAACCACGGCTTCACGCAGGCAGGGCGGGCGCTCAACATGCCCAAGTCCAAGCTGAGCCGGCGCATCGCCGAACTCGAAGCGAGATATGGCGTTCGTCTTCTCAACCGGTCCACGCGGCATTTCTCGATGACGGATACGGGACGGGAGTTCTACGAGCGCTGTGTCGCAGTGCTCGTGGAAGCCGATGCCGCCCGCGAGGTGATGGAGCGCAGGCTCTCAGAGCCCCAGGGCGTGGTGCGGATGAGTTGCCCCACGACGCTTCTCGCGTACCGCATCGGCAATCTGGTTGCGGACTTCATGACGCAATACCCAAAGGTGCAGATCCTTCTCGATGCAACGAATCGACGGGTCGACGTGCTGGGCGAAGGTCTCGATCTCGCGCTGCGAGTGCGTTTCCCGCCGCTCGAAGACAGCGGGCTCGTCATGCGTGTGCTGTCGGGAAGTCCGCAGCGCCTGGTGGCCGCGCCGGAGTTCGTCGAGCGATACGGTCAAGTCGCGCATCCCGCCGATCTGGCGGGCATGCCGAGCCTCGATTGGGGGCCGCAGCGCGATCATGCGTGGGCGCTCGTCGGCCCGGACGGAGCGGAAGCGCGGGTCAGTCACGCGCCGCGCTTCATCACCGACGATATGACCGTGCTTCGGCAGGCGGCGATCAAAGGCGTGGGCGTCGTGCAGCTACCGTACATGGTCGTCGAGGATGCGCTTGCAAAAGGCGCACTGGTCGAGGTGATACCGGGCTGGAAACCGAAAGGGGGGCTGGTTCATGCCGTCTTTCCGTCACGCAGGGGATTATTGCCCGCCGTGCGTCTGCTGATCGACTATTTCGCAGAACACATACAGAAAGACGAGTGACGCTTCGTCATGAAATGATCGGCTAAGGCGCGCATCCTGATCGTTCCTCCGATAGAACACTGTGTACGTCCGGGCGATCTACCGTGGCATCCGTCCAGTTTTCTAATCTTCCTTCATCGAACGAGCCGAGGTTCCCGGTGACGAAGATGATTGACGCGTATGGCTACCCGGTCGCGTACCGCGATGCGACCGGATACCGGTTACTGCGCGCTGTTCTCACGCCACATCCACGCGACGCTCTGCGAGCGATGGCGGGACGTCGCCTGTTTGCCAGGCATCACGCGTTATCCGTCGAGCGATACCTCGACGTTGCATCAAGCTGACAACACGTGGAGACGCCGGGCGTGGTTTTGTCTTCGTTGTAATTGAAGCAACGAGGCCTATGCTGTTTTTAACGCTCTTCGTCCCGGCTTCGAAGTCACGATGTCAATCGTGAATCGCTCACTCAGCCAACCGTCTCTCGGAGAAGGAAAATGAAACAGGCGTTCAACAGGAAAGACGATCATCAGCCTTCTCAACTGCGCTGGGGCAACCCGGCAATCGTGGCAGCCGTTGCACTGATGACGGGCGTCATGGCCGCGCCTCCCGCTGTGGCCCAAGGCGTGGGGGACTGGCCGATGGGCGGTCAGAATCTGTACAACACGCGTAGCGCGCAGGGCGAGCACACCGTCGGCCTAAACAATGTGGCGAAGCTTGCGCCGCGCTGGTCGGTCGAGACGGATGGTAACGTTTCTGCCACGCCGACGGTGGTCGATGGGGTTGTCTACGTGCCGGATTTTGGCGGCTCGCTGTGGGCCGTCGATGCCGCTAGCGGACAGGTGAAGTGGCACAAGAAGGTAAGCGACTATAGCCAGATTCCCAACGACGCTTCGCGCACCAGCCCCGCTTACTGGAAGGGGACGCTCGTGATTGGCCAAGGCACGCAGATCGCCAACAATCCGACGGGCGCTTACGTGTTGGGCATCAAGGCCGAAGACGGCTCGCCGCTGTGGCGCACCCAGGTGGAAACGGACCCCACCGCCATCATCACCAGCTCGCCCGTTATCGACGGTGGCGTCGTCTACGTGGGGGTATCGTCGCGGGCCGAGGCGCTCAAGGACAAGCCCACCTATCGCGGCAGCGTCGTGTCGCTTGCCGCGACCACGGGCAAGCTGCTGTGGAAAACGTACATGGTGCCCGAAGGCTATACGGGCGCTTCGGTCTGGGGCAATACACCCGTCGTCGATCATCAGACGGGCCTGCTGTACGTCACGACCGGCAACAACTTTTCCGTGCCGGAGGGTGTTTGCCGCTATCCGGGGCAAAGCAAGTGCAAGCCGGACGTGGCGACCAATCACATCGACAGCTTCGTTGCGCTCAACCTGAAGACGGGCAAGATTGCGTGGGCCACCCGCACGCTGGCAGCCGACATGTCGACGAACTATGACCACGACGACGGCCCGGATTACGACTTCGGCTCGGGGCCCAACCTGTATACGGCGACCGTCGCTGGTCACAAGCGCACGCTGCTTGGTGCTGGCGCGAAAAGCGGCGTCTATTGGGCACTCGATCCAAAGACGGGCAAGGTCGTATGGCATACCCAGGTCGGTCCCGGCAGTCTGCTAGGTGGCATGCTCTGGGGCACGGCCGCGGACGGCAAACGCATTTACGTGTCGATCGGTAACCTCAATCACGAGTCCATCCCTGTCAACTCGCCTCCGGGCAAGACGACGACCAAGGGCGGCGTGTGGGCAGCAGTTGATGCCGCAACGGGCAAGGTGCTCTGGCGCACTGCCGATCCGCAGGACATGATGGACACCGTGGCGATGTCCGAGGCCAACGGCGTGGTCTATGCTGGCTCGCTCGCGGGTAGTGGCGCGAACATGTATGCGCTCGATGCCGCTACCGGCGAAATCAAGTGGAGCTTCGAAAGCGGCGGCGCGGTCGTGTCTGGTGCGGCGATTGTCGACGGTACGGTCTATTGGGGCTCCGGCTATCACACCAAGGTTCTCGGGCTGCCGTACGCCGGTGATAACCACAAGCTTTATGCATTCGCGGTAGCGAAACAGTGAGCCCGCGATGCCGGATGTCTGAGTGGAATTCGCGTGAACTGATGTAAGCGCTCAAACAAGTGCAGGCGCGGTACCTTCGACGCGTGTGGCAATGACGCTTGCGTCATGCAATGCGCAGCGTCGTGTCGATGCGCGTGCCCCGCTTGATGAAGAGCGTGACCGGCGTCTTTTCGCAGATTTCGGCAAGGCGCGCGCGTTGCGCCTCTTCAAGCGGTCCTTCGACCGCCACGCCGCGGCGGATGTACTGGATTCCGTCGTGATCGGCATGCAGGCTGACCTCAACGGCGATCGTGGCGGCCGGCCACGTCTTGCGCTGCATGTACATGCGCAGCGTGGCGGCTGTGCACGCTGCGAGCCCGGACAGCACGAACGCGAATGGCGCGGGGCCGCGATCCTGGCCCCCTTCGTGGGGACCTTCGTCGCCCGTCAGCGGGTGGCGGCCAGCGTCGATGGCGACGACGTAGTTGGGCGCGTCGGCCGCAAGGCGAGCAGTGGCAGAGGCAAGCGGCATGGGTAACTCCTCGGAGTGGCGCGATCTTGCGCGCGAGATCAGTTGAATGGCGTGATGCTGCGGGCTTCGCCGGGCACATGCGGTGATGCTATGCCATCATCCCCGGCCCAGTCGCTGCCCAGGGGCATTGGTGAGGCGATCAAACCGGTCGGCGAAATGCGTGCTGCCGACGGCTGTGCTTCCCTCGACGAACTGTTCTTGCCAGGCGAAACGGGCAAGCGGCGCCGTTACGCCCTTGCCGAAGCGGTGGAATTGCAGAACTATCAGTTTAACTGCCATGGCCAACTGGGCCAGCGTGATACGTCATCCGCGATCGTGCGTGATGGTGCCACGTTTCCTGCGCCGACCCGCGACCCCGAACTGTATCATCACCTCACCACGACGCCGGGCGCGTGCACGTGACGCGCGATCATCACCGAGCGTTGAATTTCCGAGATCGGCCAAGTGCAGTAGTCATTCAAACATTGGGTACGCTCAGTAAACGGTCATTGAATTCGTTTAACGCATCGATACCGACCGTCTCCCCAGCGCGCTGCAAATCCGGCGCGCGCGCTGGTCAGTTGATGATCGGCATCAGGATGATCCCCGTCAGGCCAGAGGCCGGATGTTCTGGTTCATGCGGAAGAAGTTTGTCGGATCGTACTGGGCCTTGATCTGCTGAAGCCGTCGGTAGTTGGGACCGTATGCAGCCGCAATGGGTTCGCCCGTCTCATCGTCGTCCAGGTAATTGACATAGCGACCGGCGGCGAAGAAAGGTCGCATCGCTTCGTAGGTTTCGCGAGCCCAGGCGACGCAGGCGCCCGTCTCCGCCGGCTGCATCCATTGAGCGAGCACGAGGAAGTTGTAGCCTTCACGCCGGTGCGGGAAGGCCGTGTCGGTAGCACTGACCCGGGTGACCGCGCCGTGGAAATGTTCGAGGAGGAGTTGGCCCATTGTCGTCGGGCACTGCGCGAAGCAGCGAATCATGGTGTCAATCGCAGCGTCGCTCAGCTCTGTGAGGAAACTGGACTTCCAGTAGTTGAGAGCGCCCTTCGGGTACTTGGCGTCGAGCATGCTGTTGAGCTGGCAATAGGGGATCGGCGCAACGGCATCCAGGATGGGAAGCGCGAACTGTTTCAACGGCCGCATGGCCCTTTCGGCGTCTTCCAACGGCCCGCAGTGGCAGGTGACCAGCGCGGCCACCTCTGTGCCGGACCCGTCTGGCGCATGCGTCAGCGATGCGAACAGTGTGTGCTCATCAGGTAGCGATCGTGTGCTGTCGCGGAAGAATTCGAGCAGGGCGCGGGAGCGTTCGATCGGGTGGACGATCGGGCCGCCCATAATGGTCGGCCCAACCGGGTGGAGTTCATACTCGAAGCTCGTGGCGACCCCGAAGTTTCCGCCGCCGCCGCGAAGAGCCCAGAAAAGCTCGGGCTCCTGGTGTTTGCTCGCGCGCAAGACCTTGCCGCCAGCCGTGACGAGCTCCACCGCCCGCAGATTATCGAGTGCCAGGCCGTATTTGCCCATCAGCCAGCCCACCCCGCCCCCGAGGGTAAGCCCGGCAATGCCCGTGCTGGAGACCACGCCCCCGGTGACAGCCAGGCCATGCAACTGCGTCTCGCGATTGAGCTCGCCCCAGGTGACGCCACCTTGTGCCCAGACTGTTCTGCTCTCCGGATCGACGTGGATGCCCTTCATCGGCGAAAGATCGACCATCACCCCACCATCAATCGTCGCCCGTCCCGCCACGTTGTGCCCGCCGCCGCGAATTGCAACTTCGAGGCCGCACCTGCGGGTGAGATCGACGGCCGCGACAACGTCGGCTACGCCGTGGCACCTGGCGATCAAGGCGGGCCGCTTATCGACCAGGCCGTTGTGGACCTTTCTCGCGTCCTCATAGCCGGCGTCCATGAGTTTCAGGAGCTGCCCCCGGAAGGTGGCAGCAAGCTCGGCCGTAGCGTCGGCCAGGGATCCAATCGACAGCATGGCGGTTCTCCTCGAATTCGCCCCAAGTCTCCATCGGAATCGGCCCGGGAGCAAACTCGAAGAATTCAGCCAAAGGTGAATTGATTTCACCTACACTCCTGGCATGCACAAGCTGCCGCCCCTCGTAGAGCTCCGCGCGTTTGATGCAGTCGCTCGCCATATGAGCTTCAAAATGGCCGCGCTAGAGCTGTGCGTCACCCCACCGCGATCAGTCACCAGGTCCGATTGCTTGAGCGCTATTGTGGCTGCGCACTGTTCCGTCGCAGACCACGGCCCTTGACGCTGACCGATGCTGGAGCGCGGCTGTTCCCCGCCATTCGTGGCGGGCTTGAGGTGTTTGCCACCGCAATCGCGGCCATTAAGCTGGATAGCGACCAACAGCCCCTTCGTGTGACGGCAACGAACGCTTTTGCCAGCCGGTGGCTCGTGCCCCGCCTGCCCGCGTGGCGGAAATTGCATCCCGACGTGCCGCTGGAGGTGATCGGCACGGACACCGTGCTCGATCTGCAGGCCGGCGAGGGCGACGTCGCGATTCGTTATGCGACCAGCCGGGCAGTGCCGACGGAGGGGATCGTCGATGATCTCTTGAGAGATACATTCTGGCCCGTCTACAATCCGCGCTTGCTTTCAACGGGACGACTGAAGAGACCAGTCGATCTCGCGGAGCACGTTCTGATCCACTCCTATTGGTCGCCAATCGACCGTGAGCCGCCCACATGGCCGAGATGGCTTGCCGCGGCTCAGCGCAGGTGGCGCGAAGTACCCGAATTCAAGGGCATGCAGCACCTGAGCTTCCGGGAGGAGCTGCATGCCATCGAAGCGGTGATCGCCGGCCAGGGAATCGGGATTTTTAGTGACGCGCTCGTGGCACCCGAGCTCGCCGCCGGTACGCTCGTAAAAGCATTCAAGCTGAGCTTGCCTGGGTATGGCTTTTATGTAATTCGCAGGCCAGGTCATCCGCGCGAAATGACCATCCGAGCCTTCTCGGAGTGGTTGCGGTCAGCTACCTGATCCGCTCTTCTCGTGCGTCACAGATCGCCTTGGCGAACATATGTAGTGGCGCCCGCAATGTGGTGAAATCGCGGATGGCCGTTCAACCCGGAAAAGCTGCCATTTGCACGTGCGCCCAGCAACGGCAGAAACGGGGCGTTCGGGGTCGACCGCATAAGGCAGGAGTCGGCCCAACTACAGCCATTCGTCGGTGCGCCTTGACGGACAGTCAAATGTTCAGTTCGGCACAGCGTAGCGGACATTCGCAGTCGCCCCGATCCCGTGATACATCGGTCGAATGGTCTATCCGTTTGCAGTGCCCGACGATACTTTCTGCTTAACAGCCTGCAAACGACGGTGTTGACCAAGCTCAAAGGTAAGCATCAATTGTTTTCGAGGCTCCTCTCGCGGCGCCGAGATTTTCACGGTCCGGTGCAGCAGGGAGCGCAACGGCATGGCATCCCCAACCGAAGCCTTAGGCCCGAAAACCATAGGATCGAGTCGGTGGAAAGGTTGCTATTGGCCGAGAATGGCAAGCGCTTCGCGCATAGGCAACAGCGAGACCGTGATCAACCCCTCGAGCGGCGTATTCATTTCCAGAATCAGGAAGACTGCGCCGGAAGTGGATAGCGCGCCCAGAAGCAACGCGATAGTGACCGTCGCATTCGGGGGTGTGAACATGCCAAAGGCGCCAAAAATGATGCACAGCCACAACACAAGGATGACTAACAGCGCCGTTGGTGTCGAGCCAACCGCTTGTAGCAGTCCAAGTTCGCGTACGGCCACCGCGTTGGCGGCTATCTCGATCGCGCGCGCCTGTAACCGTCGCTGCAAGTCGTTCTTCGGCGACAGTTCTTCCAGTTTGCTCTCAAGATATTCCCCGCGCTTGAGCGCTTCGAGGCTGTGCATCCTTGCCAACTGTGCCGGATCGGCTGACGCGACTTGCTGAAGCCCGGTGGCGACAATCTGCTTCAGCAGCCCACGGATTTCCTGTGTTTCCGGCCCGTACTGGGCAAGCACGCGATCGAGCAGGATGACATCGGCGGCTTCGTGTTTTATTTCGGCGTTCACCGTATCGAATGTGTTTTTCGCCGATGAGATCAGCAAGCCGAGTACCAGCGCCGCAATCGTGGCGATCAGGCCAGCTGCAAGTTTGACGACAGCAATAGAGTCCTCACTAAGGTGGTGTTCCGGGAGCAACGTACGCAAATACAAACCGAGCAATGCGCTGCAGAAGACACACGCGAATACGATCAATGCGACGGTCAGATGGTGCATCTTTCGGCCCTCCGTCAGATGTTGCACGGATGCGGCGGGCAGCCGGCCTCCTGTGCGAGCACGCGGCCACGCCGCGCGTCGGCCAGCCATCGGACCAGGCGCGCGATGCGTTGTTAAGGGCGCGGGCCCGACGCGGTAGTGGACGCCGTTCTCCTCATACGAGGGCTTGATCCACGTATTGCCGCACAGGTAGTAGGTGCCGCCCTGGACCGCGGGCGTGACGCACCCGCCAGTTCGTAGCTCGATTGCTGGTACTTCTGCACGAACCAGTTCGCGGCGGTATCGCGCATCGGGTATTTCTGTTCACAAGACGCGCTTGAGCACGATTTGCTCTCGTTTCGTCAAGATTGACCCCAGCAATGTGCGCGACCCATAGCGCATTTGAGTCTCCTCGTCGCTTTGAGCCCTCTAGTTGCGCACCTCGGGTCACGGGCGCTCAGTTCCCCTTTGTTTGGCTATCGAGGCTTAACGTATTGCGCTATAGATTTGGAAACGGCGTCGCACCACTGGTCCATGATCGGCTTGACGGAATCGAACGTAACCACGGGCTCATTCGATGCAACACGCTTCAGACGCTCGCCGGTATGCGTGCGTATGACTTTTGACAGAACTTCCCCGGAGACGCTGTCGGTGCCAATTGCCTCGACCAGCAGCTTCGACTGCTGCGGCGCACCCTCCACCGCATTAACCGCCATTGAGATGACGAAGGCCTGCGGCACGTACTGATATGGTTTGAGACCCGCCGCTGTGGTGGCTACTCCGGTTAAGGCGACCTGCAGCTTGACCACCCCCGGTCCCGGCGCGTCCACGACCCGGACTCTCGATGCGATCGCCTGTCTCAGGCAGGTGGTGCCGTAGCCGCGTATCTGGTCGAGCGTCGCTTGGCTCACTTGCGCTGTCGGTTCGGCCTTGGGATAGAACACGACGGGATCCACGATGATTGCGCTGTAGTTAGCCGGGTTGAGCTTGGGGTTGATGTACCGCAGGAACGTTTCCCCGTCGGGATCAGTCGCCTGCGTCAGGTCGGAGTAGTTCGGCAGAAAGCCCGAGTATTCGGGCTGGGTCGGCGTATTGCTGCTACTCGCGCATCCGACGAGCAAAATCGCAGCGACGATTGCGGAGACGCCATGGAAGACGATCTTGCTCATAGTTTCACCCTTTCGTGTCGACCTGACGTCTAACACTATTGGTCACGACCCTATAGTTCGCAATTAGACCAAAGGACTACCTTGGATATGGGCCTGTAAGCTCGATGTATTGAAGCCGTGCCCGCCGCTTTGCTCGGCGCATGTGCGACGTTATCAGGCGTCCGAGGCAAACGGAATGGCGTGCGGAAGATCCGAGATCAACGGTTGGCCGCGAGGCTAAAACGATCCAGGGCCGCTCGACCCTCTGACGTAAGCCCGAATCTGTTGCGGCAAGCGGCTTCAGGAGCAGAAGGTGCGCTTCGGTCCTGGAATTTCGATTTCGCCTGGCTGCAAAAACCGTTGAACCAATATGAAACGACGTAAGGCAGCGGCGGTTCCCTCTTTGTTCTGTAACTCATGGTATCGACCAAGGCCGCGTCCAGATTTATCCGGTCAACCCGAATTGACATCAAGTGAAACTCACTGCTTCCCTTGTGCTTCTTGTACCAGGAGCTTGCCGCGGAGGAGGGGTTCGTCGTTTTCAGCCAGTCTTGAATGTACTGCTCCCGGTCGGTTGCGCAGTCGGTGGAAAAAATGTACTCGGTGCTTGCGGTCCTGCACAGTTCGTAGGTTCCGAGTGTGAGAGTGCGACCTAGTCATGGGTTGGATGGTAAGCGCATTGCGCTCTATTACCATTCGAAAGTGCACATCGTCGAGTCTGCACAGCTACGGAAGATCGCGGCTCAAGGCAATCGCGCCGCGCATCGGCTCTCGACGGACTTCCGGGTTCGGCCGGTCTTGGTCATTTACCTCAACCCGCTTGCGAACATTCGAGGATCAGGTTTGCCGGTGACAGCAGGCCGTCGGCTGCTCATGACCAGCTTCGCTGATGAGTGAAGTTCTTCGGAGCGTCACTCTGATCGCCGATCCGTTGGCTTTTCGGTACTCGCGGCGGCCCTTTGAGGCGAATGCAACAATGGGTGCCGAAGGGGCGTCAGTTGCATCCGTGACTGCTCGCGGTCCGGTAACAGGTTTTCCCCTCGGGGCCGTGAACCACACCTTTGCCGTTCATCGTCTTCGCCTCGCCACCCCGGTTGGTCTGAGTCGTCCGCATTCCATTCTGGTTCGCTTCGGACGTCCAGGCCGTACCCGTGTTCCGGTTATAGCCGCCGGCCGTCTGTCCGTTGCCACAGACCGTCTCGCCACGGGCGTTTGTCGCACATTCCGCAAACGCGTTCGCGGACAGCATGACACATGCCAGTACTATCAGAGTCTTCATGAACATTTCCCCCGAGGGCTGCGGCAGCAGATGTACTCTCCGCGTCAATTGAATCTTGGGCCAGGGTGCCGGCCAGTATCGCAAACTGGCTGCATTGGATATTAGTTTAGGTCTTTCGGGGCCATTTACCTCCCTCAAGGTAGCATTCACTCCGGCGAATTCGGGACGAACGGCAGGCGATGCGATCGAAGCCGCCACCGCCCAGGAGCTGTGCGGGCTCGTCAGCGGATTTGTATCCCTTAATTTGATATCAGACGAACGGCGGCCATGGTCCTACGGGGTGGCTGACGCAACAGCACGAGTGACCGTTGCACCTTCGGCAGCGGGCTTCGAGCGATAGCAACCGCGCATGACCAGAGAGGGTCGAATTCACCCATTGATCGATACATGGATCTGCCATTCGAAGTCAACACGCGACGAACGTCCGATCTTTGTTGTTAAGCGGCCTTCGCTACGTCGCTATGCGAACGCCGGCAATGGCCGCCGATGACGCGACACCGACTTCCTGCGATCGAGTGACCCATTACCGAGCGGAATGACAGTCGTGGAATGTCCTGGCGACGCATCGAACGGAAGTCCCGTCATGGCCGACTACCGCCCGACGCAGTAAATGCCACCAGAGCGAAGCGATGCCGTCAACGCATTCACGCCAACGTAGACCTGGTTACACGGCAGTGCCACCAGTCACACATACACCGGCGCTCCACGCTACGACATATCCGCCGCAAACACCGAAGCCTGCTCGAGAAAATTCGCCGTCTTTGCTGGCGTCGATTCGATCCGCGATGCCAGCACCAGCCGGATCGAAATAGGTTTGCCGAGTGCGTCGACGTACACGACGCCTTCAACCTGTATCTGACAAACAGAAGCCGGCACCAGCGAAACACCAAACTCCGCCGCCACGAGATTCACCACTGACGACAACTGCGGCGCCTGCTGCCCGGCAATCGGCTCGAAGCCTGCCTCCCTGCACGCGCCGACTATCACATCATGCAACGTCGGGCTAGCCTCTCGCGGCAGCATCACGAACGGGTCTTCGGCCAGATCCGACAGCGCGATCTTGCGCTTCTTCGCAAGACGATGCGTGGCGGGCAGCACGATCTTCATCGGTTCGATTGCGATGTGATGGAACTGCACGCCAGCGGGCGACTGACTGCCGAGACGTACGAACGCAACGTCCACGCGGCGTTCGTCGAGATAGGCGAGCAGTTGCGCCGTGTTGCCTTCCGCCAGCGTCAGCGTGACATTCGGATAAGCCTGCCGGTAAGCGCGGATCAGCTTCGACACGACAGGATTGAAAGCCGCCGACCCCGTAAAGCCGATGTTCAGTTGGCCGATCTCACCGCGCCCGGCGCTCTGCGCCTTTTCGACGGCGATACGCGTGTCGTGCAGGATGCGTTTGGCGTCGGCGGCGAAGGCTTCGCCCGCCTCCGTCAGCACGACGCCATGCCCTGTGCGGCGAAACAGGCGCACGCCCATTTCGTCTTCGAGCGCGTGGATTTGCTGGCTGAGGGGCGGCTGACCGATGCCCAGCCTTTCAGCCGCGCGGGTGACGTTGCGCTCTTCGGCAACGGCGAGGAAGTAGCGGATATGGCGCAGTTCCATGCGATATATGGAAAAGCTATTTCAGAAAGACGCGATAGATATTGGACAGTATAACAGTCCCGCGACAAAATATCGCTATCGCGCGGTCCGCCGCCCCTGTACGTCTCCCCGGATAACGTCCCCAACAATCGTCAAGAGGAGAAAGGCAGGACGCATCGCGCCTGTGGTGGCGTGCGGCTATGCCGTCGTTGTTTCTTTTTGAAGAGCCGAAAGGGGTCTACTGTGGCTGACACATTGAAAAAACCGAGGCCGGAATACCGGAACATCGGTATCGGGCAGATATTGACGGCATACCGTCTTCCTCTCGCGGGGCGGGTGTCGATTCTTCACCGCGTGAGCGGCGGCCTGCTGTTCATCTTCCTTCCGTTCCTGCTGTACCTCTTTGACCAGAGCCTGACCTCCGAACTGAGCTACGAGGTGTTCAAGGGCTTCCTGTCCAACATCATCGTCAAGCTGATCGTGCTGGTGCTGGCCTGGGCGTTCCTGTTCCACTTCTGCGCGGGCGTGCGCCATCTGTCGATGGACGTGAATCACGACGCGGTCTCGAAAGAGCGTGGCAAGAGCACGTCGGTCGTCGTGCTGGTGGTGTCGTCGATCCTGACGATCGCCTTTGCGCTCAAACTGTTCGGAGCATTCTAAAAACATGTCCGCCAATAACCGAGTTGGTTCGAAGCGCCTCGTCGTGGGCGCGCATTATGGTCTGCGCGACTGGCTCGCGCAGCGCATCACGGCCGTCATCATGGCCGTGTACACGGTCATCCTGCTCGCCTGGTTCTTCGGCGCGCACGCATTCTCTTACGACGGCTGGGCGGGCATTTTCGCCACGCAGTGGATGAAGCTCGCCACGTTCGTGACGCTGCTGTCGCTGTTCTATCACGCGTGGGTCGGCATCCGGGACATCTGGATGGACTACATCAAGCCCGTTGGCACGCGGCTTCTGCTGCAGGCGTTGACGATCGTCTGGCTGCTCGCGTGTGCGGGCTACGCTGCGCAGATTCTCTGGAGAGTGTAAAGAATGGCTGCAATCAAGAATTCCCTGCCGCGTCGCCGCTTCGACGTGGTTATCGTTGGCGCGGGCGGCTCGGGGATGCGCGCGTCGCTGCAGCTCGCGCGCGCGGGCCTGTCGGTCTGCGTGCTGTCGAAAGTGTTCCCGACGCGCTCGCACACGGTGGCGGCGCAAGGCGGCATCGGCGCCTCGCTCGGCAACATGAGCGAAGACAACTGGCATTACCACTTCTACGACACGATCAAGGGCTCCGACTGGCTCGGCGACCAGGACGCGATCGAGTTCATGTGCCGCGAAGCACCGAACGCCGTCTACGAACTCGAACACTTCGGCATGCCGTTCGACCGTAACGCGGATGGCACGATCTACCAGCGCCCGTTCGGCGGCCACACGGCCAACTACGGCGAGAAGCCGGTGCAGCGCGCGTGCGCGGCGGCTGACCGGACTGGCCACGCACTCTTGCACACGCTGTACCAGCAGAACGTCGCCGCCAAGACCACGTTCTTCGTCGAATGGATGGCGCTGGACCTGATCCGCGACGCCGACGGCGACGTGCTCGGCGTGACCGCGCTGGAAATGGAAACGGGCGACGTCTACATCCTCGAAGGCAAGACCACGCTGTTCGCCACGGGCGGCGCGGGCCGGATCTTCGCGGCATCGACCAATGCGTTCATCAACACGGGTGACGGTCTGGGCATGGCCGCACGCGCGGGCATCCCGCTCGAGGACATGGAATTCTGGCAATTCCACCCGACGGGCGTCGCCGGCGCGGGCGTGCTGATCACGGAAGGCGTGCGCGGCGAAGGCGGCATCCTGCGTAACTCGGACGGCGAGCGCTTCATGGAGCGTTATGCGCCGACGCTGAAGGATCTGGCGCCGCGCGACTTCGTCTCGCGCTCGATGGACCAGGAAATCAAGGAAGGCCGTGGCGTCGGTCCGAACAAGGACCACGTGCTGCTCGACCTGTCGCACATCGGCGCCGAGACGATCATGAAGCGTCTGCCGTCGATCCGCGAAATCGCGTTGAAGTTCGCGAACGTCGACTGCATCAAGGAACCGATTCCCGTCGTGCCGACCATCCACTACCAGATGGGCGGCATTCCGACGAACATCCACGGTCAGGTCGTCGGCACGGCCAAGGGCCACGAAGACCCGATCAACGGTTTCTACGCCGTGGGCGAATGCTCGTGCGTGTCGGTGCACGGCGCGAACCGCCTGGGCACGAACTCGCTGCTCGACCTGGTGGTGTTCGGCCGCGCGGCGGGCAACCACATCGTCAAGCACGTGAAGGACATCAAGGAGCACAAGCCGCTGCCCGCCGATGCCGCTGATTTCGCGCTGTCGCGTCTCGCGAAGCTCGACAAGTCGAGTTCGGGCGAATACGCGCAGAACGTGGCGAACGACATCCGCTCGACGATGCAGGCGCACGCGGGCGTGTTCCGCACGTCGGCGCTGCTGGCTGAAGGCGTCGAGCGCATTCGCGAAGTGGCTGCACGTGTGGATAACATCCACCTGAAGGACAAGTCGAAGGTGTTCAACACGGCGCGCGTGGAAGCGCTCGAAGTGGAGAACCTGATCGAGGTGGCGCGCGCGACGATGGTGTCGGCCGAAGCGCGCAAGGAAAGCCGTGGCGCACACGCGCAGAACGACTTCGAACATCGCGACGACGAGAACTGGCTGCGCCATACGCTGTGGTACAGCGAAGGCGACCGCCTCGACTACAAGCCGGTGCACATGAACCCGCTGACGGTCGAATCGGTGCCGCCGAAAGCGCGTACCTTCTAAGGCATAAGTCAAAGGATCAGAGAAATGGCCAAGCGTACATTTGAAATCTACCGCTACGACCCGGACAAGGACGCCGCGCCGCGCATGCAGACGTACGAGATCGAGATCGACTCGCACGAGCGCATGCTGCTCGACGCGCTGGTGAAACTGAAGGCACTGGACGAAACGCTGTCGTTCCGCCGCTCGTGCCGCGAGGGCGTGTGCGGCTCGGACGCGATGAACATCAACGGCAAGAACGGTCTTGCCTGCCTGACGAACCTGAACGACCTGCCGCAGAAGATCGTGCTGCGACCGCTGCCCGGCCTGCCCGTGGTGCGCGACCTGATCTGCGACTTCACGCAGTTCTTCAACCAGTATCACTCGATCAAGCCGTATCTGATCAACGACACGCCGCCGCCGGAGAAGGAGCGTCTGCAGTCGCCGGAAGAGCGCGATGAGCTCGACGGCCTGTACGAGTGCATCCTGTGCGCGAGTTGCTCGACGTCGTGCCCGAGCTTCTGGTGGAATCCGGACAAGTTCGTCGGCCCGGCAGGGCTGCTGCAAGCCTACCGTTTCATCGCGGATAGCCGCGATCAGGCGACGGGCGAGCGGCTGGACAACCTGGAAGATCCGTACCGTCTGTTCCGTTGCCATACGATCATGAACTGCGTCGATGTGTGCCCGAAGGGGCTCAACCCGACGAAGGCGATCGGCAAGATCAAGGAATTGATGGTGCGCCGGGCTGTCTGAGATGGACGCATCGCATCAGTCCGACCCGCTGCGTCGCGCGCGTCTGAAGTGGCGCGCCCGGCGCGGCCTGCTGGAAAACGATCTGATCTTCGAGCGTTTTTTCAGCCGATATGAGCATGATCTCAGTGATGCGGACGTAGGCGCGCTCACGCGCCTGCTCGAACTGAGCGATAACGACCTGATGGACTTGCTGCTCGCCCGCAAGGAACCGGAGGGCGACCTCGCCGACGCCGATGTCGTGCGGGTGCTGGAGATGCTGCGCACTGTGTGAACCACAGTCGCGTAATCAGCTCTGGCAAAAGCAGCGCCTCTCTTCACGCATTGCTCGCTCGGGCGAGGTCAACCACCTCCGCCCGACGCGAGATTTCTTCACGGCGCTTCGCCGAGCCTCTTCCCCGAACATCGTGATAAACGCGATCGCGCAGCAATAGCCCGGTTCGCGCATCAACGTCGACACGACTGGCCTATTCAAACAATGAACGAACCAGTTAGCCACAATCGCTCTCCCAAACCAGCCGATATTTCCCGATTGTCCTAAAGCGTTCCCCGATATTGCCGTTAAAGCTGTTCAGTCAACTCTTCGCCGGCGCGTGCTGGCATCGATCAGCATGCGCAACATTACAGTACGGGCCAGCCTGCTTGCTTTGCTTGTGGTCTTCGCGTCGATGATTCTGCTGGGCGGCGTGGTCGGCATCGGGACACTGAAGATCGCCAACGGCAATGCGCAGAATCTGCGGGACATGGCGCGTCAGACCATTCTCGTCAACGATGCTTACAAGGACACGACACGCACGCGTTCGGCGATGGTGCGCGCCTACTCCGCGCTGAAGGAGCGCAATGACACGGCCACGCGCGACTCGGCACTGCAAAGCGCGCAACGCTCGCTCGACCTGTCCGTGCGCGAGACGCAGGCTTTCGAGAAGTCGGATGCGTTCGACGGCATGGACGCTGCGCTCAAGCAGCAATTGCTCGATTCGGCGACGCAACTTGCGACGACACTCAACCGTGCCGCCGACGCATTGCGCAACGGCGACACGGCGACCTACGCGGCACTCAACGATCGCGACATCACCGCGTCGGGCGCGGCCTACTCGGTGAACGTCGAGAAATTCCAGAAGCTCGCGAACCAGCTTTCAGAAGATGCGCTCGCGAGCGGCAACGAGCGCTATCAATGGATCGTCGGCACGGTGATGTTCGGCATTGCGATTGCAGTCGGCCTGATCGTGCTCGCGTACATTGCGTTGCAACGCACGGTCACCACGCCGCTTGCGCAGGCGGCCGACGTGCTAGATCGGATCGCGTCCAACGATCTGACGGTGCGCGTGCCCGAAGCGAGCAAGAGCGAGATCGGTCAGTTGTTCGCCGCGATGCACCGGATGCAGTCGGGTCTCACGCGGACTGTTTCCGGCGTGCGCGAAAGCTGCGAAGCGATTCATACGGCGGCGCGCGAGATCGCGGCGGGCAATCTCGATCTGTCGAGCCGCACGGAAGAGCAATCGGCGTCGCTTGAAGAAACGGCGGCGAGCATGGAGCAACTGACGTCGACTGTGAAGCAGAACGCCGAGCATGCGCGCGAGGCAAACCGGCTCGCCACGAATGCGGCCGATCTCGCGCAGCAGGGCGGCGATGTGGTCGAGCGCGCGGTGCATACGATGGCCGAGATCAGTTCGAGTTCGAGCAAGATTGCGGACATCATCGGCATGATTGACAGCATTGCGTTCCAGACGAATATTCTCGCGCTGAATGCTGCCGTCGAGTCTGCGCGTGCGGGCGAGCAGGGGCGCGGGTTCGCCGTCGTCGCGGGTGAAGTGCGCACGCTCGCGCAGCGCAGCGCGGGCGCTGCACGCGAGATCAAGGCGTTGATCGGCACTTCCATCGATCACGTGCAGAACGGCAACGGACTCGTCGCGCAGGCGGGCGCGACGATGACCGAGATTGTGCGATCGGTGCGCAATGTCGCGGGCATCATGGGCGAAATCACGACGGCGACGGCCGAGCAGAGCGACGGTATCGAGCAGGTCGGCCACGCCGTGAGCCAGATGGACCAGGTTACGCAGCAGAATGCGGCGCTCGTCGAGCAGGCGGCCGCCGCCGCAAGCGCGCTGGAAAGCCAGGCGCAGACGATGCGCGAAGCCGTTTCGGCATTCCGGCTTGCCAAGGCGTTTTGATTACCCGCAGGACCGGATTTTTCAGGCTCCGTAAAAGAGGCTTTTACGGAGCGCCGTCTTTTTCCGCTTGAGCACGCTTCTTAGACTGCACGTCAGTTCAACAACACGTGAAAGTCGAAGGAGTTCTCATGCAATTTCTGTTTGCGATGCGCGTCAAGCATGACGCCACACCCGTCACGAATGAACAGCGCGCGATGGAAGTCGCGTATGTCAAAGAGCAGTACGCGACGGATACGATTCGTCAGGTCTGGACCCGCGCGGACCTGCCGGGCGCGTGCCTGCTGATCGAAGCGGAGGACGAAAGCGCAGCGCGTGCCACTGTCGAAGCACTGCCGCTGATGCAGTCCGGCAAGCTCGAAATCCAGATGTTCGTTCCGCTGCTGCCGTATCGCGGCTTCGCCGTCGCGGGTCAATGATGGAGCATGCGCTTCTGGAAAAGCCCAGCGAGCAGGCGGCCGAGTCGGATCACATGCGTCTGTACTTTCTCGACCACGGCGGCAATCGCGTGCTTTCGGCGACGAGCGATGGCGGCGAGTTCGAAGTACTGGTCGACGCTTGCTGCGCGGGACCGGACGGCGTCGCCATCGACACGGCGCGCGGTCATCTCTACTGGACGAACATGGGCGTGCCGTCGCGCAACGACGGTTTCATCATGCGTTGCGATCTCGACGGCGGCGACCTCACGACCATCGTGCCGCCGGGATTAACGCACACGCCAAAGCAATTGCTCATCGAGCCGCGCGGCGGCCATCTCTACTGGTGCGACCGGGAAGGCATGCGCGTGATGCGTTGCAGTCTCGACGGATCGTCACTGGAGACGCTCGTGCAGACGGGCTATGGCGCACATCAACAGGCTGACGCACGGAACTGGTGTGTCGGACTCGCGCTCGATGTCGAACGTGAGCAGATCTACTGGACGCAAAAGGGCGCGACGAAATCGAACACGGGACGCATCCTCCGCGCGCCGCTGAATCCTCGCCGCAAGAGCGTGTCGCCAGCATCGCGCGACGGTATCGAAACCCTCTTCGACAACTTGCCGGAGCCCGTCGATCTCGAACTCGATGTGGCGACGATGACGCTTTACTGGACCGATCGCGGCGCGCCGCCGTTCGGCAATACATTGAATCACAGCCGGCTTCAGCAGCGTGGCGAGACGGGTTTGCATGCCGACGTGTTGCTCGACGGCTTCAACGAGGCAATCGGATTGTCCGTGCATCCTTACCGCGACGTCGCTTATGTCAGCGATCTGGGCGGCACGATCCGTCGCGTTTCGCTCGACGGCTCCGATGCGCGCGTCGTGCTGCGCGACGCCGGTAATCTGACGGGAATCGTCGCGGTCTAAACGGCGTCACGCACAGTCACGAAACCAATGTGGCTTCCTGTGCAGCAAGTCGCGCGCTGAGTTCGTCCTTGAGGAAGTCGACGAACGTACGGATCTTCGCATCGACATAGCGGCGCGACGCGTAAACCGAATAGACATTGCGCGTCGGCAGTTGGAATTGCGGCAGGACGCGAACCAGCGTGCCTGCGCGAAGATCGTCGATAGCGGAATAGACTGCGAGCGCGCCGATGCCCGCGCCCGCCCGCAGCGCCACGCGCAAAGCACCGGGGTCGTTGATCCGGTAGCGGGCCGCCGACGCATCCAGCAGCACGTCGCCGTCGGCGCCTTCGAGTTGCCAGCCATCCGTCGGCGAGGCGGCCGACTGCAGCCGCACGAATGCGTGGCCTTCCAGATCGTCAGGCGAGCGTAAAGGCGCATGCTTCTCCAGATACGACGGTGCGGCGACCAGCATGCTGTAGCTCGTACCCGTCACCTGGCTGACGTAACCCGAATCGGGCAGCGTTCGTGCCGTCACGACGGATACGTCGAACTGTTCCTCGACGAGCCGCGGCATCGTCGACGACAACACGAGTTCGATCTCGATGTTCGGATAGCGCGCCTGATAGCCGACGATGCACGCGGCGAGATGAGTTTGTCCAAGGCCCGGCATTGCATGTACGCGCAGCGTGCCGTGCGGCTCGTTCATCGCGTTGCCGGCTTCGGCGTCGGCGTAGTCGAGATCGGCGAGAATCTGCTGGCATCGCTCGTAATAGCGGGCGCCTGCATCGGTCAGCGTGATGCGCCGCGTCGTGCGATGAAAGAGCCGCACGCGCAAATCGTCTTCTAGCTCCGAAATGGCACGCGAGACGCGCGCCACATTGCTGTCGAGTACATTGGCTACGGCAGTGAAACTGCCGGTTTCGACGACCCGCGAAAAGACGCGCAGGCTGTGAATCTCGTCCATGAAGCGGTTTCCGTCTGTGGTGATGCGCCGGCATTCATGCGCTTCGAAACGACACGAACGTGCAACCGATCGAACGCACCGGTCACGCGCCCAGCACATGATTGCCGGCTTGCGTCGAGCCCATCGGCAATGCGTTCGAGAAACGCGGCGCGTTGTGCGAGGCTCGTATGGTTGTAGCTGTCGAATGCTTCATCGGCGAGGCGCGCTGCGCGATCCACTTCCGCGCGGCCGCCAAAGGCGAAGGGCGGTTCGATCTCGGCATTGGTGGCGGGATTGAGCGCTTTCATCGAGCCCGCGCTGGCGGGCACTTCCTGCGCGCCGATAAAGAGGCTGCCGGTGAGCATCATGAGCGGGCTCCCTGTGCTTCAGCCAGCGCGGCGACCAGTTCTGCCGTTCTCAGTATTTCATGCGCGAAAGTAGGGCCGTTCAGTTCGTGGGCCGCGTGCATCATTTCCTTCGTGAAAGCGGCCGTTGCATCGCGCACGAGCGTGACGTGATAGCCCAGTTCCATCGCGAAACGGCACGTCGATTCCATGCAGGTATTCGCCAGCAGTCCAATGGCGATCACATGCGTGACGCCTTGCTGCTTGAGTTGAAAGTCGAGATCGGTGTTGGCGAAACCGCTTTGCGCCCAGTGTTCCTTGATGATGATGTCGCCTGCCTGCGGCTGGAAGTCGGGATGAAATTCGCCGCCCCACGTTCCCTTCTCGAACGTGTGACGTTGCTGCACGAGACGTTGCGTCGGATTCGGATGATCCCAGTTGTCGTAGTCGCCTGGTTCCCAACGGCGGTGTGGCACGTAGAACACCTGAACGTTGGCCTTGCGCGCAGCAGCGACGGCCGCACGAAGGTTGTCCAGCAAGCCGACTTCGGCGGCGATCTCCTTGATCATGGGGAAGACCTTGCCGCCTTCCGACAGAAAATCGTTGTACGGATCGACCAGCAGCAAGCCGGTGCGCTCCGCGCGATAAACAGGATTGGACATTGCAGTTCTCCATTCGGGAAGGGTGCGAACTGGGGCCACGTCTCGCTGTCGACGCCGAGCCGCTTTTGTCGAACGAATCGTGACGTCTCACAACGTGCATCGCGATGACACAAAATATCACTATGATAATCATAGTGTCAAGCGATGTGTACTTCCTGTCGTTGTTCCACGTTCGAATCGGAGCAGCGAGCCATGCTCGAAAGAAACGCCTTTGGAAGTGCCGCAAGCATACGACCCGCTATGAAGTGGCTGCATCGGAAGGGACACGTGCGTGAATTGGCTCACTATCCGGGTCATGCGAGGAGAGCGGTGGCGCAACAATCGAGCGCATTCTTTCTGTCGCGGAACAGGCTGCTGTTTGAAAACCGTTTTCAAACAGGCGGACGAGATGCGAGTTTGCGATCTGGCCGGTTACGACGTGAACGCGCCACTATCGATGCATTCGCGTCACCTCGATCGGAACGCGTGTCCTGCGCTGCGTGACATCGGCAAGGTCATTAAGATCACGCATGACTGCGAACTCGTCGCCGTGAATCTGTCTTCGGACCTGGCATGTTTTGCACTACTGCCATTCCTGTGAGCAGGCGCGGCAACGACTACGAGTTGTTCATCACCGACACAAGTGTTGTGCTGCCGCTGATATTTACGTCGAGTGTCCGCATTCACATAATCGGCTCACTTGTTGCAAATCACGAATCACGAACGATGAATCCTGATTCGCAGCAAAGCGGTGACGATATGAGCTTCGCCGACTGACACGGCGTATGGGCTTCAGGACGGGCAGTGATAAGCGGTATGCCCGGGATATCAAACGCTGCGGCGCTCATCGCTCCGCCTACTCGTGCTTATTGCTAACAGGAACTTCCATGCAAAACGATATCCTTTCCCAAGCCCCGTCGCGTCGCCGCTTTATCGGCGTGGCCGCTGCCGCGATCGCCGCAGGTTCGTTGAGTCGATTCGCCTTTGCGCAAACCAGTCAGGCAGTCACTGAAATCACGCCTGCAGCCGGCGGCGACAAGACGGCCATTCGCAAACTTCGCGTACACGTGCCGGAATCGCAACTGACCGATCTGCGCCGACGCATCAAAGCCACAAAGTGGCCCGAACGCGAGACCGTCACCGATGCATCACAAGGTGTGCAACTCGCGACGATGCAAAAGCTTGCCACCTACTGGTCGACTAACTACGACTGGCGCAAGGTGGAAGCGAGACTGAATGCGCTGCCGCAATACGTCACTGAAATCGACGGGCTCGATATTCACTTCATCCACGTACGATCGAAGCAGAAAGATGCTTTGCCGATGATCATCACGCACGGATGGCCCGGCTCGATCATCGAGCAAATGAAGGTGATTGATCCTCTGACCAATCCGACAGCGCACGGCGGCAATGCATCGGATGCGTTCGATGTCGTGATTCCGTCGCTTCCTGGCTACGGATTCTCCGGCAAGCCGACGGCAACAGGTTGGGACCCTGCACGCATCGCACGCGCGTGGGTGGTGTTGATGCAGCGTCTCGGCTACACGCGATACGTCGCGCAAGGCGGCGATTGGGGCAATGCAGTGACGGAGCAAATGGCGCTTCTCACGCCGCCGGGACTCATCGGCATTCATACGAACATGCCCGCCACCGTACCCGACGACATTGCGAATGCGCTCAAGTATGGCAACCCGCCGCCCGCCGGTCTGTCGCCCGATGAGCAGCACGCGTTCGATCAACTGGACTACTTCTACAAGCACGGTCTGGGCTACGCGCAAGAGATGGCGGGCCGGCCGCAAACGCTCTATGGCATCGAAGATTCGCCGATCGGTCTTGCCGCGTGGATGCTCGATCACGACGCCGCGAGTCAGGCGATGATTGCGCGCGTATTCGATGGGCAAACAGAAGGGTTGTCGCGCGACGATGTACTCGACAACGTGACGCTGTATTGGGTGACGAATACGGGCATCTCGTCGGCGCGTCTCTATTGGGAGAACAAGCTGAACTTCTTTGCGCCGAAGCACGTCACCATTCCCGTCGCGGTCAGCGTGTTCCCGGATGAAATCTACTCGGCGCCAAAGAGCTGGACGGAGAAGGCGTATCCGAAGCTGATTCACTACAACCGTTTGCCGAAAGGCGGGCACTTTGCAGCCTGGGAACAACCGCAAGAGTTCACGGACGAAGTGCGCGTGAGTTTCCGCTCGCTGCGCTGAGATGAGATGAGGGTGCGGACGACGCGATGTACACGTCGTCCGTATTTCATCTCAGCGGCGGCTAGTTAACGGTCGACGCGTTGCTGAAGATGCGCAGGATAGCGGTCGCCGACAATCGCGATGCCACGCAGCGCCGTGTCGATTTGCGCGAGTTCCTCCGCTGACAACACGATCGAAGCCGCGCCGATGTTTTCTTCGAGGCGAGACAGCTTCGTGGTGCCGGGAATCGGCGCCATCCACGGCTTTTGCGCGAGCAACCACGCCAACGCGATCTGCGCGCGCGTCACGCCTTTGCTATCGGCAATCGCGCCGAGCGCTTCGACGAGTGCCGCATTCGCCTTGCGGTTCTCTTCCGAGAATCGCGGCACGATGTTGCGGAAGTCCGTTTTGTCGAACGTCGTGCTGGCGTCGATGGCTCCCGTCAGGAAGCCTTTGCCTAGCGGGCTGAACGGCACGAAACCGATGCCCAGTTCTTCGAGCGTCGGCAGCACGGAGGCTTCCGGCTCGCGCCACCACAACGAGTACTCGCTTTGCACGGCGGCGACGGGTTGCACGGCGTGTGCGCGGCGGATCGTGCTGGCGCCCGCCTCGGACAAACCGAAGTGCAATACCTTGCCTTCCTTGATCAGATCGCGAACGGTCCCTGCGACGTCTTCGATCGGCACGGCGGGATCGACGCGATGCTGGTAGAGCAGATCGATACGGTCTGTTTTCAGTCGCTTGAGCGACGCTTCCGTGACGGCCCGGATGGTTTCCGGCCGGCTGTCGAGACCTTTAGGCGGCTGGCCGTCGATGAAACCGAACTTGGTGGCGATGACGACCTTGTCGCGATTTGCCGACAGAGCATTGCCGAGTAACGTCTCATTCGTGTGAGGGCCGTAGGCTTCGGCGGTGTCGAAGAAGGTGACACCCTGGTCGAGCGCCGAGTGAAGCAGGCGGATTGCCTGCTGCTCTTCCGTCGCGGGGCCGTATGCGAAACTCAGTCCCATACAGCCCAGTCCGATGGCGGATACCTTGAGACCGGACTTGCCCAGTTCGCGCTGCTGCATGATTTCCTCTTTGATAGTCAGGTGCGGACACACAGAATAGGCTCGATAATTGCGCTCAACAATCCGCCTGGATTTGCAAGACCTTATGAGAGATTTTCACTAATGCCGCGTCCTGGTCTGTCGGAACTATCGGCCTTCGTTTCCATTGCACAACACCGCAGCTTCAGCGCCGCTGCGCGCGCAATGGGCGTGACGCCGTCCGCGCTGAGTCACGCAATGCGCGCGCTGGAGGGACGTCTGAACGTGCGGCTCTTTACGCGCACGACGCGATCGATGGCGCTGACCGAGGCAGGCGAGCAGTTGCTGCGTCGCGTGAGTCCCGCGATTCGCGATCTCGAAGACGCGGTGGATGAAGCCACGTCGGCACAGCACCGGCCGTCGGGATCGATTCGCATCAATTGCTCGGAGAATGGCGCAAAAGAAGTGATCCAGCAGGTGCTGCCGACGTTTCTCGAGAAATATCCCGAGATTCATGTGGAGTTCGTGGTGGATACGCGGCTCGTCGATATCGTCGCGGGTGGCTTCGACGCGGGTATCCGCGTGATGGAAGACGTGCCGCGCGATATGATCGCGATCCGCTTCGGACCGGAGATGCGCTTTTGCGCGGTTGCTTCACCCGAGTACATCGAGCGACATGGCATGCCGCAAAATCCGAATGATCTGCTCGATCACCGATGCATCCGTTTTCGATTCGAGAGCGGCGCGTTGTTCCGCTGGGATCTCGAACATCGCGGCCGACGCGTATCGCTCGATGTCGGCGGTTCTGTGACCCTCGGCAATCTGAATCTGATGGTGTGGGCCGCGCTGTCGGGCATCGGCATTGCGTGGGTGCCCGAGACGCTGGTGAGCGAGCTGCTTGCGGCAGGCTTGCTGATCGACACACTGCCGGCGGCGGGGCCGTCGTTCGGGCAATGGTGCCTCTACTACCCGGCGAACCGCCATACGCCACCCGCGCTGCATCTGTTCGCGAACGCGGTGCGCGAGTGGGCGCGCGAGCAGAATGTGCGGACGCCCAATCCCGCCTGACCCTCGCGCGAAGGCAGCGCCCTGAGCGCGAACGTCAGTGCGAACGCCCGTCGTAATGCGTGACGGGTAACGCATCGATATCGATGTCTTCGAGACAGCGCACGTTGATGGCCGCCATCGGGCGGCCGTCGGGCGCGGTGCCTTCGCCGTACGGATGCATGCCGCAGACGGGGCAGAAGCGATGACGGATCACGTGCTTGTTGAAGGTGTACGTGCTGGCGTTCTGCTCAGGTGTCGTGAGATGGAGGTGCTCGAACGGGACGAACCACATCAACGCGCCTTTGCGCTGGCATATCGAACAGTTGCAGGCCATGACGCTGGTTGGCTCGCCTTCAACCTCGAAAGCGATGCGTCCGCAATGACAGCTTCCCTTATGCGACATGGCGATCTCCTTATGTGGATCGAATGATGCCGTCACGCTTCGGTGATGGCAACGTACGAACGTCCGTGTTCTATCCTCTGTTCGCAGTGTGGCATAAAGCCGCCTTCAGCCGTTCGTTGGTTTGCCGTAAACAAGTTGTAACCAACAACGGGGCACGATGCAATGAAGCTGCGCAACCTGAACGTCTCGACCCGCCTGCTTGCCGGATTCGGCTTGTTGATGGGCTTGCTGCTCGCTGTGGCGCTGATCGGTTTTTACGGCTTGTGGGCGTTGAACGGCAAGCTGGACGAGATCGCGCGCGTCAACGGTACGCAGGCGCGTCTCGCCAATGAGCTTCGCGCATCGATTCAGGACCGCGCGATCGCGATGCGCAACGTCGTGCTCTATATGACTGCCACAGACAGGCGAGCCGAAGCCGAACGGGTTGCGAAGCAGGGCGAACTGTATGCGGACGCGTATCAGAAGCTCGACCGCATGTTCGCGGAAGAAGCCGGAACCGATCCGCGCGAACGTTCGCTGATGGCCGCGCTCAAGCAGGAAGAGTCCGCCGCCGTGCCGCCGATGAGCAAGGTGGTCGAACTCGGTCTTGCGAACGACACGATCGCTGCGACGCAGTTGCTGCTCGAACGCGCCCGGCCGACGCAACGCACATGGCTCGCGCGCGCGGCGGAACTGGCGGACTTCGAAGACCAGTCGAATCTCGTCGCACAGCAGGACGCAATCGCGACCTACTCGCGCATTCGCGTGCTGATTGCGATGATCGTGGCGGCATCGATTGCACTCGCGCTGGTCACGGCGACGCTGATTACCCGCAGCATCCTGCGGCAGTTGGGCGGCGAGCCGCGCACCGCGCAGGATATCGCCGCGCAGATCGCGCAGGGCAATCTCGCCGTCAAGGTCGATCTCGCGAACAGCGATCCCGACAGTCTGATGGGATCGCTCGACACGATGCGCGCGCGGCTCACGTCGATCGTCGCCGACATCAAGAAATCGGCCGAGTCCATCTCGGTTGCGGCGAGTGAAATCGCGCAAGGCAATACCGATCTGTCGCAGCGCACGGAAGAGCAGGCGGCTTCGCTGGAAGAGACGGCTGCGAGCATGGAAGAGCTTACGTCGACGGTCCGGCAGAACACCGAGAACGCTCGCCAGGGCAGCACGCTCGCGAGCAACGCGTCGCAGACGGCAACGACGGGCGGCGATGTGGTGCGCAAGGTCGTTGCGACGATGGATGACATTTCATCGAGTTCGTCGCGCGTGTCCGAGATCATTTCGGTGATCGAAGGCATTGCGTTCCAGACGAACATTCTCGCGCTCAATGCCGCCGTCGAAGCGGCGCGCGCCGGCGAAGAGGGGCGCGGCTTCGCAGTCGTCGCGGGCGAGGTTCGCACGCTGGCGCAACGCAGCGCGGCTGCCGCGAAAGAGATCAAGGCGTTGATCGAAACATCCGCGGCACATGTATCGACGGGCTCGACGCTCGTGCATGACGCGGGCGAGACGATGAACGACGTGGTCCGCTCGGTGAAGCGCGTGACGGACATCATGAGCGAAATCGCGGCGGCGTCGACGGAACAGTCGACGGGCATCGAGCAGGTCAATACGGCTGTCGCGCAAATGGACCAGGTGACGCAGCAGAATGCCGCGCTCGTCGAGCAGGCGACGGCCGCAGCGCAGGCGATGGCCGATCAGGCTGCGAGCCTCAAGGCGGCCGTGGCGATGTTCAGGCTCGATGGCGGACAGCAGGCGATGTATGCGACGCCGTCGCCCGCTCGCGCGGTGGCTGCAAAGAATGCTGTCGTGCAACGCGAGCCAGCCGGTCAATCGCGGGCTGAAGTCGACTGGGAGACGTTTTGAATCGTCGTAGCGTAAACTCCTCACACGTATTCAAGGAGTGACTACCATGACCCCGCAACAACGTTACCTCGCTGAGGCGATCGAACTCGCCTACGGCAATGTCGAAAGCGGCGGCAGGCCGTTTGGCGCTGTGATCGTCAAGGATGGAGAGGTCGTCGCGACTGGCGTGAACGAAATTCTGCACACGAACGATCCGACCTCGCACGCGGAATTGAACGCGATCCGCGCAGCAAGCCACAAGCTCGGCTCGCCGAATCTCGCGGGATGCACTGTGTATGCGAGTGGTCATCCCTGTCCGATGTGTCTTGCCGCGATGCGGATGGCGGGCATCGGTGAAGTGTTTTATGCGTACTCGAACGAGGATGGCGCGCCTTATGGGCTATCGACAGCGGCTGTTTATGCCGACCTGGCGAAGCCGTTTGCCGAGCAAAACATCAAGATCCGTTATGAGCCGGTTCGGCTGGAGTCGCATGGGGATCTATACGCTGACTGGAAGCAGCGGCAGGGCGCGCAGTAACCAAGCCTGCTCTTCACGCCGCGAACCGAACGAGGCGCGCGCCCGGCAACGCGATCTGATGCGTCCACGCGGCCAGCGTGCGTGCGACGACGGGCGCCTTGCTGAGAATCGCGCTGTCGTACACCTTGCCTGTGAAGCGCACCGCGTCGACGATGCGGAAGCCCTGCCCGCGATAGAAGGCAACGAGATGCGCAGCCGGGTACGGCGTATCGAGCGCCAACTCCGCATAACCGCGCGTCGCAGCCCAGTGCTCGGCGAACGCCAGCATGGATTTACCGATGCCCCGGTTTTGCCATGAAGGATCGATAGCCAACTGGCGAATCGTCGCGACATCGTGCCGGTGATAATGCTCGCAGAGCGAGTCGCTGTCGCTCGCATAAAGCGTCATGGTGCCGATGATCTTTCCACCGCTGACCATCACGAAGCAGTCGCCGCTTTGAGCGCGTTTCATCGTGACGGCCACATCCTGATCCACACATGTGCAGTTCAATCCCATCATGCCGAGCCGCGCAAACGCGCGATGCAGCATGGTCGTGAGTTGCTCGTACGAGTCGCGCGACTGATCGAAGCGGCGTAGCACAACGCTGCCGGCGCTCCCCTCGCTGTAAGCGAGGGGCGTGTGCTTTCCGATTGTCGCGTGTCGTTTCGACATGGTGTCTCTCCGGGCTTCCTGATTGGTGTGAAGTCTAGAATTGGCCATGATGGGCCACAAGAAAAAATGTCGTAAAAATCGCGAGATTCTCCTTACGCGTGCGCACGAAACTGCGCGCAATGGCGCTCACCGGGAAAAAGTTGTATCGTCGTAAATAACAACGTTAGGGTCATTTACGCCATGCGCGTTGCTGTGCTCGCACTCGATGGACTGTTCGATACAGGGCTCGCCGTCACGCTCGACGCGCTCGGCGCCGCGAACAAGCTCGCTTCCCGCATGATGGGCGGCACGCCGAAATTCAACGTGACCGTCGTGGGCGTGCGCAAGCGCGTACGCTCGGGGCAGGGCTTCACGATTCCCGTGCAGGCGATCACGCCGGATCTCAAGCCGGACTGGGTCATCGTCCCCGCACTCGGCAAGACCACGCCGGACGAACTGATTCCCGCACTGGATCGAGCCGACGTGAAGCAGGCCACCGCGCAATTGGTGAAGTGGCGTGCTGAAGGCGCCTTGATTGCCGCTTCCTGCATCGGCACGTTTCTGCTCGCCGAAGCGGGTCTGCTCGATCATCGGGAAGCGACGTCGACCTGGTCGCTCGCTCCGCTCTTCAGGCAACGCTATCCGAAGGTCTCGCTCGACGAATCGCGCATGCTCGTCGCGACCGATATCGGCGTGACGGCGGGCGCCGCACTAGGGCATCTCGACCTCACGCTCTGGTTGATCCGCAAGGCGAGTCCGGAACTGGCGACGCTCGTTTCGCGTTACCTGCTGGCCGACATCCGCTCGCTGCAGGCGCCATACATCATTCCCAATCATCTGGCGCTGGCGGACCCATTGATGCAGCGCTTCGAACGATGGGCGCGAGATCATCTGAAAGAGGGTTTCTCGTTGCAGGATGCCGCCGGCGCACTGGCGACGAGCGCGCGGACGTTGCAGCGTCGCTGCCAGGAAGTGCTGGGGAAATCGCCGCTCGCGTACTTTCAGGACTTGCGCGTCGAACGTGCGCAATCGCTTCTCCATGGCAGCGGCCTCGATCTCGAAGCGATTGCCGCTGAAGTGGGTTATGTCGACGGCGCGACGTTGAGAACGCTATTGCGGCAGCGTTTGGGACGGGGTGTGCGTGAGTTGCGCGCGGACTTGCGCTAATAGCGATCTGTGCGGCGTTAAACAAAAACGAAAGAGGAAGGTCTCAAACCATCCTCTTTCATCGCACGCTACTTAGTCATAGAGTACTGCAGCGATCTTCGGATCATTTATGTTCGACTTGTCGTACCAGTAAAAGCCGGTATCGACTTTCTTCGGCAGCTTCTCGCCCTTGAGCGCTTTCACGGCCGAATCGATCACGCATTTACCGATGCCAACCGGGTTTTGCGTAATCGCGCCCGCCATCAGGCCGGACATGATGTCCTCTTTCTGTTCCTTGCCTGAGTCGTAGCCGATCAGCACCAGCTTCTTGCCCGATTCCTTCACGCCGATTGCCGCGCCTTCCGCCGAACCTTCGTTGGCGCCGAAAATGCCCTTGATGTTCGGATTGGCCTGAATCATCGCCTTGGCAATTTCCGCCGACTTCAGGTGATCGCCGCCACCGTATTGCACCGAAACGATCTTCACGTTCGGATGCTTCGACTTCATTTCGTTCAGGAAGCCGTCGCGCCGGTCGATGCCCGTGCGGCTCGTCTGGTCGTGCACGATGACGCCGACTTCGCCCGAATTGCCGATCATCCCGGCCATCTTGTCCGCGGCGAGCGCAGCGGCGGCGAGGTTATCCGTCGCGCACGTCGTCAGTGGAATATCGCTGTCGACGCCCGAGTCGAACGCAATGACGGGAATCTTGCTGGACTGCGCACGCTTGAGCAGCGGAACGGCCGCCTTGCTGTCGAGCGCGGCAATGCCGAGTGCCTGCGGTTTCTTTGCGAGCGCAGCCGATAACATGTCGATCTGCTTATCGACCATTGCCTCCGTTTCCGGGCCTTCGAACGTGATACGTACGTTGTTTTCCTTCGCGGACTGCTCCGCGCCCGATTTCACAGCCTGCCAGAACTGATGCTGGAAGCCTTTGGAAATGAGCGGAATGTAGGGCTCGTCCGCGTACGCCAGGCTGCTTGCACCGACGAGTGCGCCGACACCGATCGCGATACTGAGTACTTTTCTTTTCAACATGGTTTTCTCCTCCTAAGGTGGGCTATTGACCTCCAGCCGTTGAGAGAGCCTTTCGGTACTCTCCTTTCTTTGATTTCTATTGTCGTGTACAGGCTCAGCGCTTTCGGCGTCGCAAGATATCGGCGTACACGGCGAGAATGATGATGAGACCTGTCACCACGATCTGCCATTCCTGTGCAACCGACATGATGCGCAAGCCGTTGGTCAGCACGCTCATGATGAATGCGCCGATGATGGTGCCGAGTATCGTGCCCGAGCCGCCGCTCAACGACGTGCCGCCAATCACCACAGCCGCAATCGCTTCCAGTTCGTAGCCTTGGCCGAGGGCCGGTTGCGCCGAATTCAGACGCGAGGCGATCAGCAATCCGGCGATACCGCAAATCGCGCCGCCCAGACCGTAAATCGCGATCTTCCATCTATCGACGTTCACGCCCGACAGCCGCACGGCTTCTTCATTGCTGCCGAGTGCGAACGTATAGCGGCCGAGTGCCGTACGATTGAGCGTGATCGAACTCACGATGGCGAGCACGAACAGAATGAGGACGGCATTGGGTACCGGCACGCTCGGCAGAAAATACGCGATCAGAGAATCCTGCGAGATCATGTAGAAGTTCTCTGTGTCGGTGAAATAGATCGGTTTATCCACGGATACTACGAGTGAAAGCCCTTTGAGCAGCAGCATCATGCCCAAGGTCGCAATGAACGGCGGTATTTTCATTTTCGCCGTCAACGTGCCGGAGATCGTGCCGCACAGTGCGCCCGTCGCGATGGCGGCGAGCACGCCCATCCACATCGGCAAGTGCCAGTAAGTCAGGAACACGCCGCAGATGACAGCCGTAAAAGTCATCAACGTGCCGACGGACAGATCGATGCCGCCCGTGATAATGACGAAAGTACTGGCAATGGCCAGCACGCCGTTGACGGCCGTCGCCTGCAGAATGCCGAGGATGTTGTCCATCTGCATGAACGCGGGCGACGCGAAGCTGAAAAAGATCAGCAGCAATATCAGGCTTGTGAACGCGAGCAGCTTTTGCAAAGCCGTCGGCGAGAAGAGACGGGCTCTGAAGCCCGATAATCTTCTTTCGTTGGACAGTGCCGCTGTATCCGATTGCGATGTCATTGATCCGACCTCTTCAGGCTCATGCTGTTTTCAAGGATTCGCGCTGTGTCGCCAGATGCATGATGCTTTCCTGCGTGGCCTCGCTGGCGGAAAGCTCACCAGTGATACGGCCTTCGCACATCACTACGATACGGTCGCTCATACGCAGAATTTCCGGCAATTCCGACGAGATCATCACGATCGCCTTGCCTTGCGCCGCGAGCGAGCGCAACAGCTTGTAGATCTCGCTCTTTGCGCCGACATCGATGCCGCGTGTCGGCTCGTCGAAGAACAGTACGTCGCAGTCGCGCTCCAGCCATTTCGCAATCACGATCTTCTGCTGGTTGCCGCCCGACAGCAGTCTGACCGGCTGTGTCGGGGAGGGCGTGCGGATCGAGAGCAGATTGATGAAATGCGACGCTCGCTTGCGTATCTGCGCGCGGCGGAGAAACACACGCAGCGACAGGAACTTGCCGAGATCCGACATCACGATGTTCGATTCGACATCCATACCCGTCGCGAGACCGAAGCGCTTTCGGTCTTCGGAGAGATAGCCGATGCTGTGCGCGACGGCATTGCAGGGTTTCTTGATGGACGCCTTCACGCCTCTCACAAAGATTTCGCCTGACTCGATCGGGTCCGCGCCGAATACCGCGCGTGCGACTTCCGTGCGGCCGGCGCCCATCAGGCCCGCGAAGCCCAATATCTCGCCTTTGCGCAGCGTGAAGCTCACGTCCTTGACGAGTGGGCCGGCGTTCAGATGCTTCACTTCGAGCGCGACGTCGCCCGTGCATTCGGCGCCTTGATACGGCGTGACGTCGGCGAGCGTTCGGCCCACCATCATGCCGATGATCGCGGGTACGGTGGTGTCGGCCGTCGAGACGGTGGCCACATACTCGCCGTCGCGCATCACCGTGACGCGGTCGGAAATCTGCTTGAGCTCATCCATCTTGTGCGAGATGTAGATGATGCCGACACCGCGTTCCTTGAGTTGACGGATGATGCGGAAAAGCTCGGCAATTTCTGCGTCGTTGAGCGCGGAGGTCGGCTCGTCCATGATGAGCACGCGCGAATCGAACGACAGCGCCTTCGCGATCTCGACCATCTGCTGGCTGGCGACAGTAAGCGACTCGACGACGGTACGCGGGTTTAGATTCACATGCATGCGCGCGAGGATCTCGCGAGCTTGCGCGTTGAGTTTGTCTTCATCGAGAAACAGGCCGAGGCGTCCACGCGGTTCGCGGCCAATGAACATGTTCTGCGCGACGGTCAGGTGGTTCATCAGCTGAAGTTCCTGATGAATGATGCCGATGCCTGCCGCCTGTGCTTCGCGCGGGCTGGTGAAATCGACGGGCTTGCCGTCGTAGAGCATTTCGCCGGAATCGCGCGTGTACACGCCGGCGAGAATCTTCATCAGCGTAGACTTGCCTGCGCCGTTTTCGCCCATCAGCGCATGCACTTCACCCGCCATGAGCTCGAACTGCACTTCGTGCAGCGCCCTCACGCCCGGAAAGCTCTTGTTGAGCTTGCTGACGGAAATGAGTGGCGTCATGGCGCGGCAGTCATGCAAAGAGAAGCCAGAGACATTGCCTTGTCCTTAAGGTGCGAAAAGATCTGGTCTTTCTTTCGCGGACCGGTGCAATTCGGCGACCACCTCGTCGAGATGATCGTGCATTGCTTTTGCAGCCGTATCGGCGTTTCCCACGCGGATAGCCGCGAATATGCGCTCGTGCTCGTCGAGCGTATGCGCGAGCCGCTCCGGACTTGCCAACAGTTGTCTTGCGCGATCCAGTGCATTGCGCGATACAGCGACGATTTCTTTCACACGCGGCAGGTTCACCGCGTCGAGCATGATTTCGTGAAAAGCCAGATCGAGTACATGAAAGGTCAAACGCTCTCCGTTGCCGGCTACGTCGCGCTGCTGATCGAGATTGGCGGCGAGCGCGTCGATTGTCGCGTTGTCACGCATCAGTGCTACAGCACGCACGGTTTCGACTTCCAGCGCGCTGCGTATGAACAGATGCTGGCGGATGTCGTGAAGCGCAATGGGTTTGACGCGCGTGCCGCGCTGCGGCAGAACTTCGACCAGGCCCGCGTGTTCCAGCCGCGCCAATGCAGCGGAAACCGGAAAGCGCGATACGCCCATGCGCTCGCACACGGCCAGCTTGTCGATCATCATTCCGGGTTCCAGCACCAATGTCACGATTGCTTCTCTCAGCGCCAGTTCCACCGCGTCGGTCAGGCTGCCGCGCTCGCCGCCTTTGACCTTTTGCAGTGCGACATACGGATTACTGGCGGCATTCGCTACATCTGACGAAGAGCTCACGGCACGCTTGATTTCCAGAAGACATGCTAGCATGCTAGGAAGTGGATTGAGCGTTGTCAACGCGTGCAAACGCCTGGTAGGTCTTATCAGGGTGTACCCGTATCTACCGTTTTGACGAACGCACCAGGCGGTTCCTCTTCGCTAGCAGGTCAATGCCGGTAGCCATCCCTGGAGGGTGCTCAGATGACCACGATCACGAGGCTGTCCGTTCGCGATATTCGTTTCCCCACTTCCCGTTCTCTCGATGGCTCCGACGCCATGAATGCCGCGCCGGACTATTCCGCCACTTATGTCACGCTCGAAACCGATTCGCCGCAAAAGCTCACCGGGCACGGATTGACCTTTACCATCGGGCGCGGGAATGAAATCTGTGTGACAGCGGTGAATGCGTTGACGCCGCTCATCGTCGGCAAGAAGCTCGAAGATATCGTTGCGAATATGGGCGCATTCTGGCGCGCCTTTACTTCGGACAGTCAATTGCGCTGGATCGGTCCCGACAAAGGCGCTATTCATCTGGCTACGGCCGCTGTCGTGAATGCCGTGTGGGACCTGTGGGCGAAATCGGTTGGCAAGCCTGTGTGGAAACTGCTCGTCGACATGAGCCCGGAAGAACTCGTGCGCTGTCTCGACTTTCGTTACGTGACGGATGCGATCACGCCTTACGAAGCGCTGGCGCTGCTGAATCGCCATGCGAATACCAAAGGCGAACGCGAAAAGGAAATGCTTGCGCAAGGCTATCCGGCGTATACGACATCGGCGGGATGGCTCGGTTACGACGACGACAAGATCCGCCGGCTCGCGCGTGAAGGCGTCGCGCAAGGGTGGACGCATTTCAAGCAGAAGGTGGGCGGCAATCTCGAAGAAGATGTCCGCCGCGCCCGCATTCTGCGCGAAGAGATTGGCGAAAACCTGAAGCTGATGATGGATGCGAACCAGGTCTGGGACGTCGATGAAGCGGTCGCGAACATGCGGCGTCTTGCGGAGTTCGACCCATGGTGGATCGAAGAGCCGACCAGTCCCGACGACGTACTCGGTCACGCGGCCATTCGTCAGCGGCTGGGATCGATCGGTGTGGCGACGGGTGAGCACTGCCAGAACCGCGTGATGTTCAAGCAGTTGCTGCAGGCTCAGGCAATCGATTTCTGCCAGGTCGATAGTTGTCGTCTGGGCGGATTGAACGAAGTACTCGTCGTGCTGCTGATGGCGGCGAAGTTCGGCGTGCCCGTATGTCCGCATGCGGGTGGCGTCGGATTGTGCGAGTACGTGCAGCACATTTCGCTATTCGACTATATTTGCGTGTCGGCGTCGCTGGAAAACCGCGTGCTCGAATATGTCGATCATCTGCACGAGCATTTCGTCGATCCCGTTGTCATTCGCAATGGCCGCTATATGCCGCCGCAAAAACCGGGATACAGCATCGAAATGAAGGCGCCGTCGCTCGAAACATACGTTTTCCCCGATGGCGAGGCATGGCAGCCTTGAGGCCGTCGAGTAGCCGCAACTGGATTTCGACATGGCAACAACTGATGTAAAGGCGTGCGTATTCGATGTTTTCGGCACGCTGGTCGATTGGCGAGGCGGCGTCGCGCGTGAAGCGTCCGTATTTCTGCAGAAGCATGGACGAATCGCGCAGGAAGCCGACGCCTTCGCGGATGCGTGGCGCGCGCAGTATCAGCCCGCGATGCAACGTGTCCGCAGCGGCGAGCGTCCATTCACGAAGCTGGACGTATTGCGCCGTGAGAATCTCGAAGTGGTGTTGCGCGAGTTCGGCATCGACGCCGAACAGGTCCAGGCTTCAGAACTCGACGATCTCAATCTGGCGTGGCATCGACTCGATCCCTGGCCGGATACCGTCGATGGACTCGCGCGGCTCAAGTCCCGATACATCATTGCGCCACTGTCGAACGGCAATGTCAGGCTGATGATCGATATGGCCAAGCACGGCGGCCTGCCGTGGGACGCGATTCTCGGCGCGGAAGTCGCGCAAGCGTATAAGCCATCGCCTGAAGCGTATTTGCGCACGGCAGAGATTCTGGCGTTGTCCCCGGCAGAGGTGTGCATGGTTGCCGCGCACAATAGCGATCTTGCAGCGGCACAGAAGTGCGGGTTGAGAACCGCGTTTATCGCACGTCCTCATGAACACGGCGCGTCGCAAACAACTGATCTAAAGCCGGAAGGGAATTGGGATTGGGTCGCCAAAGACCTTGTGGATCTTGCGAAGCAGCTTGGCGTGTAAGTAAAACACGGCATGATGGCGCAAGGCCATCATGCCGTCGAAAGAAACAACGATTACTTCAGGCGCGTCTTGATCTCATTCGCGAGTTGCTTCGTCGCGGCCTGTGTCGGCGCATCGGCAGCGAGCGCGTTGAGCAGACCGAAATCGTGGATCGTGCCGTTGTAGCGCGTCGTCGTGACTTCGTTGCCCGCTGCGTCGAGCTTTCGTCCGTATGCTTCGCCTTCGTCGCGCAGCACGTCGAATTGCGCAACCTGGATCAACGCGGGCGGCAGACCCTTCAACTCTTCTTCAGACGCACGCAGCGGCGATGCGTAAATCTGCGCGCGCTGTGCGGGGTCCTTCGTGTACGCGTCCCAAAACCATTGCATCATCGCGCGGGTCAGGAAATGCTTGTCGCGATATGCGAGGTACGAGCCGTCGTTGAAGTTGGCATCCGTGACGGGCCACATCAACCCCTGGAAGCGGATTTGCGGACCCTGCTTGTCCTTCGCCATCAAGCTGACGACGGCGGCCATATTGCCGCCCACGCTGTTGCCCACCACGGCGAGGCGGCTGCCGTCCACGCCGATATCGTTGCCGTGCTCCGATACCCATTTCGTCGCGGCATACGCCTGGTTGATCGCGACAGGATAACGAGCCTCGGGCGACGGCGTGTAATTCACGAACACGGCCACGGCTCCGGACTGCACGACGAGGTCGCGTACGAGGCGTTCATGGGTCTGGAAGTCACCGAGAATCCAGCCGCCGCCGTGGAAGAACATGAACACCGGCAACGTGCCCGTCGCGCCTTGCGGACGCACGATGGTAATCGGCACGCTGATACCTTCCTCTTCGATGGTGCGGTTCGACACGTCGATGCCGGACAGGTCGACCTTAACGCCGTTCTGCGCATCGACCAGCACCTGACGCGCCTTCGCGGGCGGCAGCGTGTTGAGCGCGGGACCCGTGCCGCTGTTGAGCTGCTTGAGGAATCCCGTGGTGACGCGGTCGGGCGTCGGTTGCGTGGCGGGCGTTGCGGCGGCGGCAATCACGGCGTTCGCTGCGAGAACGGCGGCAAGGACGAGTGGCTTCAGGGCTTTCATTTTTTGACGCTCCAGTGTTCTGTCTATGAGGCGAATTCGATCAAACCAGTGTCAACGTGACGTCGATGTTGCCGCGTGTTGCATTCGAGTACGGGCATACGATGTGAGCTTTGTCGATCAGTGCCTGAGCGGCGTCGCGAGGCATGCCGGGCAGCGAAATCTTCAGTTCCACTTCGATACCGAAGCCGTTCGGAATCGCGCCGATACCAACGCTGCCGTCGATCGATACGTCTGCCGGAATCGCAGTTTTGTCGCGCGCCGCGACGAACTTCATCGCGCCGAGGAAACAGGCGCTGTAGCCTGCCGCGAACAGTTGTTCCGGATTCGCGCCTTCGCCGCCCGCGCCGCCGAGTTCACGCGGCGTGACCAGCTTGAAATCGAGCTTGCCTTCGGGGACGATGGCGCGGCCGTCGCGGCCTCCCGTGGCGTGAGCGTGGGCGCGGTACAGAACTTTTTCGATCGACATGATGTAACTCCTGAGTGGCACTAGTTGAGTGAATTGCATTTTGCTATCTACTACTAGATAGACAACCCGGCAAATCTCTGTACTTCAACGACATTTCTCTGAAACTCTAATTTATCTACTAGAAGATAGATAACTGGGCCCAACAAAAGGCGGTCTACAGCAACCGCCTCGAATACTGCTACTTCGAAACCTTCCATGAAGCCTCGACATCTTCCAGCCGAGCCTTCGTCTTGAACAGACGGCTTGCCAGCACGCTACCCTGATAAGCGGCGTACAGCGCTCGCGCCGCGTTTTCGGGCTTGCCGTTGACGTGCAACGTGCGCTCCTTGACGCCTTGCGCCAACACCTTCGCGAGCCAGATTTCGTTGGCCTTGAAGAATGCCTGCACAGCTGTGCGCACGTTATCGGGCAATGCCTCGATATCCGCGGCGAGCATGCCGCACAGACAAATCTGGTCGCCTTCGCCAAGGGTTCTGCCGAACAGCTTCGTGTACTTGCCGAGCTTCTGATCCGCCGGAAGAGAGGACTCGATGGAACCGAGCGCGCCGAGTATCTCGTTGCTGTACTGGCTGACAGCTTCGAGCACCAGATCGTCTTTCGACGGGAAGTAATAGTGGATGCTCGAAGTCTTCACTCCGACCAGTTCCGACAGGTCGCGATAGCTAAACCCGTTGTAGCCGCGCAGCATCATCAGTGTGATGGCGTGCTCCAGAATCTGATCGCGAACTGTGGTGGTCGGTTCCATGGAACGAACTTTATCTACTACTAGATAGACAGTCAAGCACTTTTTTCAGCAGCTGCCGTGTGGTTCGCGGTATCGGATGACGCCGCGTGGGTGACGGGGTCCACCATCGACGTCGCGGGCGGTCTGGTTTTCTAGCTCGAGTCCAGTTTGGCAGGCGGTTTCGTCTCGAACCGCCGCCTCGATCTAACGCTCAAGCGTCACGGATAAACGATTGGCGCTTCGACCAGACAACCGAACTCTCGCGCAAACTCGACAGACACGCGTGCATGAACCGCGCCCTGCTTGTCGAAGAAGCGCTGTGTCCCGCCAAGCGTGAACACGCCTTCGTGCCAGATGTTCGGATGAATATAAAGACCCTGCCGGCCATCGAAGCGAAAGCACACGAACTTCTCGGGCGTCACATCGTCACCGGGCAACGCCAGTGGAACATAGAACGGCCGCTGATCGAGCGGGAAGAACAACTGTCCGCCGTCCGGGTGGTAGTTCGCGTGCCAGAGCAGCATGCGTTCGGGTGGCGCGGCGTTGTCTTCGCGCGCTTCGTCAGGCTCCGTGGCGTACGCGAGGACATAGTGGCCGCCCACCGCCTCATTGCGACCGTAGAGGATGTCACCGTGCCATTCGCTGACGAAGACGCCTTCCGTCGTCCCCGCCTCGTCGCCCGTGCCGGGATCGATCGGCCTCGATCCCATCGCGGGCCATTGCACGATTTCGACCCGGCATTCGTTCGGGTCGTCTACGAGCCTGCCATAGCCGTCGAGTGTCGCCGGCGTCGCGTCGACGACGGGCATGGCCACGCGCCGAAGCCCCTTAGGTAGCGCAGGGTTGAGATAGTCGATCGGTGTGGACATCGTCAAAGCCTTTCAGGAGTCGGAGTATTGAAGCAGTGCGCGAAGATGATACTTGAACGCCGTTTCCGCTGATTCCTGGCGCACGATTTCTAGAGTCGGCGTCGATCAGGTCAATTGACGCGCACTATCCGTGGCGATTGACGCCGGCAGCGACCATGCGTGAACGCATGATCGCTGCCGGCTGCGTTACGAATCAGTCGTTACAGCCCACGCCATCTCACGCTGCGACAGCGGCCTCGTCATGGAACGCATAGTCGGTGTAACCCACATCCGTGCCGCCGAAGAACGTCGCGCGATCGTACGGGTTCAGCGGCAGACCTTTGCGCAGACGCTCCGGCAGGTCCGGGTTCGCGATGAAATGGCGTCCGAATGCAACGAGATCGGCATCGCCCGATTGCAGGATTGCTTCGGCGCTTTTGCCGTCGAAGCCCCCCGCCGCGATGATCGGTCGATGAAAATGCGCGCGCAGCGACTTCGCGGCGACGGGTTGCTGGTCGCGCGCTTCGTCCTCGACGTTACCCGCGATGCGCGGTTCGATCAGGTGCAGATAGGCAATACCAAGCTTGTCGAGTTCGTCGGCCACATACGTGAACAACGCTTCCGGGTTGCTGTCGGACATGTCGCCCCACGAGCCGCTCGGTCCGAGACGCACTGCAACCTTGTCGGCGCCCCATACGGAAATCACGGCGCGCGTCGCATCGAGCAGCAGGCGCGCGCGGTTGGCGATCGAGCCGCCATACTCATCTGTGCGCTTGTTGCTGCCGTCCTGCAGGAACTGATCGAACAGGTAACCGTTGGCGCCGTGCAATTCGACGCCGTCGAAGCCTGCCTTCACGCCGCGCTCGGCAGCCGCGCGGAAGCTCTCGACGATGCCCGCGATTTCCGCCGTTTCCAGCGCGCGGTTCGGCGTGTTGGGCACCCAGCCCGCTTCCGTGTACGCGACGCCGCCGTGCGGCACTTCGGAAGGTCCGACGGGACGGCCGCCATCGGGCTGCAACTGTGCGTTCGACTGACGGCCCGCGTGATAAAGCTGAAGAAAGATCTTGCCGCCTTTTGCATGCACCGCGTTGGTGACGGCTTTCCAGCCGGCGATCTGGCTGTCGTCGTACAGACCGGGCGCGCCGAGATAGCCATTGCCGTTCGGCGCGGCGATGGTGGCTTCGCCGATCAGAAGCGCACGTGGCGACGTACGCTGCGCATAGTATTCAGCCATCAGCGGGCCGGGACGCGCGCCGCTCTCGGCACGCATGCGGGTGAGGGGAGCCAGGACCACGCGGTGCGCGATGTCGTACGAACCGACCGCGACTTTCGAAAACAGTTTGGACATTTCAATCTCCACAATCCAGTGATTCAGGGAAGCTGCTGCGCAGTGCCGGTGATCGGCGACGCTTGACGCTAATGTAGATGCGTCGATGCGCCAGAAAAACAGCCCACGGGTTCGCTCACTCTGGACATCCGTGTCCGCAATCGCGCGAGCATTGCTGCACGGGGCTTTGCGCGTCGAAAAGGCGATTGTTGGCGGCAAAAGAACAGTGATGTCGGCGATGCCGCATTTATCCTGCGAAGGGCGATTCCGATAATCCGAACCACTTGAAGGGGCGTTTCGTTTCGAGGCGCCTGTAATGGATGGATTGAACGAAAGGAATGAGTCATGGCGAAAGCAATTACCTTTGCGCAGCACGGCGGCCCCGAGGTTTTCGAGTACACGGAAATCGGCACGCCCGAACCTGGCGCTAACGAAGTGCGTATTCGTGTGAAGGCCATCGGCCTGAATCGCGCGGAGTCGATGTGGCGGCGCGGCGAGTATGTCGAGCCAGCGAAGCTTCCCGCGCGCGTCGGTTATGAAGCGTCCGGCGTGGTGGATGCCGTTGGCGCGAACGTCACGCATGTGGCCGTCGGCGATAACGTCAGTACGGTGCCTTCGTTTTCGATGAACGATTACGGCGTGTACGGCGAACTCGTGCTGGCGCCCGCGCACGCTGTCGTGAAGAGCCCCGCGTGGCTTTCGCACGAAGACGCGGCGGCGATCTGGAACGTGTTCGTCACGCCCTACGCGGCATTCACGGAAAACGAACGCGTCAAACCTGACGATGTCGTGCTGATTCCCGCGGCGTCGAGCGGGGTGGGTATCGGCGCGATTCAGGTAGCGAAGCGTCTGGGCGCGACGGCTGTCGCGCTTACCCGAACGCGTGAGAAACGCGACGCGCTTGTCGCGCTCGGAGCCGATCATGTGATCGTCACCGACGAAGAGGATCTCGTCGAAGCGGTACGACACATCACCGAGGGACGCGGCGCAGACCTCGTCTTTGATCCCGTTGGCGGCAAGACTTTCGCGCGTCTGATTGAAGCGACGCGGCCCGGCGGCACGATTCTGCTCTATGGCGCGTTGAGTCCCGAAGACACCGTATTGCCCGTGTTGCCACTACTCTATAAGCGCATCACCGTGCACGGCTACAACCTGTTTTCGACGACTACGGACGCGCAGCGCCAGGCCGACGCGGCGGCATTCATCTTCGACGGATTGCAGTCGGGCGCGCTCAAGACGGTAATCGCACATCGCTTTGCATTCGACCAGATCGTGCAGGCGCATACGGTGCTCGAACGCAACGAGCACTTTGGACGCATCGTGGTGTCGGTGTGATACGCATGACATCACCGTCTGTCATTCAATGGAGAATTCAGAATCATGGAAGCATCACTTAGTGTGCCATTGCGCGTCGGCGTAATCGGTGTCGGCAACTGGGCGAGGCACGGTCATTTGCGCGTGCTTGATCTGTTGCCGCAATACACGCTGCAAGCCATCTATAGCCATCGGCGCGAAGCTGCCGAAGCGGCAGCTCGCGACTATCGGATCGGCCGCGTGGCTGAGTCGATCGACGAACTCATCGAGAGTTCCGACATCGATCTCGTGGTCGTGCTGAACACGGCTCCGCAACATGCGCAGACAGTGAGACGCGTAATTGCGGCGGGTAAGCACGTGTACTGCGAATGGCCACTGACGACCACGCTAGCTGAATCAGAAGAACTGTTGCGACTGGCCGAGGAACGCGGCGTGCGTCATGTCGTCGGCTTGCAACGGCGTCTCGCGCCGCATAACCGTTATGTGCGCGATCTGATCCAGCAAGGTTACGTCGGTGAGCTGCGTTCGGTACGCATGCATGTGAGCATGAACTACTTTCAGGCGACGCGTTCGCGCTCGCTGGAATGGACTGTGCCGTCGGAGAACTTTTCATCAGTGGTTTCGATCTATGGCGGCCACTTTCTCGACATGCTCTTTTCGGGAACCGGCTGGCCTGTATCCATCGCGGCACTCACGCCTAACCAGTTTCCGTCGGTGACGATCAGAGAGACAGGCGTTTCGATACCGACATCGACACCCGATCAACTCGTGCTCGCAGGCATGTTGAACGATAGCGCGGTGGTGTCCGTTCATATCGAAGGCGGCAAGCGTAACGGCTCAGGCGTGCAGATCGACATCACCGGGTCGGAGGGGGATTTACGGATCGCGAATGCATCGGCTTTTGGCGATGTGGGCGACGACTATGCAATCTTCGGCGCGCACGGCGACAAGCAGCCGCTCGAACGGCTCGAAGTACCTACGAGCTATTTGCGCCTGCCGGAATCGGACCTGCCTTCCGCCGTATTGGAACTGGCCGAACTCTATTGGGCCTATGCGCACGACGTGGCGAATAACACGCGCACTGCGCCGACTTTCGCGGATGCAGTGCATATGCATCATCTTCTCGAGAGTGCACAGAGATCTTTTCTCTCGCGTGAGTTCGCGCAGTTGAATCCCACCATGTAATTCGCGAATAAAACGGTCGGGCAGTGTTGCCTACATGGTTATTGCATTAGAGATTTGATGAATGTCTAATGCCCGACCGGATGAGTGGCTGTGAGCGGGTGCGACCCATTCAGATCGCGCATTTTCCGGGCGAATTCCGTGACGACGGGCGCCCACCACCCGAACGATCAGCCAAGGCGATACACGTTGCTCACCGTGCCCCGGAACAACGCTTCGCGCTCGCCTTGGCCCGCCTGCGCTGTCAATCGTTTGAATGCGTTCCAGCCGTTGCTGTATGGATACGAGCCCTTGTCGACCGGGAAGTTGCTCTCGAACATGCATCGATTCGCGCCGAACAGTTCGATGCAAGTGTGCATCCATGGCTTCCACGCTTCGGCGAGTTGCGTTGACGTCGGTGGCCGCTCCCCCTTCTCGAAGTCAAAGCCGTTGATCCGCATCCCCAGCCCGCCTACCTTGACATAGACGTTAGGCAGTTGCGCCAGCTCACGCATGGATTGGGACCAGCTTTCGAACACCTCTTTCCGCTTATCCTCGTAGCTGGCAATCCGCACGACACCGCCGCAATGATTGATGATGACGGGCACGTCGGGATAAGCCTTCGCAAGGTCGAACAACTCGGGAAGCTGCGGGAAAAAAAGCCACGCGTCATACGACAGACCGAGTGGTCCCAATTGTGCCACGCCTGCGCGGTAGTCACGGTCGAGCAGCAGTCCGCGCGGTGCCGCCGAGACAGGATTCACCAGTGTCTGGTCAGAGTCCCACGTCACGAGATGCCGTACGCCTCTGAACCGGCCCTGTCCGGCCTGGAGATGCGCTTCGAGAACGTCGCGCACGGCAGCACCGCGACGAAGATCGGCATAGCCGACGATGCCCTTTGCGACCTGTGGCCTGCCGCCCTGCGTCGGCGCGGTTGCGGCTGTCACATATTCCACCTCGCCGACCGGCCTCAATGCGTCGGGGCCCGACTGCCTGTAACGGGTGAGTGCCTGCATGTACACAGACGCCGTGATGTTATGCCCTGACTGTGCGTCGCGAAGGTACTCGTCGAGCAGGTAGGTCCAACCCGGGCGATCATAGAAATGATGATGCGCGTCGATGATCGGCATGTCCGGCTCGAGTGCCGTTTCCGTTCCCGAGGCGAGCCATTCGGATCGAACGGGCAGATAGTTGCTGGTCGGATTCATGGGACGCGTCGTTTCGTTGGCGATTGCATGCGTGGCGATGACGGGGAGGGCGATCGATGCAGCGGCGGCACGAAGCAACTGGCGGCGCATCGGCGAATCAATCGTTGCTGTCATTGCTCCTCCCGATTGAAGGCATAAAGGGAGAGCGTCAGCAACGTCGTCAGTCCGAGCACGACGGCGAGACCCAACATCCCGGCCGTGTAGGTTCCAAAGCGGTCCTTCAGATAGCCAACCAGATACGGACCCGCGAAGCCGCCAAGTGCACCGATCGAATTGATCAGCGCGAGTCCGCCGGCGGCTGCCTGACCGGACAGGAATCGGGCCGGCAGCGTGTAGAAAATCGTGCGGCCGGCAATCGTTCCGATCAGGGCCAGCGTGATGCCCGTCATCGCGGGCAACAGTTGATCAAAGTATGTCGAGACACCGAGCGCGACCGCGCCAATCAGCAGACCCGCAGCAAGGTTTGCAATATGCCCGCCGCGACGATCGACCCGTTTCGCCCACCAGAGCAGCGCGATGGTGGCAAAGAAGTACGGCACGGCGGAGACCCAGCCGGTTTGCGTCACGCTCATGCCGTGCGCTTTGAGCATCTGGGGCAACCAGATGCCGATGCCGTACGAGCCCATCGTGAAGCCAAACGAGATCATCGCGAGAACATAGACGCGCACGTCCTTGAGCGCCGCGCGAAAATCCTTCTTTTTCTGACCGGATGAACCCTCGCGGTCAAATGCGCTTTGCAACGCGAGCCGCTCTTCCGGCGAAAGCCATGTGGCATCGGCGGGCTTGTCCGCAAGCATTTTCAGCACGAGGTATCCGAGCACGCACGCCGGGAGACCTTCGACAATGAACATCCACTTCCAGCCTGCCAGACCGAGTAAGCCATCCATGTGAAGCAGCCACGACGACAACGGACCACCGACGAGTGAAGACAGTGGTGTCGAGACGGTGAACCATGCAAGGACACGCGTGCGGTAGCTGGCGGGGAACCAGACGGCAAGGAAGAATATGACGCCGGGAAAGAAGCCGGCTTCGCCGACTCCGAGCAGCAGACGGATCACATAGAAACTGGTCGGTCCGGCGGCGAGCGCCGTGGCTGCGGCCAACAGCCCCCACGTGATCATGATGCGGGCCAGCCAGCGCCGCGCGCCGAAGCGGTATAGCGCGAGATTGCTGGGCACCTCGCAGAGGCAATAGCCGGCAAACATGATCCCGGCTCCCCAGCCGAACTGCGTTGCAGTCAGCCCAAGGTCGCGGTTCATCGTCAGCGCCGCAAAGCCGACGCTGGTGCGGTCCAGATAGTTGAAAAAGTAGGCGAGTGCGAGCAGCGGGATAAAGCGCCATGCAGCTTTTCTGACCGCCTGCTGTTCGAGGCTGGCGGGGGTGTCAGCCGTCATGCTCGAGGAAATGGATGTCATTGTCGTCTCCAGACAATTCACTGGCTGGGCCTGACCGCAAGGCGGTCGGCGCGGTGCTGTGTTTCTGCGGGATGGGTCCGCCGTCAGGCGTCAGGCGCTGGCAAGCTCATTGGGCGAAGGACTCGACGCGTCGCCCGACGGGCAGTTCTGGCATCCGACGACACCGGCATCGACCAGTTGTCTGAGTTCGTCGTCGGTATAGCCGAGCTGCGACAGCAGCGTCTGTGTATCCTGTCCGAGCGCGGGCGGCGCTGCGCGAAGGCGCAACCGCTCACCCGCCAACGTCAGCGGGAGCAATGCGGTGCGCGTGGAGACTGGCTCGCCCGCGCCACTTGCATCGGGCGGCAACGTCACTTCGGCGAGCCCGCCTGTCGCGAGCAGATGCGGATCGTCGAACAGGTCTTGCGGCTTGGTAATCGGCGCATAGGGCAAGCCGATACGTTCGAAAATGGCGCTGATCTCCGCCGCGCTGAACGCCTCCATGTGCTGGCGCAATCGCGGCAGCAACCAGTCACGGGCCTGGACCCGTTGATTGTTGGTGGCAATCCGTTCGTCCGACTTCAGTTCCGCAAGACCAAAGGCATCGCAGAACAAGGCCCATTGCGTGTCCGACACCACCGCCAGAAAAATCTGTTCGCCGTCCCTGACGGAAAAGACGTCGTACACAGCCCATGCAGATATACGGCTCGGCATCGGCGACGCAGCCTGACCCGTCACCGCGTACTGCATCATGTGCTGCGCGACGAGGAATACGTTGTTTTCGAACAGTGCACTCTGGACTTCCTGTCCCCTGCCTGTGCGCTCACGCTGCGCGAGTGCCGCCATCGCGCCGATAGCGCCGAACATGCCGCCCATGATGTCGTTGACACTGGTGCCGGCACGCAGCGGCCGTCCCTCTGGCCCCGTCATGTACGCAAGGCCGCCCATCATCTGCACGACTTCGTCGAGCGCGGTGCGATGGTCGTACGGACCGGGCAGAAAGCCCTTGTGCGAGACATAGATCAAACGCGGATTGAGCTTCGACAGCGCTGCATATCCGAGCCCGAGCCTGTCCATCGTGCCGCTCTTGAAGTTCTCGCTGAAGATGTCAGCGCTCGCGAGCAGCTTGTGGACGATTTCGATCCCGCGAGGATCTTTTACGTCTACGGCAATGCTTTTCTTGTTGCGGTTGAACGTGCTGAAAAAGCCTGCCCCTGATCCACGCAGGGAACGCGTGCTGTCGCCTGCAATCGGCTCGATCTTGATCACTTCCGCGCCAAGGTCCGCCAGCACCATGCCGCAGGTCGGTCCCATCACCATGTGCGTCATTTCGATCACACGCACGCCGCTGTAGGGCAGGGATTGATTCGATTGATTCGAACTCATTGCGCGACTCCCAGCAAACATCCTTCCGGTTGCGGCGCGCTCGGTGCACGCCCATCTGCGTAGCCGAATCCTTTCGGCACCCCCGCGTCCGGCACATGCCCGTACAACGCTTCACCCGGTAGTGCTTCGGCGAGAATTGCGCGGGCAGCGACGAGCGCGTCAATGTCGATACCTGTGTCGTAGCCCATTGCTTCGAGCAGGAAGGCAAGGTCTTCCGTAACGATGTTGCCGGTCGCACCAGGCGCGTAGGGACAGCCGCCCAGACCCGCCTGGCTCGCGTCGATCGTTGTCACGCCGGCATCGAGCGCAGCGACGACGTTGGCCAGTCCCTGACCGCGTGTGTTGTGGAAGTGGGCGCCGCCTGCCTTGGCGCCAAGTTCGGTCTGCAAGCGCCGGAACAGACGGCGGACCTGCGTGGGGTTTGCATAGCCGCTGGTATCGGACAGGCCCACTTCGTCCACACCGCATGCGGCCATCGCGACACACATCCGCATCGTCTGGTCGTCGTTCACCGCGCCTGCGATCGTGCAACCGAACGCGACAGAGACGCCCGCTTCGATCTGCACACCGGGGAACTGCGCGTCGCGAAGGGCGACGATCTCGCGCACCTCTTCGATCATCTGCGCGGTCGTCTTGCGGATGTTGGCCATCGAATGCTCGTCGGTCACTGACACCGGCAACGTGAGCTTATGCACACCGGCTTCGAAGGCGCTTTGCGATCCGCGAAGGTTTGGCGCCAGCACGGCGACGTGAAGGCCGGGGATCGTCAGCGCATGAGCCACGACTTCGCGAATGTCGGCCATCTGGGGAAGCAGTTTTGGCGGCACGAAAGAGCCGACCTCGATCTCCTTCAGCCCCGTGGCGGCCAGCGCGGAAATCCAGCGAAGCTTCGCTGCCGTCGGCATCACGCGTCTGATGCTCTGGAGGCCGTCGCGTGGGCCCACTTCGCTGACGAGGACCGAGGGCGCGGGGGAAGTGTTCAAGATGAACTCCTTTCGAGTGTTCTATTAGACGGAATGATGTTCTGTCAAATAGAACTATAGGAGCAAAAACAGGGCAATTTAAGGTGGGTAAACCCGAAATTTTGGAGATTTCTGAAACTTGCGTTCTACGTGATAGAACGATACAGTCGGATTTAACGCAAAGATCTGATAAGGAAACGGCCGTGCCCAGCGAAATGCAGGAAGCGTCATCTTCGGAGGCCGTCGCCCCAAACGATGGCTCCAGCGGTGTGGCGGTACTCGATCGTGCGTTCGCGATTCTCAACGCCTTCGGGCCGACCGATGACCGGTTGTCGCTCGCGGAACTCTCGCGTCGTACCGATCTTTACAAGAGCACGATACTGCGTCTGCTTGGTGCACTGGAGCATGGCGGATTCATCCGGAGACTGAGCGACGGACAGTACGCGATTGGACCGCAGCCATTGCGGCTCGCGGCGCTCTATCAGCGCTCGTATCAGGTGGGACCGGTTATCGAGCCGATTCTTCAGCAACTGAGCCGGGACCTCGGGGAGACCGCGTCCTTATATGTGCGGCAGGGCGACCGGAGACTGGTGCTGTTCCGTGTCGAACCTGCGCGTGCGGTGCGCGTGTCGATTCGCGTCGGTGAAGAGTTTCCGATCGACAAGGGGGCGTCGGGCAAAGTTCTGCTGGCGTTCACGGATACACTCGATTCACGTTGGGACGAGGTACGTGAGCGGTTGTGGGCTGTCTCGCACGGTGAGCGCGATCCTGAAACGGCGTCGGTGTCTGTGCCGGTTTTTGGGGCATCGGGAGAACTGGTGGGAGCGCTGGCGTTGTCTGGGCCTAAAGCGCGATTTGACATGGCGTCGACCATTACCGGTGCGCTGGTCGCGTTGCTGGAATGCGCTAAGCGCGCGACAGTGGCGCTGGGTGGCATGGGTTCACGGTTCGATGCGACGATCGAGAAGACTGCTCGGGAAGGGGGGGCGTAGAGCGGGGATCGGGCTCTTTTGCTGGCATGCGCGTTGTGGTTTTGTGGCGCGGCCGGTTTGGTTTTTTGGGATTTTTGCTGGCATTCGCGATTTGTTAGCGTGCTTCATGCGTCGCCCCTGTGCGGGGCGGCACCTACTTTTCTTTGCCGCCGCAAAGAAAAGTAGGCAAAAGAAAGCGGCTCACACCGCCAATCCTTGTTCCTGCCTGAGGGCCCCCAACGGGTCTTACGCTTCACACGGCAATCACGTGACCCATGTTCGTTGCCAACGCTCTTGCGGTGCGCCTCACCCGTTTCACGTACCCGCGCTGCATCATGCCGTGCCGGACATTCCACGGCCGCCCAGGTAGCAAACTGTGTGTCGGCCCTTTGTGCTCCACACGCCTCACTCCGGACCGATAACGCACGCGCTCCACCGTGTAAGAGCGCCATGCTATACGCCGCGACAACCTGCACACAGTTTGCCACCTGGGCGGCACATACCAGTCGCTGCCGCTTGCCCGGGTACGGGCATTCGAAGCGGGTGAGGCGTTCATTCGAAGCGCTGGTAACGAGCACCGGCCAGAGCACTGCCGTGTGGAGTGTGGGGACGTTGAGGGCCCGTGGATAAGAACACGGGCTGGCGGTGTTAGCCGCTTTCTTTTGCCTACTTTTCTTTGCGGCGGCGCGGCGGCAAAGAAAAGTAGGTGCCGCCCCGCACAGGGGCGACGCTTGAAGCACGAAGGCATAACGCGGATGCCAGCGCAAAAGGCAAACGCACACGGGCGAAGCATGAGGCACGAAGGCATAGCGCGGATGCCAGCGCAAAAAGGCAAACGCACACGGGCGACGCCTGAAGCACGAAGACATAGCGCGGATGCCACCGCAAAAAACCAGAACAACCAAAACCGACCGCGCCGCGAAGGCATAACCCGGATGCAGACAAAATCCAAAGCAAACTTAGCCGGCACACACTAGCCGTCAGTCGATCGACTGACCCCCTCCCACGCGTCGATTTCGCCGCCGATGACCGAGAGTTTCTCGCGCACAAGACCGAGCGCATCACTCCCCAGAAGCAGATGCGCCGGCGGATTTTCACTCGCGATCACGGACAGCATCGCGCGCGCCGCCTTCACAGGATCACCCAACTGCTTGCCGCTTTTTTCCTCGCGGGCTTTTCTGATCGGATCGAAGAGTGGGTCATAGTCCGGGATCGAACGCGGCGTCCGGATCATCGAGCGGCCAGCCCAATCGGTCCGAAACGATCCCGGCGCGACAGCGGTGACGAAGATGCCCAAGGCACGGACTTCCTTGCCGAGCGCCTCGGAGATGCCTTCCAGCGCGAACTTGCTGCCGCAGTAGTAGGTGATGCCGGGCATCGTGATGTGGCCGCCCATCGACGTGATGTTGAGAATGTGGCCGCGCCGCCGTTTGCGCATAGCTGGGATCACGGCCTTCATCATCGCGACGGCGCCGAACACGTTCACGTCGAACTGCCGGCGCATCTCGTCCAGCGACGATTCCTCCATCACGCCCTCGTGACCATACCCGGCGTTGTTCACAAGTACGTCGATCGGCCCGACAGTCGCCTCGATTTCGGCGACGACACCGTCGATCGCTTCAAAGTCGGTTACATCGAGCACTTGGCCCACCGCTTGACCTGGAGCCAGTGCTTCGAACGCGTTCCTTGCCTGTTCGCTTCGGACAGTACCGATCACGCGGTGACCTGCGGCAAGCGCTTCTTCGGCCAGCGCGCGTCCGAAGCCGCTGCTGACACCGGTAATGAGAAGGGTTTTGACGGCTGACATGCGAACCTCGAAAGAAAAGAGAGACGACTGCATAATATTCTTTCGCACCCGTGCAATTCAGGTCTTATAGTCTCGACTTATTGCCTATTCCTATGACGGCGGTGAAGCGTGGTCAGAAAGTTCGACGGGCAGCAATCTATGGTGGCGTTGTTGAAAGCGCTCGCGCCCAATGAGGGATACAACCTCACGGCGTTGCCGGATGTGCGCATCCTGCGTTCGGATCGCGCGTTGTCCCGCACGCCCGTTCTCTATGACCCCGGCATTGTGATTGTTTGTCAGGGGACCAAGCGAGGCTATTTCGGCGATCAGGTCTATGTGTACGACGAGCAGCAGTATCTCGCTGTCGCCGTACCGGTGCCGTTCACGATGGAAACCGACGCTACGCCGCAACGCCCGCTGCTGGCCATCTACCTGCATCTGGATTTTGCTGTGGCGGCCGAACTGATGCTGGAGATCGACCGTCATCATGCTCCCGTTCAGGCGTGCCCGCCGCAAAGCATGATGTCCAGTCCGATGGACCCCGCACTTCGAAATTCCGTGTTGCGGTTTCTGGAAGCGATGAGCCGGACGCTCGACGCGTCCATCCTCGGTCCGGCGTTGAAGCGCGAACTGTATTTCCGCGTACTGACGGGCGCGCAAGGCAACGCGATGCGCGCGGCGTTGGCGATGCAGGGGCAGTTCGGCAAGATCGGCAAGGCGTTGCGCCGCATCCACGCGACCTATGCGCAGCCGCTCGATGTCTCGCAGCTTGCGAGCGATGCGGGTATGAGCGTGCCGACATTCCACAGCCACTTCAAGGCGATCACGCAAACATCACCCATGCAATATGTGAAATCGGCGCGCTTGCACCAGGCGAGACTGTTGATGCTGCGTCAGGGCATCACTGCCGAAGCGGCGTGTCACGCTGTGGGCTACACGAGCGCGTCGCAGTTCAATCGCGAATTCAAGCGGCTATTTGGCTCGACGCCCGCAGCGGAGACGAAGCGCATGCGCGAGACGTTCTCGATGCCGCCAGCGTTTGCCGATTCGGATTACGTGTCGTCGCACTGACGTACCCGAAAAAAACGACCGCATCCTTCCGGCTTGCGGTCGTTCGATCATGCCACTATGGCTCGATTGGAATTCGAGCTGTTACCCGAGCCACGTCTTGATACTGGCGGCCATTGTGTCAGTCGAGATGCCGTAGCGGTCGTGTAGCGTGGGCAGGGCACCGGCGGCGAGGAACTCGTCGGGCAGTGCGATCTGGCGGAACGGTGGCGTCACGCCTGCGCCAAGCAGCGTGCTGGTCACTGCTTCACCAAGACCGCCGATCACCGTATGGTTCTCCGCGACGATCACCATGCGGCCTGTCCGTTTTGCTTCGCGCAGGATCGTGGCCGTATCGAGCGGCTTGATGGTCGGCACGTGCAGCACGCCGACGCCGGTGTTGTCGGCTTCCAGTGCTTTGGCGACTTCGAGCGAGCGCATCGTCATGATCCCCGACGAGATCAGCAGCACGTCGTTGCCGTCGCGCAGCAGCTTCGCCTTGCCGAGTTCGAACTTGTAGTCATATTCATCGAGCACAGCGGGCACGTTGCCACGCAACAGGCGTGCGTATACAGGGCCTTTGTGAGCGGCGATTGCGGGCACCATCTGCTCGATGTCGAGTGCATCGCACGGGTCGATCACCGTTATGTTCGGCATTGCGCGCATCAGCGCGAGGTCTTCGGCGGCCTGGTGGCTCGGGCCGTAGCCTGTCGTGAGACCGGGCAGTGCGGCGACGATCTTTACGTCGAGGTTGTCTTCGGCGATCGTCTGGTGGATGAAGTCGTACGCGCGGCGCGTGGCGAATACGGCGTAAGTCGTCACGAACGGCTGCGCGCCTTCATGCGCAAAACCTGCCGCTGCGCCCATCAGCAACTGCTCGGCCATGCCCATCTGATAGTAGCGGTCAGGAAACTCTTTGCCGAAGATATGCAGGTCCGTGTACTTGCCGAGATCGGCTGTCATGCCGATCACGTTGCTCTTCGAGCGCGCCAGTTCAGCGAGCGCGTGGCCGAACGGCGCGGAACGCGTAATCTGTCCTTCACCCGCGATCGACGCGATCATCGCGGACGTTTTCAGCTTGGGTTTTTTGGCGACGGTGCTCATGCTTGTCTCCCGGCTTCGAGTGCTTCGAGCGCGAGCTTCCACTCATGTGCGTCGACGCGGATGAAATGGTTCTTCTCGCGTTCTTCGAGGAACGGCACGCCGCAGCCCATCTTCGTGTCGCAGACGATGATGCGCGGCTGCGGCTTGTCGTGATGGCGGGCGTTGTCGAATGCCTGCTTGACGGCATCGATGTCGTTGCCGTTCACACGCTGCGTGTACCAGCCGAACGCCTCGAGCTTTTCGACGAGCGGCTCGAAGGCCATGATCTGCGTCGACGGGCCGTCGGCCTGCTGGTTGTTCACGTCGACGATCGCGATCAGGTTGTCGAGCTTCCAGTGCGCGGCGGACATCAAACCTTCCCAGATCGAGCCTTCGTCGAGCTCGCCATCGGAGAAGAGCGTGTAGACGAAGGCGTCCGAGTTCTTGCGCTTCAGTCCCAGGCAGCGGCCGACGGCAATCGTCAAACCGTGGCCGAGCGAGCCGCCCGACATTTCCATCCCGGGCGTGTAGCTCGCCATCCCCGACATCGGCAGACGGCTGTCGTCGCTGCCATAGGTCTCGAGTTCATCGGCGGGCAGGATGCCGGCTTCGAAGAGGGCGGCGTACAGCGCAATCGCGTAATGACCGTTCGACAGCAGGAAGCGGTCGCGACCTTCCCATTCGGGGTCTTCGGGGCGATAGCGCATGGCGCCGAAGTAGGCGACGGCGAGCGCGTCGGCAATGTCGAGCGCCTGGCCGATATAGCCCTGGCCTTGTACTTCGCCCATCAGCAGCGCGTTGCGGCGGATGCGGTAGGCTCGCTCGGCGAGCGTGACCGTATCGTTGACGGTATCAGTGTCCATCGATAGCTCCAGTGTTCAAACGAAATGGTTGCAAAGCGAATTAGCGGTTGACGGATCGGGCCGGCACCAGAAAAACCAGCGCTGCGCCAAGCGTGACCGCGAGAGAGATGAAGATCAGCCCGGCCGTGGACTTGCCCGTCAGATCGTTGAGCCAGCCGACGATCGCCGGGGAGAAGAAACCCGCCAGGTTGGCAAAGCAGTTCACGGCGGCGATGCCCGCTGCCGCCGACATACCACCCAGCAGGGCGGTCGGCAGCGACCAGAACTGCGACGACGACGCGAGAATGCCCGCTGCCGCTATGCTCAGACAGACAATCGACGCCCCCACGCTGCCGAGCATCGGCAAGGTTGCAAAGCCTGCAGCGGCGACCAGCATCGGAATGGCGAGGTGAAAACGGCGCTCGCGTCGGCGGTCCGCGCTCATGCCGATCAGCGGCAACGCGATGATTGCGCACAGATACGGAATGGCCGTGAATATGCCCACCCACAGCGGATCGGCGACACCTGCCTTGCGGATGATGGTCGGCAGCCAGAAGGTCAGGCCGTATTGCCCCAGCACGACGCAGAAGTAGATGGAGGCCATCAGCCACAGGCGGCGGTCGCCGATGAACGCGCGGATCGATACGTGCGCGGTTTTATGTTCGGCATCGGCGGCGACGTTGCGTGCGAGCAGCGCTTTTTCGGAATCGTTGAGCCACTTCGCCTGCTTGATGCCGTCGTCGAGATACAGCAGGATCGCGAAACCGAGTACGAGCGACGGCAACGCTTCGAGCAGGAATAGCCACTTCCAGCCGGACATCGACATCGCGCCTTGCAGCGAGTGCATGATCCAGCCCGACAGCGGACCGCCGATCATGCCTGCCAGCGGAATCGCCATGAAGAACAGCGACAGTGCCTTCGCGCGGCGCTCGGACGGAAACCAGTACGTCAGATAGAGAATCACGCCGGGCGCAAAGCCCGCTTCCGCGACGCCGAGTAAAAACCGCAGCACGTAGAAGGCCGTCGGTGACTTGACGAACACGAAGCTCGCCGAGATGACGGCCCATGTCAGCATGATGCGCGCAAGCCATCGACGCGCGCCGACGCGATGCAGGATCACATTGCTCGGCACTTCGAACAGGAAATAGCCAAGAAAGAAAATGCCCGCGCCCATGCCGTAGACGGTTTCGCTAAAACGCAGATCGCTGAGCATCTGCAGTTTTGCAAAGCCGACGTTGACCCGGTCCAGATAGGCGCCGAGATAGCACAGCATCAAGAAGGGAATCAGCCGGCGGCCGACCTTTGCGTACGTCTTCGCTTCAAAGGTCTGCGAATCGTTGCGCGGCAGTACATCACCCGTTACGGGTGACGCGGTGTACTTCGCTTTCATGGAATGTCTCCTGCCATGTTTTCCCCGGGTTTTCCCGGGTGCGTCGATTGCGGCGCCTGCTGGCGGCGCGGTTATCAGTGGATCAGCATGCCGCCGTTGACGTCGAGCGTGATGCCCGTCAGATAGCTCGACAGATCGCTCAAGAGGAACAGGCATGCGTTGGCGACATCGGCGGCATCGCCGAGCCGGCCGAGCGGAATGCCCTTGATGATGTCTTCGCGCATCGCGGGCGTCAGTTTGTCGCCCGTGATGTCGGTCTGGATCAGGCCCGGTGTGATCGAGTTGATGCGAATGCGGTTCGGACCGAATTCACGCGCCATCGCTTTCGCGAGACCCAGCACGCCCGCTTTCGCAGCACTGTAGTGCGGGCCGCCGAAGATTCCGCCGCCGCGCTGCGCGGACACCGACGACATGCAGACGATGCTGCCGCCATTCTGTTCCTGCATGGCGGGAATCACCGCTTGCGACATGTACAGCGTGCCGCGCAGATTCACGTCGACGATCGCGTCGAAGTCCTTGCCTGCGATGTCCAGCGTGCGAACCGGCTGCGTGATGCCCGCGTTGTTCACGAGGCCGTCGATGCGTCCATAGCGTTCGAGCGTGATGCGCGCGGCGGCCACGCAAGCGTCCTTGTCGGTGACGTTGCAGGCAAGGCCGAGGTGTCCGGCGCCGAGGTCGGCGGCGGCGGCTTCCGCGTCTTCCTTGCGCAGATCGAGGATCACGACGCGTGCGCCCTGCGCGACGAGTGCGTTGGCGGTCGCCCTGCCGATGCCTCGCGGCGAGGCCGCGCCTGTCACGATGACGATCCTGTTCTCGAGCAACATGGGTTGTCTCCTGTGTGTTGATGTGTGCCCAGAGTGTCGGCTGACGGGGCGCGCGCATCAACGCGGAAACGCTCAACAATGGCTGAGAAAAATTCAGATGAAGCTCGCGGGCGGGATGGCCGCGATTCGTTGCAGCGCAATAAAACCCTGCCGATGCGCTGCCTCGCCGCGTCTACGACTGGCGCGGATGCTCCGTAGCGGCCTCGCGCTCGATCCACGCGAGAAAGCGCGCCACGCGTGGCAACTCGGCGTTTTGCGCCGGGTAGACGAGGTGATGCGCGCCGACTTCGACGGCATAGCTGTCATCGAAAACGGGCACCAGCAAGCCTTGGCGTATCTTCACCGACGCCAGCATCACGCTTTCGAGCGCAATGCCCAGGCCGAGTGCCGCCGTTTCTAGCGACATGTACGAGCGGTCGAACGAAAAATCGAAGGTCTTGTGCGCTGCGGATACGCCTGTTCTGCCGAACCATTGTTTCCATTGCACGAGCGGCGACTCCGAATAGATCAGCCGGTGCGACAGCAGATCCTCAGGCTTGTTCACGGGATGACGCGCAAGGTATGCGGGAGAAGCGAGCGGCGCGATGAACTCGCCGCGCACGGTCTTCACTTCGACGTTGCTCCAGTTGCCGTAGCCGTGCCGCACGTCGATATCGTAGAAGCCATTCGAAAACGAGACGTTCTCGTACGAGCATGCGAGGTTCAACTGGATGTCGTCGTTCGCTTCCTGAAACGACGACAGCCTCGGCATCAGCCACATGAGGCCGAAGCTCGGGCTCGAATGCACGCGCAGGATATCGACCTCGGTGCGGCTGGACGCGCGCTCGGTGGCGCGGCTCAGATCGGCGAGCGAACCCGTTACGTCGGACAGATAGCGCTCGCCCGTCGGCGTCAGCACGAGACCGCGGCCCGAGCGCTGGAACAGCGGCTGCCCGATGATCGACTCGAGGTTGCTCAGTTGATGGCTCACGGCCGATGCGGTCAGACCCAGCTCATCGGCCGCGCGATTCACGCTCCGGGTTCGGGCGACACTTTCGAACGCGATGATCGCCTTGAGCGGTGGAATACGCATAGTGAATTTGTTTTCAGGTGTAGTTGAACGAAACCGCCTTGTTTGCGAGTGACAGGCGCTGCCATTCTGTCGATAAAGCCGCACCGGTGAGTGGTGCATGCCACCTTCAGACCGATATGGCGCGGTGCACCACTGCGATGATTGCGCTCGCTGGGACACGCTTCGGGAAGACCCTTCATCGACGCCGGCCGACACAGGAGGCAGCAATGCATTATCCGTTCTTCCTCCTTCGAGCGCGATTGCGTCGACGGCATATCCGACGTCACATCCGGCATCACATCCTCTGACAAGCAAGGTTCGATCGCCTACCGCCTGTGACACGATCGCCGCGGCGCGGGAACGGCGTATGCTCAACCGATTGGTCGCCTGGTCGACAAATGAGTCGTTTGACTGTCAGCGCGTTCGACGATTCGTTTCATCGGGGCGAAACACCGGAGCGGTCACTAATGGGTATGCCGAGTTCAAAGGCTGCGGGCGTCAGGCCAGCCAGGCGCACGCGCGGGCGGCGCGCACAGGAGCTTGCGGGTTACGCGTCCAGTCCCGTGAACCTGTTGTTCCGCTACGTTCGTCAGCATCCGGCGCAGCACGCGGTGATTCTCTTCGGCATCGTTGCCGCTGTCGGGTGCTCGCTAGGGTCTCAGTTCGCGATCAGGAATCTGGTCGACGCGCTGCCCACTGGGCGCGCGCATCCTGCGAACGTCGTCCACGCGTTTCTTGTCGTCGTCGTGCTGCTGTTCGCCGACAATCTGTTCTGGCGCATTGCGGGCTGGGTAAGCGTGCGGACCTTCGTCGAGGTTACGGGCGACGTGCGGCGCGAACTATTCGGCTATCTGATCGGCCATTCGACGGGCTATTTCTCGAACGTGCAGCCCGGCACGCTCGCAAGCCGTATCTCCGCGACGGCCAATGCCGTATTCACGATAGAGAATCTGACAGCGTGGAATGCGCTGCCGCCGCTGCTTTCCGTCATCGGGTCTGTTGTGCTGATTGGCTGGATCAGCGTGTGGATGGCGCTTGCGCTCGTCGCCATTTCCGTCTGCATGACCGCCTTCCTGTTCTGGCTCGCAAAGCGGGGCGGCGAGCGTCATGTGCACTTTGCGTCGCGTGCTGCGTCCGTCGACGGTGAACTGGTGGACGTGATCGGCAATATGTCGACGGTGCGGACCTTTGTGGCGACGGCGCGCGAGTGTCTGCGTATCGGGCGTTTCCTCGAGCAGGAAATGGCGTCCCGCGAAGCGAGTCTGCGGCACCTCGAAAAACTCAGGCTGGTGCACGCGCTCATTACGGTAGTGCTGTCGTGCTGCCTGCTCGGCTGGGTGCTGTGGCTCTGGACGCAGGAGCGTGCGACGACGGGTGACGTGGTGCTGGTCAGCTCGCTCGGCTTCGCGATTCTGCATGGCACGCGTGATCTTGCCGTGGCGCTGGTTGGCATGATCCAGCATCTGGCGCGGCTGGCTGAGGCTGCGCAATCGCTGCTCGTGCCGCGCGAGATGGAAGAGGCGGTCGGTGTCCCGACCTTGCAGATCCGCGACGCGAATATCGACTTCGAGAACGTCACGTTTTCGTACCCCGGCCGCCGCCGCGTGCTGGATCACTTCAGCCTGCACATCGACGCGGGGCAGCGGGTCGGTCTGGTCGGACCATCGGGTGCGGGCAAGACCACTATCCTGGCGCTGCTGCAACGCTCATTCGATCCGCCGCCCGGCCTGGGAGCCGTGTGCATTTCGGGCCAGCGTCTGAGCGATATCAGTCTGGGCAGCCTGCACGATGCCGTTGGCGTCGTGCCGCAGGATATCTCGCTGTTCAATCGTTCGTTGCTCGACAACCTGCGTTACGGCCGTCCCAACGCGACGGAAGACGAAGTGCTGCAAGCCTGTGAAAACGCGAATAGCCTCGATCTGATCCGCTCGTTGCCGGACGGCTTGCAAACCAACGTTGGCGAGCGCGGGACGCGGCTCTCAGGCGGGCAACGGCAGCGCATCGCGATTGCACGCGCATTCCTGAAAAACGCGCCGATTCTGCTGCTCGACGAGGCGACGTCGGCGCTCGACAGCGAATCGGAAGCGAAGATCCAGGACGCGCTGGACCGGCTGATGAAGGGACGCACCGTGGTGGCGATCGCGCACCGTCTTTCTACGTTGCAGAATTTCGATCGCATCGTGGTGATTCAGCATGGGCGGCTCGTCGACGATGGCGCGCCCCTGGAGCTTGCGGGCCGGCCCGGGATTTACCGCGATGTACTGCTGCGTCAGGAGCGTCGCACGGCGGGCGCGCATGCGTGATCGATCTTACGTTCCCGTAACGCGCTCGCCTCTCGCCGTCGATTCATTTCCCGCGAACAGTTCCGCCAGCCAGTCGATGAACACGCGCACTTTCGTGCTCAAGTGCCGGTTGGGTTGATACGCGACGAAAACGGGCACAGGGTCCGATACCCAGTCGCTCAGCACCGCCTCCAACGCGCCGCTTCGAAGATGCGTGTTGGCGGAGAACGTCAGCGCATGCACGACGCCGAGGCCCGCGAGGCTCATCGTCAGACAGCCCATGATGTCATTCGACGTGAGCCCGCGTCGGTTTTGCACCTCGATGCGCTCGCCACTCTTGGCCACGATGATCGGAAAGGGCCGGTTGGTGCGCGAAGCGATCGTGCGGATGACGACATGACCCTGTTCGAGATCCGACGGATGCGAAGGCCGCCCGTGCCTGTCCCAATACGCGGGTGTCGCACAGAGGATCTGCCTGACAGCGCCGATCTGCCGCGCCGCCAGCGACTGATCGAAGATCTCCCCCGCGCGCACAACGCAATCGACGTTCTCTGCAATGAGATCGACGGGGCGATCGCTGAGCCCGAAGTGAAACTCGATGTCCGGATACCGCGCGGTGAAGGTCGGTAGCGCGGGAAGGATCACGGACAAACCTAAGGGCACGGGCAGATCCACGCGCAACCGTCCCCGTGGATTGCTTTTCGCGTGCGACATCGAGCCTTCGAGTTCCGCGAGATCGCCCATCAATTGCAGCGCGCGCTCGTAGTACGCCGCGCCGTCCGCCGTCGTCGAAACCCTGCGTGTCGTGCGGTTGAGCAGCTTCGTGCCCAGTTCGATTTCGAGCGACGCAATCAGGCGGCTCACCGCCGTCTTTGGCAGGTCGAGCATCTGTGCAGCCTTCGTGAAGGTGCCGCTTTCGACCACCCGGATGAACGCCTGCATCGCCTGAAACTTATCCACGGTCCCGCTCCTTTCATAGCCTGCATTGTTTCATGGGAGAAACAATGTGGAATCGTAGCAGCGGTTTATCCCAACGTGCACGCCAGGTATCGTTCAGTCATCGCAATCGTTGTAAAGGGAAAGAGCCATGTCTATCACTGAAGAAACGCATCTCACGGACCGCCCGAAGGCGGTCGTCATCGGAGTCGGGCCAGAGCAAGGGCTCGGCGCGGGACTGTCGCGCCGCTTCGCCGCTGAGGGGCGCCACGTCATCATCGCGGGGCGCACGGAAGCGAAGATCGAACGCGTTCGCGAGAGCATTGTCGAGGCGGGCGGCTCGGCGAGCGCCGTCGTCACGGACGTGACGCGCGAAGCCGACGTGATCCGGTTGTTCGACATCGCAATGCAGGCAGACGAAAACGGCGGCAGCGCCGATCTCGTCGCGTACAACGCGGGCAACAATCAGCCGCTGGATCTGCGCACGATGGAAGCCGACGTCTTCGAATCGTTCTGGCGCCTGAACTGTTTTGGCGGATTTCTCGTAGGACGCGAGGCTGCGCGGCGCTTTACGCCTCTCGGTCGAGGCTCGATTCTTTTCAGCGGCGCAACGGGTGCGCTGCGCGGCATGCCGAACTACGCCCACTTTGCGTCGAGCAAGGCGGGGCTGCGCATGCTCGCGCAAAGCATGGCGCGCGAATTTGGTCCGCTCGGCTTGCACGTCGCGCATGTGGTGATCGACGGCGGTATTGACGGGGAGCGCGTGCACACGCGCTTCGCTGAGCACGTCAAGCATAAGGGCGCGGATGGACTGCTCGATATCGACGCGATCGCCGGGGCGTTCTGGTCGCTTCACGGCCAGCACCGCTCGGCGTGGACGCATGAACTCGATCTGCGTCCCTTCAAGGAATCGTTCTGAACGTTCACACCACCGTACATTGAATCGCGAGGAATCAGGAATGAAGCTTATTGGCCCATGGTTTTCCGGCTATACGCGCCGGGTTGGCGTCACGTTGAAATTGCTCGGCATTCCGTTCGAGCATTTACCCTATCACGCGTATGAGCAGAAAGATCTCATTCGCCCATTCAGCCCGATGGTGAAAGTGCCGGCGCTCGTGCTAGACGAAGGCGAGATTCTTTATGACAGCGCAAGCATCATCGACTATCTGCACGAAGAGGTCGGCCCCGCTCGCGCATTGCTGGCGACGAGCGGCGCGCAACGGCGCGACGCGTTGCAGTTCATCGGTATCGCCTCGGCGATCTATGGAAAGCTCAGCGACATCTATGACGAATCGATCCGGCCGTCCGATCGCCAGATTGATTCGGTTACCGAATCGTTGCGCGAACAGGCGATCGCGGGATTCACGATGCTCGAATCGCGAGCCGGTGATGGCTGGCTGATCGGCGACGCACTCTCGCAAGCTGACGTGATGGTCGTGATCACGTACCAGTCTGCGTCGTTGGCGATGATGCCCGACGTCGTCAACCAGGTTGTATTCCCGAAGCTCGCGCAACTGGCGGCGCGCGCAATGGAACTCGAAGCGTTCTCCAGCACGCTGCCATTCAGGCAGGCATGAACGCGGAAAAGTGGCGGTGCGAATGAACGCATCGCCAGAAAGCCCCTGAAACAAGGGTGGAACTGCAATAACGACGATCCGACCAGTGCACTGGATGTGTGGATACAAAGGCAGGTGCTGGGCCTGTTCGCGAATCTGCATGGCTGCGTCAATGATGTTTGCGATGCCGCTTGTGGTGTAGTCCGCGGCCATCAGTGCCGTGAAGTGGCAACCATACGATGGTATCGCCCAAACAAGCCATCGTACGGACGAGTACTTTTTGAATGGCTTGCGTTCGAGCTTTACGCTCCCTGACGAGTCGCTAATACCATGGTATTAGCGACATGCCGGTGCTTCGGCGACTACATTGCATTTCGATAGGTCGCGCGATTTGCGTCAACCGGTTTCAATGTGTCCACGGAGCTAGTGTCCCGAGTTAGAAATTCATTGCCTTATTTGCGTTGTGTACTAACCTGGGTTGCAGGGTTCGCAAATAAGCGAGGCAACGATGAGAGGAAGACCGAAGGCGCCACTGGTCCTGAGTGGGTCGGAACGCGAACAGCTCGTAGCGTTGACGATGCGACGCAAGACGGCACAGGCGCTTGCCCTGAGAGCGCGTATTGTGCTGGCTTGCGCCGAGGGCATCGACAACAAGACGGTCGCGACAAGGCAACGTGTCACCTCGCATACGGTTTCGAAGTGGCGTTCGCGATTCATCAATGACCGCGTGGACGGGTTGCTCGATGCCCCGCGCCCAGGCGCACCGAGGACGATCGAGGACGCGCAGGTGGAGGCGGTCGTCGCACGCACGCTCGAATCCGTACCCACGGGCGCGACTCACTGGAGCACGCGCACAATGGCCCGCGACATGGGGATGTCGCAGACAGCCGTGTCGCGGATCTGGCGTGCCTTCGGATTGCAGCCGCATCGGCAGGAGACCTTCAAGCTCTCCACTGATCCATTTTTCGTCGACAAGGTGCGCGATATCGTCGGGCTGTATCTGGACCCGCCGCTCAAGGCCATGGTGTTGTGCGTGGACGAAAAGAGCCAGATCCAGGCGCTGGACCGCACCCAGCCTATGCTGCCTCTGGCCCCGGGCATCCCTGAGCGACGCACGCACGACTATATGCGCCACGGCACAACCACACTGTTCGCAGCGCTGGACATCTCCACGGGCGAAGTCATTGGCGAACTGCATCGGCGTCATCGCAGCAGTGAATTCCTGCAGTTCCTGCGCACCATCGAGGCCAACGTGCCACCCCAACTGGACGTCCATCTGGTGATGGACAACTACGGTACGCACAAGACTCCCTCGATCAATACCTGGCTGGCTCGCCATCCGCGTTTCCATGCGCATTTCACCCCCACCTCTGTGAGCTTCCCTCGGTTTTTCGCCTTCCACAGGCCCCAAGTTACGCAGCGGCATCCTTGGTCTGCTGAGCTTTGATCCAGTCTTGCAGAAACTGAACCGGCGATGCGAAGCCGAGCGACGAATGACGACGACTGCGGTTATAAAACACTTCCAGGTATTCAAACAAGTCTGCCATCGCTTCCTGATGCGTCCGGTAACGTGTCGCATGGACGCGCTCGTTTTTCAGGCTGTTAAAAAAGCTTTCCGTCGGCGCGTTGTCCCAGCAGTTTCCCTTGCGACTCATCGAGCAGCGCATGCCATATTCCGTCAGCTTGCGCTGGAAGTCGTGGCTCGCGTACTGGCTACCACGGTCGGAGTGATGCATGGCGCCCGGCTCGGGCCGACGTCGAAACCACGCCATTGTCAGCGCGTCGATCACGATGTCCGCCGTCATGCGCGGCTTGATCGACCAGCCGACAACTTCCCGGTTGAACAGGTCCAGCACGATCGCCAGATACAGCCAGCCCTCGTCGGTCCAGATGTACGTGATATCCGAAGTGAACACGCGATTCGGCGCCGTCGGCGTAAAGTTGCGCTCTAGCAGATTCTCTGCGACTGGCAGCTTGTGCTTCGAGTCCGTCGTTACCTTGTAGCGCTTCTTGTGCCGGGCCCGGATACCGTTCTCGCGCATGAGCCGCTCGACCCGTTCCTTGCTGGCCGGAAAGCCACGGGCGCGAATCTCCTCGGTCATCCGTGGCGATCCATAGGCGCCCTTGACCTCGGCGTGGATAGTGCGGATCAGCGCCAGCAACTGTTCGTTGCTCAGGCGTTTGCGCTCGGGCGTGCCACCGCGCTTCCATGCTCTATAGCCGTTCAGACTGACCGACAGGACCTCGCACAGGGCCGACAGCGGAAAGTGCCGGCACTGCATATCAATCCAGGCGTACTTCAAAGGAGGTCCTTCGCGAAGAACGCCGCCGCTTTTTTTACGATTTCAAGTTCCATCTGCAGGCGCTTGTTTTCGGCTCGCAGGCGCGACAGCTCCATTTGTTCCGGCGTCACAGCCTTTGTCCCGGCGCCGTTCAGCTTTCCTGCCTCTGCAGCTTTCACCCAGTTGCGCAGTGTCTGCGGTGACATCTTCAATTCACGGGCCACGGCACGGATGCTTTGCCCATCCTTGATCCGTTGTACTGCGGCCGCCCTGAACTCAGCCGTATATGCATGGTTTGGTACCTTGAACATTATTCTTTTCCTTACTTCAGATCGAGTTTACACACGACCCGTTGGAAGGCGAAATTTCGGGGGAAGCTCACTGCTTCGTGGATTAACCAGGTCGAACGATGGTTTGCCACGCTCAGCGAGACATACATCCGCCGTGGCACTCATCGCTCCACCCGGCAACTCGAACAGGCGATTCGCCAATACATTCAGATCAACAACACTGATCCGAGACCTTTCAACTGGACCAAATCGGCCGACGACATCCTCGCCAGCGTCAAGCGATTTTGTCTACGAATTTCTAACTCGGGACACTAGCCATGAGCATCAGTTTCGATATGAAGATCGAGATTATCGTCATTCCCGTATCGGATGTCGATCGCGCGAAGCGCTTCTATGGCGAGTTGGGTTGGCGGCTCGATCTCGACTTTGCATCCAGTGAGGGCGACTATCGCGTGATCCAGTTCACGCCGCCTGGCTCCGGATGTTCGATCATGTTCGGCAAGAACATGACGGCGGCAACACCGGGTTCGGTGCAAGGGATTCATCTCGTCGTGTCGGACATCGTGGCCGCGCGGAGCGAACTGATTCGCCGTGGCATCGAGGTCGGCCAGCCATTTCATGACGTAGGCGGCGTGTTCCATCATGCCGACGGAAAACGCCAGGAGGCTGGCCTGAATCCGGACCGGAAGAGCTACGCATCGTACGCATCGTTCAGCGATCCCGACGGCAACGGCTGGCTGCTCCAGGAAGTGACCGCGCGATTGTCGGCAGACCTCGAGTTGAACGACCCGAGATTCACCCGCGAGGTGCTCGCCGCGATTCATGGCGGGACGACGGCTTGAAGCGGGCGGTTGTTGCGAGCGCAACGTCAATTCTGAGCGATATGTTCGAGAGAAGGCGAACCGCAAGATCGATATTAATGAAAGGAAACGATGAAAGCTTGCGGGGATCAGGCGCGCAATATTCAATGAGGCGGATGTGCCCCATTTAATCGCGCCGGCGCACTTTCATATAATCGCCCCGATATTTTGATAATCGGGAGCGATCATTTTCCCAATTATCGTGAGCACTGAAAATCAAAACGCATAAAAAGCGCATTTGTATTACGAAATAGCCAAAAAAATATCCATATCGATCATGAATTTACTTTTTCCGGGCAATCACGGGTGAATCTTCCCTGATCGATGGTACTTCACGAAAGCATATCTCAAAATTTCTCCGAAATTACCGGCGACATTACCTTTTGATTTTTTTGCGGGCAACGTTACACGAATGAAACGTTTATAATTCGTCTGCCTTGAAATTTTCTGTAATTAATACTTGGTAGGGGTCGAGCAGAAGTAATTACTACCTAAGGCGCTTGCGCATAGAGGTGCCGATTCGTCTCGTTCAGGCGTGTGTTTGCAGGTTCCGCGTAGATGTCGACCGCGGAAATGCGATGCCCGATGTTGCCTGGATCACGTGGATGTAGATCAATTTCGTCGGACCGAAAGGGTTCGCGACGGCATGCTGCTGTCTAAACGCGCAAGACGACTCAGCCGTAATTGAGGATTCCTGATCTGCAGGAGTCGGGTTCGACTCGTCTATCAAATCATCTGATCTGACATCAGATGCATACGGGGAATGCTCCGCGCTTGCGTGGGGTCTCAGCACGTTCCCGGTCATCGAAAGCGAGATTGCATGAATGCGTGTCCTGCGCATGTGTGAACACAATAGTAAGTAATCCATAATAAATATTCGATGCCGGTTTCTTTGCATTCGAAAACGCCACAGCGGGTCGGTTTGTCAACGATCTTGCTGGACTTTCGGGGAAAACTGATTTCAGCGGGATCAACGGACAATGATGAGTTATTGGAAACTATTGGGGGTTGCCTCGGCAACCGTGCTGGCTTCGTTTGGTGCAGAGCAGGCATACGCCCAGGCATCGACGATTACCGTCGCAGGCCAGTCGTACACGCTGTGCGGCCAAGAGAATGGCAACTGCTCGTTCCTCGGAACGGGCTCGGTCGTGTTCGGCGCTGTGCCGCCTAACTCGCCGTCGGTGATGCTGACGGCGCCGAGTACGTTTACGAATGGCGTTGGCTGCTATGTCGGCGCCGTTTCGAATACGGACCCTGCGTTCGGCTACGGAAAATCATGCTGGGTGCGCGCGGTCGCGGCCGGCGCGCCTACTCCGACGCCGACGCCGACGCCGACGCCGACCCCGACCCCGACCCCGACCCCGACCCCCACGCCGACGCCGACTCCCACACCGACGCCGACTCCCACACCGACGCCGACGCCCGCACCGACGCCGACTCCCACACCGACGCCGACGCCCGCACCCGCACCCGCACCGTCACCTTCGTCCAGCGCGGCGCTCTCATGCGGAACGGCGGTGCAAAAGGCTGGCGGCACGCCGAACGGCCTGATTACGGCCGACACGCCGACCACGGACGGCCTGCGCGTTTTCCAGAACAACGCGCCGTTCAACCTCACAGTCACGACGAACGCGCCGAATGCGGATACCGTGATCTGGTCGATCGCCGATTCGAATGGCGCGATCAAGACGCAGGGCAGTTTCCCGGTCAGCGCTGGCGTGCAGACCAACACGATCTCGTGCCATTCGACATGGTCGGGCTACGGCGCAATCACGGCCACGCTGCGCTCGAATGGCGGCACGCTGCCGAATAGCGGCACGCGCCCGACGGGTATCGCGACGTTCGGCGTGCTGCCGAATCTCACGTCGGCACTTGGCACGGTCACGTATTCGCATCAGGACCAGCACCGCTTCGGCATGCAAGGGTTCAACGGCAACATCGCGGCACTGCGCGCACTGGGCATTACGTGGACGATCGACGATCGTCAGCAGTCGCAGATGGAGCCGAATGGTCCGAACACGTACACGCCGAACGTGAACGATCTCGATCCGTTCTATAAGGCCAATCCTGACCAGATGCGTATCGTGCGTCTCGACGGCATTCCTGCGTGGAATTCGAAGACGGGCCAGTTCACGGACAGCTATTACGCACCGAAGGATCTGAACGAGTACCAGAACTTCATGGCGAAGGTCGGTACGGATACGAGCCTGATCCGCGCGGCGAATTACCCGAACCAGCAGAGCAACTACTATCAGGTAACGTGGGAGCCGAGTCTCGGTTGGGCCGATAGCGACGCTAACTTCGTCGCGATGTACAAGGCTGCCTACCAGGGCATCCACTCCACCGATCCGAACGCGGTCGTGATGGGCACGGGCAATCCGTTCGCTGCGAACTGCACGACCTGCACGGCCGGCTATCTGCAGAAGTTCGGCGCACTCGGCCTGTGGAATTACATCGATGCTGTCTCGACTCACGGCTACTGGAACGCCGGCACGTACCCGGCGCATCCGCCGGAGCAATACGATTCGGACCCGAGCCCCGCGAACCAGGCCAATGCGCTCGACAATCAGCTGACGCAGTTGCGTCAGGTGATGCAGAACGGCAAGCCGAACATGAAGCTGTTCTTCACGGAAGCGGGCACGAGCTACGATCCGGGTCTGGCGTATGGTCCGACCGTGCCGTCGCAGAACCAGCTGTTCGCGCATGCGGCCGTTGGGGTGCGCTCGCACATCATCGTGCTGGGCGGCGGCGCGCAGCTCACGACGCTGTTCTACGGTGCCGACTATCCGGGCGAAGTGGGCTACGGTTCGTTCTTCGACCTGAACGATGCGCAGGGTGCGTACGGTGCGTCGAACCTTTCGCCGAAGCCGGAAGCGATGGCGTTTGCCACGATGACGCGTGTGCTCGACGGCACCAATACGTTGGGCCGCGTGAACAACACGCCCTCGGGCACCTTCGTGTACGACTTCCAGCAGTTGAACAACGGCAAGGTCGTGACGGCCGCGTGGACGCACAACAACAGCCAGTGGCCCGCCAATGGCGTGTATAGCACGACCTATTCGACGAGCTATTCGCTGCAGGTCGATAACGCGGGTACGTCGGGCAACGTGACGAAGATCGACGGTTACGGCAACGTCACAACGCTTCCGTATTCGAACGGCCAGGTGTCGCTCACGCTGACGGAAGTGCCGCAGTACATCGTGTCGAACAACGCGACGGTCGCGAAGAACAATTCGACCGTGCCGGTTGGCTACACGGGGCAGTAAGCCGGACAACAAGCGTCAAAGCTAGCTGTCTTTAAGGGACCCAGGAGGGCAACTTCCTGGGTCCCTTGTTCGTTAATGGTTGAAGCGCTTCGACTGGGTGGTCGCCATGGCCGGGTGGCTCGGCACAACCAGAACACCGCCGCGAGCGGGATCGCGCAGAATCTCGACCTTCACGCCATAGCACTGTTCCAGAGGATGGGCATCAGCCTGGCAGGTTTTGGCGTGACAGCCGGCACGACGTATTTGACGAGACATCGTTTATGCGTAGATGCGAGGGATTCTCGACAACCATGTTAGTTGTAATTTTTTCGGTGTATTACGAAGAAGGAAGGCAGAAGATCGCGAATTTTCGAACGCGTGAAGCGTCTGGTAGGCGACGGCAGGCGTCAGATGCGTGTCTGCGCGTGAATAGCGGCGCTTATGAGGCTAGCTCGGATGACAGCGCGCCATAAGGATCAGTAAGCCGCACGCTGGGAACAAGGTTGGAAAATCGGAGCCAGTCCACTGTGTGCGGATTGCGCGCACGTTTCCGTATGCAACCCGGTCGCCGTGGCGTCGCTTGACGCGCGCTGCCGCGATCCATCAAGGAGCCGTTCATGAGAGACATGCCTGTATCCACCTCGCCCGTCAGCCCCATCAAGGACGAGCGCGTCAATCAGGTGTTGCAGCGTTTGAACGCGTCGCGCCGCTTTCCTGGCAGCGAGGCATTCGGCGGGCCGTCGGGCAATGATCCGGAGGCTTTCGCCGACTACGGCTTTTCGATTCATCCCGATCAGGGCGAGTTGATGTACGTGCTCTGTCGTGGGATGCGTGCCACGCGAGTCGTTGATTTTGCAACTTCAATCGGCATGTCGGCGCTGTATCTGGCGGCGGCGATGCGCGACAACGGTGGCGGGCTGGTGATCGGATCGGAGCTGGTTGCGTCTAAGGCGGAGATCGCACGTCAGAATCTGACTGAGGCAGGGCTCCCGCAATATGCGGACATCCGTGTCGGCGATGCGCGGCAAACGCTGCGCGACGTGGGCGGTCCGATCGACTTCGCATTGATCGACGGCTGGCCGTTACCGGACGGGCCGTCGCTCGCGCGCACGGTGGTCGAGCTGATCGCGCCGCAATTGCGCGTCGGCGGGTACATCCTGAACGACAATGCCGAGCCCGATTTCCTCGAGTACATCCGCGACCCGGCCAGCGGTTTCATTTCGATCACTCTGCCGATCAAGCGTGGAACCGAGCTGGCGCTGAAGATCAGTTGAGGCGCCACGCTTCATACTGTGAACGCGAAAGGCCGTGCGCGATGACAACGCAAAGTGGAACGGGGCTGGTTCATCAAACTGTGTCTTGAACCGCGCATTGCACTGAGCCTAGACTCATCGCACTCCAACCCCTTCACTTTCGCATGCTCAAGATCCTTGGAAAGGCGTCATCCATCAACGTTCGAAAGGTGCTGTGGACTTGCGCCGAACTCGATCTTCCGTTCGAGCGGGAGGATTGGGGAACCGGGTTCCGGTCCACGCAGACACTCGAGTTTCTCTCGTTGAACCCAAACGGTCTGGTGCCCGTCATCAAGGACGCTGACTTTGTTCTCTGGGAGTCGAACACCATCATCCGCTACCTCGCGTCGCGCTACGGCGGCGTACACCTCTATCCGGCAGATCCACTGATGCGCGCGCCCGTCGATCAATGGATGGATTGGCAGGCAACGGATCTCAACCGCTCGTGGAGCTACGCGTTTCTCGCCCTGGTCCGGCAGTCGGCTGCGCATCAGGCGGAGAAGGAAGTCGCGACGTCGATCGCCAGCTGGACGGCGCACATGCGCATCTTGGACGGACAGTTGCGGGCAACCGGCGCATTCGTTGCCGGAAAGCAGTTCTCGCTCGCTGACATTCCCGTGGGACTGTCGGTCAACCGCTGGTTCAGCACGCCTTTCGAACACACGCAATTCCCGGCCGTATCGGAGTACTTCGAGCGCCTGAGCGAACGTCCGGGCTTCGAAGCCTATTGCGCAAACGGGTTGCCATAACCGGCACGGATCAGGCGAGATGTTGCGCTAAAATCGTGGCACCGCCGGAACGAAAAATTGCCGGCGGTCTGGTACGAACACTGCTGCCAGTGCGACCGAGAACAACAACGCCGCTGTGCTGATGGGGAACGCGAGTCGCTTGACGACATTCAGGCAAACGTTGTCGGCCTGTTGGCTGAGCTTGCTGCATGAGCTTGCCGCAACCCGATCCGTCCAGCCTGCCGAGGAACAATCAGCGGCGAAACACACATAAGGCATTATGTATTCGACCTTGCCAGCGTTCGTATCCGCGCTGTTCCTGGGCTTCGGTGTCTACGTCCTGCTGACTGAAGGCGTGACGCGTCTGTCGACGCCATTTGCGCTGATGTGCATGGCGACCTTCGCGTGGCAGGGTACGTGGGCGTTCCTGTTTCAGGCCACAAGTCCCGAAACGGCCGGCATACTGGTCAAGGCGGGCTACTTCTTCATCCTGTTTCTGCCAACAACGTTCTATCACTTCGTGACCGAACTCGTCGAACGGCGCGACGAGCGGCCTCTGCTGATGGCGTCGTATGCGCTGTGCGTGATCCTCGCGGTGTTGCTGGTGACGAGCGACGAGGTGGTAGCCGGTTTCAGCGTTCATTTCTTCGGCGATTATCCGCGTGCAGGGCGACTGCACCCGGTGCACGTGATGCAGACCGTTTTGCTCGCCGCTCGCAGCGGATGGCTGCTGATCGTATCGAGGCGTCAGGCGCGTGCCCGTCATAGACGGCGCCTGTTGGGTCTCTGTCTCGTGAGCCTGTGCCTCTATTCTTTAGCGGCGAGCGACTATGCCGTCAATTACGGCTATGTGTTCTATCCGCCCGGTGTCATTTTCATTGCCGTCAGTCTGGGCATTCTGGCCATCACCATTGTCCGGCACGGCTTGATGCGGCAGTACTTTCTCGCCGCGACGGTCGCGCAAGAGGTCGCGATGCCGCTCGAAGTCATCGGCATGCACGCCGATGAACTCGGCAACGCGCTGCCGGAGTTGCTGCGGGGATATCAGCTTGCCGTGCGGCACCAGTTGCTCGTCAACGGGCTTTATCCGGGCCAATCCGAGCGACTGCCAACCCTTACCCGCGCGATTCGCCGTCAGATCGACAGCACGAGTACGGTTGTCGAGATGTCGCTGGCGTCGTTCACACTGGACCGGCTCGATCGCCGGAGCTTCGGCCCACAGTCGATCAGGCATTGCGTCGAATCGGCGCTGGACCGCTATCCGTTCTTGCCTGGCGAGCGCGGTCGCGTCTCGGTTCTCCCGATCGACCCGCAGTTGCGTTTCTCCGGCACGGATTCACTGTTCGTGTTCGTCATCTTCAACCTGCTGAAAAACGCGTTGTACGCGATCGAGTCGAGCGGCTCGGGCAGCATCACGATCAGCGCGGGGCGCGACGGCGGCTTTTGCGTCGTCCATTTCAACGATACCGGTCCGGGTATCGCGGCCGACGTGCTGCCGCATATCTTCGATCCGTTCTATTCGACCAAGCCGCATGGACACGCGGGCGGCATGGGACTCGATTTCTGCCGGCGAGTGTGCGACGCGTTCGGCGGCACGATCTCGTGTGCATCGACACCGGGCGTGCTGACCACGTTCACGCTCCGATTGCCGGAGCCGGGTTCGGCGGCGGACCGCGCAATACACGATCCGCCGGCACGGGCCCGGCGCTCGCGCGCCGGGCAGGGTGGAATCAATTAGTTCGTGACGGACGGCAGGATCACTTCATATTCCTTGACCCGCTCGATGATTCCTTCCGGGAAACGCCGGATCCGCTTGTCCATTCCGGCAAACAGAATCTGCTGATATCCGTGCGACACGGGCCGTCCGTCCACGCAGAAACGGAACAGCAGATACGCCGAACATTGCCGGACCTGGAATGTGTTCAGGTAGCAGTCGACGCGCTGAAACGGAAACGTCTCCTGCACGTATTCCTGATGCGCGCGTTTCGTGACAAAGGTGCCCCTGCGGCCAGCAGATTGTTGTGAATGCACTCATGGAACCAGCGTTCCCGACAGACGCCCTGCCACTCGAAGTATCGGGCGAAATACGTATTCATGAAGGCATTGGAATCCTTGAGGTAGATGTCGATGACATGGTGAAAGGTTTTCTGGGGCGCTCCCTCCAGGTTATCGGCGGACAATAGTTCGGAAGTACGCGACAGAACTTGAGGGATGGCTTCGCGAGTCAACATGCATTGCTCCTTGGGATGCCGCAGGCGGCGGCCACGCATTCCTCCTGCATGAAGGAACGCCCCAATTCTGGCCCCTCGACTGGAGTTTCCCTTTCGGCTGCCGTTATTCGACTAGTGGGACGGTGAACCGGCGACAGTCGACTGGAGCGGGCGCGCGGTTCCATGCCGCATCCGTTTCCCCGCAATAACAGAGAGTTCAACGATGAAAGTAGAAGATCTGATGACGAAGCGCGTCGTAACGGTCGGTTTCGACGACACGCTCGAAACCGTCAAGGACATATTCGAGCAATCCGGGTTTCATCACCTGCTCGTCGTTGAAGATCGGGAACTGCAAGGCGTGGTGTCCGACCGCGATCTGTTGCGTGCGTTGAGTCCGTTTATCGACAGCGTGGTCGAAACCCAGCGCGATGTCGGCACGCTGAGCCGGCGCGTGCATCAGATCATGAGCCGCAAGCCCATTACCCTGCGCCCGGACGCCGACGTGAGCGAGGCCATCCAGTTGTTTCTGGCGCATCCCATCTCTTGTATTCCGATTGTCGACGGCGGGTCGAGGCCGGTGGGAATCGTCAGCTGGCGCGATGTTCTGAAGGTCTGTGCGGAGATGCTGAAGTCGCCCGTCGATGAAGGCGGCGTCGAGCCGGAAGCGCGCGCCTAGCCTTAATTCATTTGCCAGCCAGAGCGCGATATTCCTGCGGCGCCATTCCATAAGCGCGCCGGAATGCACGCGTAAAGACGGACGCGCTTTTGAAGCCCAGTCCGAAGGCAATCTCCAGCACCAGCGCGTGCGGATAGCGGATGAGGTCATCGGCTGCATGGCGCAGCCTGAGATCGCGGATGTAGGCGCCGAGGCCGCCCTCGTGCTGAAACAGGCGATACAACGTCGAGCGCGGAAGCTGTAGCGCGCTCAGGACGCTTTCGGGCGAGAGTTGATCGTCGCACAGATGCGCGTCGACATAGCGATGCACGCGCTTGACCATGGCGGCTTGTGATTCCGTGCAGGTGTCGTCGCGCGCCAGGCGTCGCGGCACGTAGCAAACGTCAAATGTGATAGCGCAGTGGTCCATGCGGGATTGTTCTTTGCCGGAGCGCGTCCGGAAGCTTCGGGGTGAGCGACGCGCTTCTCTCTGGAAGTCATCTGTCGCCACCTGCATCTACGACTACAACAACAGCACGGCCCTATCGATTGGGTGCTCGGATGCTGGAAATCAGCCCACCTTTTCAGCAAGCGTTGTGCCATTCAGCCAAAGCCAATGGCAGCGGGAAAACCCCGGTGCTCGATGCGAAGGAATGGACGATTTCGACCGTCGATCGAAATGAATATGGACGATTTCGGCCAGTTCGCGATCGCGGCCAAGGTGATGTGCCGATATCGTCCATGCGCAAGACGAGCCGGCAGGCGAGCGCCGTCGACCGGACGAAGCCGTCCGGCAGCGTGGGGAAGAAAAGGAGTCCGGCGGCGCCGCGCCGGATGGAAGCGCAGACGCCGCAGCGCGCCGGTTACGCGTTGCCGAGAGATACCTCGTGACGCAGTTCGGAAAGCAACGCCACCGCGTTGGCAATCCGGCTGGTCCGGTCGGTGGGCAACGCACGCAATCCGCGTTCGAGTGTATCGATCGCCTCCGCGCGGCGTTCCGTCGATCGAAGCAGGTCCGCAAGATAGCGCGCGGCGTCCACGCGCGCCGGCACGGAACCGAACGCGAGCGCCGTCGAAAGCGCGGTGCGCAGACCCTGTTCCGCAGCCGTCAGATCGCCGAGCGCCCACTGCGCCCGCGCCCGCGTGACCAGCAGTTCGCCGAGATACACGCGTTCCTGGCGGGCAAGCGTTTCGTCGACGGCGCCAGCGAGCATCGCCTCGCAGGTTTGCGCACGGCCCGCCCGCAGCAGCAGTTCGCCGTGCTGCCACGCCATGAACGAATAGAACAGCGCGCCGCCATTGCAGACGACGTGATTGTCGAAACCGTCGAGCATGATGGTTTCCGCTTCGTCCGAATGACCGAGCGTGCTGAGATGAGAGGCGCGCAGTATCTGACCTACGCCACGATAGAACGCGAAGCCGTTCGCGATCGACACCGATTCGAGCTCGCTAGACAGACTCCCGAGCCGATCCGTGTCATCGAACAGACACGCGAGCCACGAAGCGCCCTGCAGGTTGACGGCATGCGCAAACGCATGCGGACCGGGTTCCGATGAACGCAGGATCAGCATTTCCATCGCGCGCCGCGCCTGCGCGAATGCACCGATCTGATACGCGGCGAGGCCTTCGAAGGTCAGCGCCAGACTGGCGAGGTCGATTCCCTGCGAGCCAGTACGTGTGTCGTTGCGCCCCACGCCGAGCAGATCGCCGCGTGCGAGACATGCCAGCGCTTCCTCGCTGTCGCCGAGCCAGAAGAGCGTGTTGGTCATCGCGACGTGGGCTTCGTCGAGCGAAACACGATCACGGCTGTTCTGCGCACGTTGCAGCATGTCCTGCGCGGTGGCGCGCGCCTGCTTGAGTTGCAGCGTCGTCAATTGCGTCGTCCAGACGCCGAACTGGATCGCGGCGATTTCCGCCGGTTCGCAGATGCCTTCGCCGATCGACAGCGCGGCCCCATAGCACGCGGTCGCTTCCGCATAGAGCCAGCCGTGCACGCTGCGCAGGCTCATGCCGAGCAGCCGGTAAGCGTCGAACTGCAGACGGCGCACCCCGTCCTGATCGGGATTGGGCTGCAGCACGTCTAGGCAGCGGCGCAAAGAGGGAATGGCTTCGGCGAAGCGCGACGCTTCGATCAGCGCAGTCGCATGTTCGAGACACTTGCGGGCCTCGCGGTGATGCTCCTCACGCGATTTCAGACGCCGCTCGATAGTCTTGCGTCCGACGCCGAGCAAACTGGCGGCGGCGCTCTTGTTGCCCGCCGTCCGTTCGAGCGCGCGGTCGATCAGCAGATCTTCGGCGGCGGCCAGTTTGTCGCGTCCGTCGAGTTGCAGCAGCATGTCGGCGAGGCTCGCCCGCGAGACGGGACCGGAGGCTTCGTTGGCGAGAAACGGTTCGAGCGTGTCAACGTCGATCAGGGTATTTTCGGCCAGCACGCTCAACTGGCTGATCAGATTGCGCAACTGCCGGATGTGACCGGGCCACGCGTGCTGGCTGAGCCGCCGCACGGCAGCGGGAGAAAACTCCAGATGCCGTGCCTGCTGCGAAGCGAAATGCGCAACGAGCGCGGGGATGTCCTCGACGCGCTGTTCGAGTCCGGGCACGGCGAGCACGAAGACCGCGAGCCGGTAGAACAGATCTTCCCGGAAACGACCTTCGCGCGAGAGTTCGCGCAGGTCGCGGTGAGTCGCCGCGACCACGCGCCCTTCGAAACGCAGATTGGTCGAAGAACCAATCGGACGGAAGGTGCGCGTTTCGAGCACACGCAACAGTTTCGGCTGAAGGGCGAGCGGCAACTCGCCGATTTCATCGAGCAGCAGCGTACCTTTGCCGACCTGCTGAAAGAGTCCCTGACGGTTTTCCGCTGCGCCCGTGAATGCGCCTTTCACATGCCCGAATAGTTCTGCTTCGACGAGATGCTCGGGAATCGCGCCGCAGTTCACGTCGACGAACGGCTGGTCGTGACGCGCGCTGCGCATGTGCACACGGCGCGCAACCAGTTCCTTGCCTGAACCGGTCGGCCCGAAAATGAGCAAGGCGTGATCGGTCGGTGCAACGCGATCGATCAGGCGGACCAGTTGGCGAAATGCAGGCGCGGCGCCGATGAACCCGCCGGAATTCGTCTTGTTTTGGGCGAACGGGATGATCGGGGAAGAACTCATTGGCAACTGGGCTCCAGATAAATCCGCGCATGGGGTGCCGGGACCGTCCGCGGCGAAGATGGAAGTATGACGGGTTGTCGGGGATCGGGTGCTTTTGAAATTAAACGGTATGGCGGTGCCTGAAACTCAGGCACCGCCATTACGAGCCGAAAAGTACTTGCGCAGTTCTCTAAGCCTTCGAAGAAGGACGTGTCGACACCTTGTCGTACCACGCCTGCAGCGCGTCGAATTCTGCGGGAATGTTCATCTTCATGCCGCCTGCCGCAAAGTCGATAGTCACCAGCGTCGTGATGTCGGCCGCCGAGAATTCGTCACCCGCGACGAACGGCACTTGCTTGAGACGATCGTTGAAGTCGGCAAAGAAATTGGCCACACGCAGCTGGCTGCGTTCGACGATCTCAGGAATCTGTTCGTAAGCATGCGGACCTGACAACGCGCGACCTTTCAGGCCGGCCACGGCATTGCGCACACCTTCCATCACCGCCGCAAATCCGTCGAGTTCGGCGCGCCGTTCCCACATTGCAATCAGCGCTTTCTGTTGTGGTGTCGTGCCCAGCAAAGCGGGCTTCGCAGGATACGCTTCTTCGACGTAGCGCCAGATTGCCGGGACTTCACCAATGGTCGTGCCGTCCTGCAGAACGAGTGCAGGAACCTGACGGCGAGGATTGATCGCTACATATGCGGCGGAGAATTGCTCTTTCTCGCCAAGGTTCACTGCTTTAACCGGGATCTCGATGCCCTTCTCGGCAAGAAAAATGCGCACACGGCGAGAGTTCGGAGAAGCCTTTGATTCGTAAAGCGTGAGTTCGGTATTCATGTTTTATTCCAGTTCGATAGAAAGTGTTGGGCTCGCTCGCGAAGGCTCCAGCGCGAAAGGCGAGCGTCCTGGTGGCATCTCAACGCGATCAGAGCTTCGATCCGCCGTCGACACGCAGCGTGTCGCCTGTGATCCAGCGTGCTTCGTCGGAGGCGAGGAACACAGCGGCGCCCGCGATATCGTCAGGCTGCGCGACGCGCTTGAGCGCCTGCATGCCCAGCGTGAAGTCGCGGCCGGCGTCCGTCCTCGCGAAGTTCGACATATCCGTTTCGACGACACCCGGCGCGATCGCGTTGACGCGAATGCCGCGTTCGCCGAGCGCGGACGCGAAGTGATGCACGAGCGTATCGACAGCGCCTTTGGTTGCGGCGTACGCGGACAGGTTGTTGACGGACGCGCGCGCCGCAAGCGACGACAGCAACACGATGCTGCTGCCTTCGCCGAGCACGGGCAGCAACTGCTGCACGAGGAAGAACGGCGCGCGCACGTTGACGGCGAACAGGTCGTCGAAATCTTCGACGGTCGTTTCTTCGATCGGCGCAGCCTTCGAAATGCCAGCATTCGCGACGAGGATGTCGAGACGCTCGCCCGTCAGCGACCGTACACGCTTCGCGAGTTCGTGCGGCCCGTTCGCGTCGCGCAGATCGGCGGCGACCTTGTCGGCCTGTCCACCTGCCGCGCGGATCGCTTCGACGACGGCGTCGGCGGCCTGCTCGGCGCTACTGTAGTGGACCAGCACGCGCGCGCCTGCTTGTGCGAGCGCGATGGCCGTGGCGCGGCCGATGCCGCGGGATGCGCCCGTTACGAGCGCGGTCTTGCCTGTCAGGTTGTTCATGATGAGATTCCGTTGAATGTGATAAGGGCGTGTTATGCGTTGCGTGCGTCAGCTTCCGAGAGAAACTGATCGACGTGTGCGACGAAGCGTTCGGGGTACTGGTACAGCGAGCCGTGGTTGGCGTCCGGATAGATGATCAGTTGAGCGTTCGGGATGTGCTGCTGCAAGATCCACGAGTTGATCGAATAGATGATCACGTCGTTGTCGCCGTTGACGACGAGCGTGGGCTGCCTGAGCGCGTCGAGATAGTCATACGGGTTCTCGCGCGGCGCGCCCCACTTCGCGAGCGCGGCGAGTTGCGCGGGTGCGACCTTGTCGTTGGCTTCGGGGTCGCGGTTCTCCGTGCGCTGACGGAAGCGCTCGACGAAGCCACGACCTGCTGCCTGGCTCGCTTCGGACGGTGCAAAGTGCACGCGCAGCCACAAGTCATCAGGCTGCGCATACGATGCGCCGAAAATCTCCTGCGCTTCGGGCGTGAGCGACACCATGCCTTCGCCGCTGCGCGGACCGGTGCCGACGAGGATCACCTTGCGCACCAGTTGCGGCTTCGTGATCGCGAGTTGCTGTGCGATCAGGCCGCCCATCGAAAAGCCGAGCACGTCGACCTGTTTCAGCCCGAGCGCTTCGACGAACGCAGCGGCATTGGCGGCCATTTCTTCGATCGACTCTGGTACGGCGCCCGAGCTGCTGGAAATCCCGGCGTTGTTGAACAGGATCACTTCGCGGTTTTGCGCGAGGCCATCGGTGACGGCGGGGTCCCAATGGTCCATCGTGCCCGTGAAGTGAATGTTCATGACGAGCGGCACGCCGTTCGGCGTGCCAAAGCGGCGATATGCGAAGCGGACGCCGTTAGCTTCGACGAACTGGGTCGGCGCGGTTTGATGAGTATGGCGGGTCATGGCGGTTGTCCTTTGAGAAATCCGTTGCAGTTCATTGCGGCGTGATATAGCTAAAACGTATGGGCTATCTCTTGTGCGCAGCGGCTGGCCCGTCCGTCTGTGCTTCGTGTATCGCCGTCCTGTAACGTAATGTAGGTGCGTCGAACTCTTTATAAAAAGACTTTGTAGGCTGTGCGGCATGCCTGAAAAGCATGGCTCAGGTCGCTGTCCGGCCGCCATTCACGCGTAGCACCTCGCCCGTCATGAATCCGGCCGATGCAACGTAGACGATCGCCTCGGCGATTTCGTCCGGAGTGCCGGCGCGCTTGAGCGGCACGGTGTCGAGAAACGCGGCCTTGCGCTCGGATGTCTGCGTGAGACGGTCGAGCATCTGCGTTTGCACGGGCCCCGGCGCGACGGCGTTGACGCGTACGCCAAACGCAGCGGCTTCGAGGGCCGCCGATTTCGTCAGGCCTTCAACGGCATGCTTGCTCGCGACATAAAGCGATGCGCCCGCCGCGCCGCGCGCGCCCATCGTCGATGACACGTTGACGATGCTGCCGCTGCGTTGCGCCGACATCGCGCGCAACTGGTGCTTCATCGCGAGCAGGGTGCCGAGCACGTTCGCGTCGAACACGGCGCTATAGCGCTCGACTGTCTGTTCGACAACGGGCGCGGATTCTCCTTCCGTGCCTGCCGCGTTCACGGCGATATCGAGTTTTCCGAAGCGCGCAAGCGTGCGCTCGACGAGCGCCTGCACGTCGTCTTCCACGCGTACATCGGCGGCGATGAATTCTGCTTCTGCGCCGAGCGAGCGGAGCGTGTCGGCGAGCGCATGGCCCTCGTCTGCGCGCCGTCCTGAGATCACGATGCGTGCCTTCGTGTGTGCAAAGGCGAGGGCGGTCGCGCGTCCGATGCCGCTCAGCGCGCCTGTCACGAGTACGACTGTTTGTTCGTTCATGTCGATTCCTTATTCACGTTCTTCGATCGAATCGACGCGGTCGCTGTAGAACGCGAGGTGCTCGCGAATCGGCTCGACAGCGGGATACGGCGACTCGTAAGTCCAGATCGCGTTGACCGCGCGCTCGCCACCCGACGGGATCGAAAAGTACGCGGCGTCGCCCTTATATGGGCAGTACGTCGAATGCTCCGTGCGTTCGAGCAGCGCGATGTCGACATCCTTTCTCGGGATGTAGAACACGGGCGGATAGTGCGCTTCGCGCAGCGTCAGCGCGTTGCGTGTGTCGGCGATGATGCGGCCCGCGACCGTGACGACGACGCGCGAAGGGTTGCGTTCGATGGTGATGGGGTGATCGGGACCGGGAATCTTCACGGTCTTTGTATTCGGCGTGTTGTTGCTGGACATGGTTTAGCTCCTTGAGTCAGACGGTTTCATCGCTCGATGCTTCGGCGGTGGTGTCGTCGTATGCGGGAAAGTCGGTGTACGCGCGTTCGCCGCCGCCCCAGAACGCGTCGCGTTGGTAAGGCGTGAGTGGCAGGTCGCGTCGCAGGCGCTCGGGCAAATCCGGATTCGACGAGAACCAGCGGCCGAACGCGACGAGATCGGCGTCGCCGCGTTGCAGGATCTGCTCGGCGCCCGTGCGGTCGAAGCCGCCCGCCGCGATGATCGGACCGTTGAATATCTTGCGCAGGAACGACGACGCGACAGGGACCTGACCTTCGACGAGCGTTTCCGTGCCGATCACACGCGGTTCGATCACGTGCAGATACGCGAGGCCATATGCATTGAGCCGTTCGGCGAAATAACCGAAGGTTGCTTCGGGGTTGCTGTCGGAGATCGCGCCCCAACGGCCGCTCGGCGACACGCGCACGCCGACGCGGTCCGCGCCCCACACGGACGCGAATGCGTCGACGAGTTCGAGCGAGAAGCGCGTGCGCTTTTCGATCGTGCCGCCATAGGCGTCGGAGCGCTTGTTCGTGCCGTCCTGAAGGAAGGTGTCCGCGAGGTAGCCGTTCGCGTTGTGCAATTCGACGCCGTCGAAACCGGCTGCTTTCGCGCGCTCTGCTGCACGTCTGAACGATTCGACGATGGCAGGAATCTCGTTGGTTTCCAGCGCGCGATGCGGCGAGTTGGGCACCCAGCCGTTTTGCGTGAACACGGTCGTCTCGTACGGCACGACAGACGGCGCGATGGGCGCGTTGCCCCAGCTCAGATCGACGTGCGACTGGCGCCCGTCGTGCGCGATCTGCATGAAGATGTGCGCGCCGCTCGCGTGAACGGCGTCGGTGATCTTCTGCCAGGCTTCGATATGTTCGTCGGTATAGATGCCGGGCGCGCCGAGATAGCCACGGCTGTCGTAGGAAGGATGCGCGCTTTCCGTGATCAGCAGGCCGCCTTGCGATGCGCGCTGCCGGTAGTACTCGACCATCATCGCGCTGGGGCTGTCGTCGGATTCGGAACGCAGACGCGTCATCGGCGCATGCACGATGCGGTGTGACAGTTGTATGGGGCCTACGCTTGTCGACGAGAACAGTTTCAGATTCTTGCCAGTCACTTTGGATGCCTTATCAATGGGTGTGAATCGAATGCGTTGAATTTGCTGCATGCCTGTCAGAGCTTCGATCCGCCGTCGACGCGCAGCGTGTCGCCCGTGATCCAGTTCGCCTTGTCGGAAGCAAGGAATGTCACGGCGCCGGCGATGTCGTCGGGCTGCGCGACGCGCTTCAGCGCCTGCAGACTCAGCGTGTAGTCGCGGCCTGCATCGGTTGTCGCGAAGCTCGACATGTCGGTTGCGACGACGCCGGGCGCGATGGCATTCACGCGCACGCCGCGCTCGCCGAGCGCCGATGCGAAGTGCCGCACGAGCGTATCGACGGCACCCTTCGTTGCGGCGTAGGCAGCCAGTTCGCCAACCGATGCACGTGCCGCCAGCGACGACAGCAGTACGACGCTGCTGCCTTTGCACAGCATCGGCAGGAGTTGCTGGACGAGGAAGAACGGCGCGCGCACGTTGACGGCAAAGAGTTCGTCGAAATCTTCGACCGTCGTGTCTTCGATGCTTGCAGCCTTGGCGATGCCCGCGTTTGAGACGAGCACGTCGAGCCGTCCGCCGACGATGGCGCGCACGCGTTGGGCGAGCATACGGGGACCGTCGGCGGCACGCAGGTCGGCGGCGATTTTCTGCGCGTGGCCGCCGGCGGCGACGATCCCGGCGACGGTCGAGTCGGCGGCGGCTTCATTGCTGCTGTAATGCACGAGCACCTGCGCGCCGGCGCGGCCGAGCGCAAGCGCGATGGCGCGGCCAATGCCGCGGGATGCGCCCGTGACAAGCGCGGTTTTTCCAGCGAGGTCGTTCATGGCAAAGCTCCGGTGAGTTGATCGGCGAGACCGTCCAGCAATAACAGGCAGGCATGGCTACAAAACTGTCCTGCCAGCGTCTGTGCTGCTCGATGTGACTGCTGGCATGTAATCTAGCCTTTGCTTGCGCAAAGAAATAAGACTTTGTAGGCTGGCGGGCATGCTCCGAAAGCATGGCTTGTGAAGCATGGCTTGTGAAGCATGCAAAACGGGGCGAAACAGGAGGAAGCATGGAGTTACGCCATCTGCGCTATTTCGTTGCCGTAGCGGAAACGGGCAGCCTCACGGTCGCCGCGGAGCAACGGCTGTTCACGTCACAGCCATCGCTCAGCCGGCAGATCCGCGATCTCGAAGACGAGGTCAAGGCGGAACTGTTCAGCCGGAGCGCGCGGGGCGTCGAGTTGACCGCGTCGGGCAAGGCGTTCCTCGACCATGCACGGCTTGCGCTCGCACAGGTCGACGCCGCCATCGAAGCCGCGCGGCGCGCGTCGCGTCCGGCCAAGCAGGTCTTCGCGCTCGGTTTTCTGACGGGTCAGGAAATGACGTGGCTGCCGCGCGCCATGCAGGTCTTGCGCGACGAGTTACCGAACATCGACGTGACGGTGTCGAGCGGCTACTCGCCCGATCTCGCCGACGCCGTGGCGCGCGGCAAGCTTGATCTCGCGTTCGTGCGCAGGGAGCCGGGGCTCGATCTCGATTACCGTGTCGTCTATCGCGAGAAGCTTGTCGTGCTGATGCCGAGCGACCATCGGCTGACGGCGAAGCAGGCGATCCGTCCGTCGGATCTGAAAGGCGAGACGTTCATCATGGCGTCGAACAAGGCGCGCGTGCTGCACGATGTGGTCGCGCAATATCTGCAGGAGAATGGGCTCGATCCGAAGCCCGAGCATGGTGTCGATAACCTTGCGATGGCGATGTCGCTGGTTGCGTCGACACGCGGGCTTTCGTTGATGCCCGAATACGCGAACAATCTGCTGCCGTGGTCGGTGGTCAGCCGTCCGCTGGTAGGCGAGGCGCCGACCGTCGATCTCGCGATCGGCTACAGTCGATCGAATGCGTCGCCTGTGCTGAAGCTGTTTTTGTCGAGGGCGGATGAACTGGTGGACGTTCGCTGAGTGAACGGCTGACCTATATTGGCAGGATGTGCCGGACATTCACCCGGCTTCGCACAGAACGGGAGTCAACACGATGGACCGCCTTGCGGCGATCGAAATCTTTATCCGCGTCGTCGATACAGGTTCCTTTTCGGCTGCGGCGCGACACTTCGATATCGGCCAGCCGGCCGCGTCGAAAGCCGTTGCGCAGCTCGAAGAGTGGCTCGGCGTCAAGTTGCTGTTGCGCTCGACGCGCGCGCTCACGCCGACGGAAGCCGGTCAGAACTTCTATCAGCGCGCGAGACGTGCCGTCGAAGAAGCGGATGAGGCCGTGCTGGCGGCGCGAGGCACGGCAGCGGGGCTGACGGGCAAGCTGAGGGTGTCGGCGGCCGTTTGCTTCGCGCGGCTGCACATCGTGCCGCGCTTGCCTGCCTTTCTCGAACAGCACCCGGAGCTCGATCTCGAACTCGTGCTCGACGATCGCAACATCGATCTCGTCGAAGAGGGCATCGACCTCGCATTGCGGATGGGCGAACTGGCGGACTCGAACATGACGGCGCGACGCATTGCCGTCGCGCGCCGGCGCGTGCTCGCGACGCCTGCCTATTTCGATCGGCACGGTATGCCGCAAGCGCCCGCCGATCTGCACGCGCATCGTGCTGTCGTCTATACACGCGACTACGGTGGCGGAGAAGACTGGACCTTTCGCAGGGAAACAGCGGAGTCGCCCGTGCGGCTGCAGGGCCGCGTGAGGATCTCCGCGACCGAGGGCCTGCGCGCGGCCGTCTTCGCGGATATGGGCCTTGCCGTCGCGTCGGAATGGGCCTTTTGGCCTGAACTGAAATCGGGCGCAGTCGTTTCGGTGATGGACGACTGGATGCTGCCGGCCATTCCGTTATCCGCCGTTTATCCGACGGGACGGCTGGCCAGCAGCAAGGCGCGTCAGTTCACCGCATTTGTCGAAGAGTGCCTTGCGCCTGAGTTCGCGCCGGAACGCTTCATTGGCCGCGGCAACTCGCAGGCCGCGTGACGCATCTGTTTCGAACCAGGATGTGCGAATGCGTCCGCGTGCGCGAGTTGCTCAGGCGTTCTCTTCGGTACTTTCCAACGCTTGAGCCTCTTCATGCGTGAGGAAGTCCGAATAGTCCGCTTCCGTGCCGCCCCAGAACGCCGCGCGCACATACGGTGTGAGCGGCAGATCGTGCTTCAGGCGATACGGCAGATCGGGATTCGACGAGAAGTGGCGGCCGAACGCGACGAGATCGGCATCGCCTGATTCGACCGTTGCAATGGCGCTCGCACGATCGAACCCGCCCGCCGCGATGATCGGACCCGAGAAGTGCTTGCGCAGATACTTCGTCGCGACGAGCGGATGGTCGTGATGCAGCGTGTCGTCGCCTTTGACGCGCGGTTCGATCACGTGCAGATAAGCGATCCCGTACGAGTCGAGCATCCGTGCCACGTAGCTGAACGTCGCTTCGGGGTCGCTGTCGGAAATGCCGCCCCATTCGCCCGAAGGTGAAATCCGTACGCCGACGCGGTCCGCGCCCCACACCGAGATCAGTGCTTCGAGCGTTTCGCGCAGAAAGCGCACGCGGTTTTCGATCGGGCCGCCGTATGCGTCCGTCCGCTGGTTGGTGCCGTCCTGGATGAACTGGTCGACGAGATAGCCGTTCGCCGCGTGAAGCTCGACACCGTCGAAGCCGGCGTCCTTTGCGCGTCGTGCGGCAGCACGGAAATCCTCCACGATCGCGGGAATTTCTTCGATGCCGAGCGCGCGATGCGGCGAGGCGGGGACGAAACCGTCTTTCGTGAGCGCCACGCCATCGAACGGCACGACGGAAGGCGCCACAGGATCGACGCCGCCCGTCATCTCGACATGGCTCTGACGGCCGCCGTGAATCAGTTGCAGGAACACGCGTCCGCCCTTTGCGTGGACGGCTTTCGCGATGGCGCGCCAGCCTTCCATCTGGCCGTCGTGGTAGATGCTTGCGGCACCGAGGTACGAGCGCGCCTGAACTGACACGCTCGCGGCTTCGACGATTTCCAGGCCGCCTGCCGATGCGCGCTGTCCGTAGAAGTCGGCCATCATCGGGCTGGGGATGTCGTCGGGTTGAATGGTGCGCAGACGGGTCATCGGCGCGAGGACCACGCGGTGTGAGAGTGTGTATGCACCTATCTGGATCGGATTGAAGAGCCTGGCCATGATGTTTCCTTGAATGGATTGGAGCATCGGGGACCCGGTGCTCTCGCGATTGCGTTGATCCGCAATGTATCCATTCCGGACCGGCGCGGGAACGGGCAGAAAGGGATAGGGGTTATTCCAGACTGGGATAGGTTGCTGAATCGAACGCCTGTCAGCTACCCAGCCACACTGCCGACAAATCGCCCGATGTGGTCCGGGACGGGTTGCTGATAGCCGGCGAAGGCCCAGTGATCGGCGCCATCGAGTTCGATGAATCGCGCCTACGCGACGTGACTGGCGAGATGCCGCCCAGCACCGATGTAAACGGCGCGGTCGTCCTGACGATGCAGCACCAGGGTGGGCATGGAAACCCGGCACAGGAGATGCCGCACATCCATATCGCGCAACGCCTCGAGCACGCCCTTGATGGCTCCCGGACTCGACGCGGCCCGCAGCAAGCCTGCCCACCAGGCTCTCGCCTGTGGATCGCCTGACAGGCTCGGCGCGAATGTTTCGATGCCTGCCACGACACACGACAGCACGCTGTCGACTGCCTTTCTGAAGGTCGTCAACCTGATGATGCCGCCCTCGACGCTGCTCAGCCCTGCGATCGCCTGGCGGGTCTGGCAGGGCAACCGGAAGCCTGTGCGAACGGCTCCTTCGCCTGCTATCGAAGCAGCGAGGCGGAATAGCGCATCGTCATGATCGGGCTTCACGGTGTCGATCGGCGCAGGCGTCTGGCGCGCGCTCCAACATCGTGTTGCCTTGCGTCGTGCTGGCTCCTACATTGTGAAAGTATCCACGGGACGTCCCTCGACTCGCCATGTACCTGAATACATCGGCATCGGGTAGACGACAAAGGACAGGTCCGCGCCATCGCGTTGTTCGAAAACAATTCAGAAATACCTGATACATTCCGCGATCGCGACTCATGCCGACAAGCCGCTATTGCCTCAATCGCCCACGATGATGCGTCTTCGTGCGCTTTGAGATCGAGTCCATGCGCCGTTATGGAGGCGAAACATGTGCCCTGTTTCCGTCGATGTAGCCGAACAGAAGCGCCTGAACGACGCGCGCACCGCGCAAGTGCCATGGAAGAAGTGGGGGCCGTATCTCAGCGAGCGGCAGTGGGGGACGGTCCGCGAGGACTACAGCGATAACGGAGACGCATGGAACTATTTCACTCACGATCATGCCCGCTCACGCGCCTACAGATGGGGAGAGGACGGGCTCGGCGGACTGTGCGACGATGGGCAGCGGTTGTGCTTTGCCCTTGCACTCTGGAACGAGCGTGACGCGATTCTGAAGGAACGCCTCTTCGGCCTGACCAATAGCGAGGGCAATCATGGGGAGGACGTGAAGGAGTATTACTTCTACGTCGACAGCACGCCCACCCACTCGTACATGAAGTATCTGTACAAGTATCCGCAGCGGGAATATCCGTACCGGGATCTGGTCGAGACCAACCGGAAACGATCGCGGAGCGAACTCGAATACGAACTGCTCGATACCGGCGTGTTTAATGACGACCGGTATTTCGACGTGTTTGTCGAATACGCGAAGGCGGGTCCGGAAGATATTTTCGTGCGCATTTCCGTACACAACCGCGCACGGGAAGGGGCACGGCTTCGGGTCCTGCCAACGCTATGGTTTCGCAATACCTGGTCGTGGGGCCACGACGATCGCAGGCCATCGCTATGCGAAGCGGGTCCGGGCGTCATTCGTGCGACGCATCATGAGCTGGGCGAGTACTGGCTTTACTGCGACGGCGCGAGCGAACTGCTCTTCACGGAAAACGACAGCAACGCACAGCGTCTGTGGAATCAACCCAACGCGTTACCCTATGTAAAGGACGCGTTCCATGCCTACGTCATTGCGGGGCAGCGCGAAGCTGTCAATCCCGCCAGGACGGGAACCAAGGCGGCGGCCCATTACGTGTGCGACGTGCCCGGCGGCGGCAACGCGACCATCCGGTTGCGCATGACGGCAGTCAAACAGGTCAATCCCTTCGACGACTTCGAGAACACCTTCCATGACCGTATTGCCGATGCGGATGCGTTCTACGAGCGCATTGCCCCAAAGTCGCTGACGGAGGACAAGCGCCGGGTGCACCGTCAGGCTCTGGCGGGCATGCTGTGGAGCAAGCAGTACTACTACTTCGATCTCGAACGATGGCTGCGCGAGCACTGGAGTCATCCATTGCTCGAAGCCGCCCGGCGCGATGTGCGCAATACCGAGTGGTTCCACATGTTGAATGCCGACGTGATTTCCATGCCGGACAAGTGGGAGTACCCGTGGTACGCGGCCTGGGACCTGGCCTTTCATACGATCTCCCTGGCGCTCGTCGACTTCGATTTCGCCAAAGAGCAGTTACTGCTGATGCTGCGCATCCTGTATGTCCACCCGAGTGGTCAGATCCCCGCCTACGAGTGGAACTTCAGTGACGTCAATCCGCCCGTGCATGCCGCCGCCACGCTCTGGCTCTACAAGTATGAGAAAGCGCTGGGACGCGCTGATCCGCGCTTTCTTGAACGCTCGTTTCAGGGGTTGATGCTCAATTTCAACTGGTGGGTAAACCGTAAGGACCCTTCAGGCCACAATGTCTTCGCCGGCGGTTTTCTGGGACTGGATAACATCGGCGTATTCGACCGCAGTGCGCAGCTTCCGACAGGCGGAACCCTCGAGCAGGCGGACGGAACAGCGTGGATGGCGTTTTATTGCCAGACCATGCTGGAGATGGCAATCATTCTGGCTGAGTACGACCCGATGTACGAGGAGATCGCCTTCAAGTTCGTCCAGCACTTCATGTGGATTGCCTATGCGATGGACCGGCGCGGCGAACATCCCGACGAGATGTGGGACGAGCAGGACGGTTTTTTCTATGACCTGCTGCGTCTCCCCGACGGCCAGACCACGCGGCTGAAGGTGAGGTCGATGGTCGGGCTGCTGCCGCTGTGCGCGTCGACGGTTTTCGAAGCGGATACTGTCTCGCGCTGTCCGAAACTGCTGGAACTGATCGCGCAATTTCGAAGCCGTTACCCGGAGCTGATTGCCCATGTGGCGCCGACGGATGCCGGCTTCATCGGCCATCGGGAACGCAGGCTATTGTCGATCCTGAACAAACGGAAACTCGAACGCGTGCTCGGATACCTGCTCGACGAGAACGAATTCCTCGGGCCGCACGGCATTCGTTCGCTGTCTCGCTATCATCTCGACCATCCGTATGTACTCAATGTCGGTGGGGTGGAGTACAAGGTGCAGTACCTGCCGGCTGAATCGAATACCGGGATGTTCGGCGGAAACTCCAACTGGCGCGGTCCGGTGTGGATGCCGGTGAATCTGCTGATCGTCAGGGCGCTGATGAATCTCTACGATTTTTTTGGCGATGATTTCAAGGTTCAATGCCCGACTGGCTCGGGGCCGCACATGACGCTGTTCGAGGTGGCGCAAGAGATCGTCAAACGGTTGACGGGTACGTTTCTCCGTGATGCGGATGGACGGCGCCCCGTCTACGGCGGGACGGACAAGTTCCAGGACGACCCGCATTGGCGTGACCTGATCCTGTTCTACGAGTATTTCCACGGCGACAACGGTGCGGGGCTTGGTGCCAGTCACCAGACAGGCTGGACAGGTCTGGTCGCGCCTCTGCTGGACCTGTTCGGGCGTATCGACGCTCAAACCGTTCTGGAAAACGACCGCTGGCGCGTCATGACGGGCGTCGTCGGGCAGCAAGTGTGGGGAGAACAGATGGTCGGGAAGTGAGGGTGGAAAGGCCGCGCATCGAACCTCACAGCAATTGCGAAATGACGGGGCCCATTATTTTTCCTGTGCGTTGCCGAAGCATTGCTGCATCACACCGAGAAGCGCTCGCTTGGCTGGATTGTCGAGGTCGGTGTACGCGAGCCCGATGCCCGCCCGGTAACCGCGAAGTTCGAGCGGACGGGCGACGACTTTCGGCGGCAAGGCGATGGCCGCCTCGGCCGGGATCATTCCAATCCCCATACCTGCCGCGACGAGCGCCAGCATGGTTGTAAATTCCCCCAGTTCCTGGGCGATATTGAGTTCCGCGCCCTCGCGTTTCAAGGCGACGAGCATCTCGTCGTGAAAGCCCGGTGCGTAACGCCGCGCAAGCACGAACGTAGGATAGTCCCGGAGATCCGCCGGCCGGATCAGCGCCTGGGCGGCTAGCGGATGAGCGTCAGGAAGCGCGACGACAAAGGGTTCCTCGAGTACGACGCAAACCTCAAGTCCCGCGCCCGCAACGGGCAGGCGTATCAGGCCGAAATCGAGCTTGTTATCGTGAAGGGCGGCAACCTGATCCGGCGTCGGCATATCCTTCAACTCGAGCGTGATGAGCGGATAGCGCTCGTGCATGGTGCGAATGAGCGTCGGCAAGAGCTTCGGCAGCACCGACGACACGAAGGCGATCCGCAGTGTCCCGATTTCCCCGCGAGCCGACAACCGTGCGGTTTGCTCTGCGCGCAATGCCTGATGCAGCGTGGCGCGAGCCTCGGGCAAAAAGAGCGTGCCCGTTTCGCTCAATGCGACCTTGTGACGGTCGCGCTCCAGCAGCCGAACGTCGAGTTCATCTTCCAGCGCCTTGATCTGCATGCTCAGCGCAGACTGCACGATGCATAGCCGCTGCGCGGCTTTGCCGAAATGCAGTTCCTCGGCAAGTACGACGAATGCACGCAGATGCTTCAATTCCATGACCACTCCCGCTGACGGGTCGTTCGTCCCGTGTAATCACGAATCATGATAACAGCGTCATGAATGATCATTGGCGCAATCGCGGCAAATGGAATGAACTACGGATATCGGAGACAACACGGGCGCGCCTGGCGGGCGCCAGCAAACATGAACGACACATTGACGCTGTTCAGCCTGAACGGAAGGCGTGCGCTGATCACCGGCTCAGGGCGAGGCATCGGCCTGGCGCTGGCGCGCGGACTGGCAGGCGCGGGCGCGGCTGTCGTCATCAACGATCGCAACGAGCAGAAGGCGGCAGCCGTCGCGGCTCAACTGCGCGACGAAGGCCTCGTCGCGGATATCGCGGTTTTTGATGTTACCGCACGCGCGCAGGTGTCCGCGGCGATCGATGCGTTCGAGGCGCGCGTCGGCGCGATCGATATTCTCGTGAACAATGCGGGCATCCAGCGCAGGGCGCCGCTCGAAACCTTCAGCGCCGACGACTGGAACGACCTGATGCGCGTCAACCTCGACGGCGCGTTCCACGTATCGCAAGCCGTGGCGCGGCACATGTTGCCGCGTGGGCGCGGAAAGATCATCAACATCTGCTCGGTGCAGGGCGAGCTTGCGCGGCCCGGCATCGCGCCCTATGCGGCGACCAAGGGCGCCATTCGCATGCTCACCAAGAGCATGTGCGCGGAATGGGCCGGTTCCGGCATTCAGGCCAATGCGCTCGCGCCCGGCTACTTCGCGACCGATCTGAACCGCGCGCTCGTCGACGATCCCGATTTCTCGGACTGGCTTTGCAAACGCACACCGGCGGGGCGCTGGGGCCGAGTGGAAGAGCTGTGCGGCGCTGCCGTGTTTCTGGCGTCGTCGGCTTCGGATTTCGTCAACGGGCAGACGCTGTTCGTCGATGGCGGTTTGACCAGCGTGGTCTGAGATCGGCGCGAAGCAGCATCACAACAAATCCCGATAAAGGAGACATCGACATGCGTTCAACCAACGCGAAACGGACCCGCTGCGCGCAAGCGCTCGCCGGTCTGACGATCGCCGTCATGGCCTGCACATCGTACGGAGCCGACTGGATCGTCTCGGGCAACGATGGGAAATATCAGCGGGTCGAAGGGCGCGATACCTATCCCGACAATCCGAAACCCGACACGCTGACGCTGCTAGACGCGAGCCGTTTTCCGCCGCAGGTCAAGGTGCAGGTGGAGGTCGAGAACGGCATTCAAGGGCCGCCGCAGGCCGTCGCTATTACGCCGGATGCAAATGTCGCCTTCGTCGCTGCGCCGACGCGCTACGACTACGCGGCCAAAAAACTGTTGATGGACACATTCGTCCAGGTGGTCGATCTGAAGGCATCGCCGCCTGCTGTCGTCCGGCTCGACGTCGGCAGCCATCCACAAGGGATTGCCATCGACAGGAGCGGCCACCTCGCGCTCGTGACCTGCGTCGATGGCAGCGTGGCCGTTCTTGCTATCGACGGGAACCGCGTGACGCTTCAGGACACACTGAAAATTGGGCAGAAGCGGCTCGCCGGCGTGAGCTTCACGCACGACGGCCGGCATGCACTGGTGTCGTTGCGCGACGAGCAGGGCGTGGCCGTCCTGAACGTTGACGGCGGTCGCGTGACGGATAGCGGTGTGCGCCTCGCGAGCGGCGTGGCGCCCTACACGATCGACGTATCGAGCGACGGCAAATGGGCCGTCGTGAGCGATGTCGGGCTGGCCGGGCTGCCGTCCTATGCGGGCAAGCTCGCGGGCGATGCCGATGCCGCGACGCTCATCGATGTATCGCGTGAACCGTTTCGCACGGTCCAGCACGTCACGGTGCCGTCGCTGCCCGAGGGCGTCGCGATCTCGCCCGACGGCAAATGGATCGGCGTGCAGGCCATGGATGGCTCGAACCTGACGCCGGATAACCCTGGACGCCACGCGCGCGGCAAGGTAGTGCTCTTCGCGATCCGCGACGGTCAGGCCGTGAAGGTGTCCGAGGCGCCGGGCGGCGAGGCGGCGCAGGGCATCGTCTTCACCGCCGACAGCAAGTATCTGATCGTGCAGTTCAACGTCGAGAAACAGCTTGCGTTGTTCGCCGTCAATGGCGGGCGTTTGCGCGATACGGGGCAGAGGATTGCGCTGTCGGGCGGCCCTTCGTCGCTTCGCACCTTGCCACGCTGAAGATCAGACCCATCAGAAAGAGGAAAACGAGCATGCCAACGATCAGCACAGCACGCAGGAACGTCGTGGTCTTTCGCAAGATTCCGGACGATCTGCTTGGGCGAATCCGGACCTTGCACGACGTGACGGTCGCCGATCCGAGACGCGCCGATGAACTGCCGCGCTTTCGCGAGGCGCTGCACGACGCGGATGGCCTGATCGGTTCGAGCTTCAGACTGGATGCGGACGAACTGGCGCGCTCGCCGCGTCTGCAAGTGATATCGAGCATTTCAGTCGGTGTCGACAACTACGACCTCGCATACCTGAAGCAACGCGGCATCACGCTGTGTCACACACCCGGCGTGCTAACCGAGCCCACGGCGGACACCGTATTCGCGCTGATCATCGCCGCGTCGCGGCGGCTGGTCGAACTGTCGAACCATGTGCGCGACGGCCGATGGACGCGCAACATCGGCGAAGACCTGTTCGGCTGGGACGTGCATGGCAAGACGCTCGGCGTGCTGGGCTTCGGCCGTATCGGGCAGGCGGTGGCGAGGCGCGCGGCGCTCGGGTTTGGCATGCCCGTGGTGTTCCACGATCCATTCGACGTGCAGGTGCCGGCAATGCTTGCCGGACACGCAGTGCGCGCATCGTTCGATGAAGTGCTGGCGCGCGCGGATATCGTCGCGTTGACGCTGCCGCTTGCCGACGAAACACGCGGTCTGATGGACGCAAAGGCGTTTGCCAGGATGAAGGCGGGTGCGATCTTCGTGAACGGTTCGCGTGGCGCGATCGTGCGCGAGGACGCTCTCGTTGACGCGCTCGATAGTGGCCACTTGCGTGCTGCCGCGCTCGACGTGTTCGCCGTTGAACCGCTCGCGCAGGATTCGCCGCTGCGCACGCATCCTAAAGTCACGCCGTTTCCGCACATCGGCTCGGCGACGCACGAGACGCGGCGCGCGATGGCCGAACTCGCGACCGACAACCTGTTACGCGTGCTCGATGGCGACGCGGCCATCTCCGCATTCGATCTCTCCAACGCATAAAGCGACCATGCCCCATTCCATTCCATCGCTGTGCGGCTCGCTCGCGGGTCAGCCGTTCACGTTCAACGTCAAGGTGCACAACGCGGCCTACCAGGCGCTCGGCGTGGACTACACGTTCGTCAGCTTCGGCGTTGAAGATGCCGCGGGCGCGATCGATGCGATGCGCACGCTCGGCATCCGCGGACTGAACGTGACCATGCCGCACAAGCAGGCCGTCATGCCTCACCTCGACGCGCTCGACGACACCGCGCGCGAGATCGGCGCGGTCAACACGATCCAGAATCGCGATGGGCATCTCACGGGCTACAACACCGACTGCGCGGGCGCCGTGCGCGCGCTCGAAGAGGTGACTTCACTTGCGGGGCAGTGCATCGCTTTGCTCGGCGCGGGCGGCGCGGCACGCGCGATTGCGTGGGGCGTGCGACGCGCGGGCGGACACGTGACCGTGTTCAATCGCACCGCGTCGCGCGGGCAGGATCTCGCGCGTGATTTCGGCCTCGCTTTCGGCGGCGATCTCGGCGACTTCGATCCTCACGCATTCGACGGCGTCGTGAACGCGACGGCTGCGGGTTTCCGCGCGCCGGACGTCAATCCGTTGCGCGCCGGGCAACTGGCGCCGCATCTGTTCGTGATGGATGTGGCCTTCATTCCCGTGCGCACGAAGCTGATCCGCGATGCCGCCGCGTTGGGATGCCGCGTGATCGATGGCACCCGCATGCTGCTGCATCAGTTCTGCGGACAGGTCGAACTTTACACAGGCAAGGTGGCGCCCATCGATGTGATGAGCGCGGCCTTGCTCGACGAGATCGCGCGAGTCGGCTAGGGCGGCGCGCAGGTCGAACAGGTAAAAGGAAGGGCAACGCAGCCGGCTCCGGCATCTCGCGCCAAGACGAGGACGGGCCGATCGCAACGCAAATTGCAGGAACCGGAGGAGACACCATGAAGCACCAGCCAACCATCGCGGCCGCCGAAGGCGCTATCGCGAGCAACGCCAGCGCCACCCGGAGTGAGGTTACGACGGCCGATCTCTATCGCGCCGCATGGGCCGCATCGCTCGGCAGCGCACTCGAGTACTACGACTTTGCGCTGTATAACCTTGCGTCGGCGCTCATTTTCGGGCCGCTGTTCTTCCCGTCGAGCGACCCCGCCATGGGGCTGATCGCGAGCTTTGGCGCGTACTTTCTCGGCTTCGCGATCCGGCCTGTAGGCGGCATCGTCTTCGGTACGCTCGGGGACCGATATGGACGCAAGTTCGTCCTGATGGCGACGATCCTGCTGATGGGTATTGCAAGCACGCTAATTGGCCTGCTGCCCACCTATGCAAGCGCGGGCATCTGGGCGCCGATCCTGCTGGTAGGCTGCCGCCTGCTGCAGGGACTCGGCGCGGGCGCGGAGCAGGCGGGAGCCGCCGTGCTGATGGCCGAATATGCGCCTGCAAAACGTCGTGGATACTTCGCCGCTTTACCCTTCATGGGCGTGTTGCTCGGGACGGTGATGGCGGCTGCGATCTACTTCGCGCTGGTACGTGTCGAGGACATCTCGCAAAGCTGGCTCTGGCGCGTGCCGTTCCTGCTGAGCGTCGTCATCATCGCCGTGGCGATCTGGATTCGCCTGAAACTCAAGGAGTCGCCCTCCTTCGCCAAGCTCGAAGCGCGTCAACAGGTCAACGACAGTCCGCTGAAGCACCTCATCCGGCATTCGAAGCCGACGCTGCTGAAAGTCATCGGCATGCGCATGGCGGAGAACGGTGGTTCGTCGATCTATCAGTCGCTCGCCATCAGTTACATCGCGACCGCGACGGGCCTCAAAGGGCCGATCGGACCGGTTGCGCTATTGCTTGCCGGCGCGTCGGGGGCCGTCATCATTCCGGTGACGGGCATGCTGAGCGACCGGTTTGGACGCGTTCCCGTCTACCGCGCCTTCGCCCTGTATCAACTCCTGCTGGCCTATCCCACCTGGTGGGTGCTGAGCCAGGGCAATGCGACCGCGAGCATTGCCATGCTGTGCGTCGCGCTGGCGGGCGTTTGGGGCATGTTCGCCACACAAGGCGCGCTGCTTCCTGAACTCTTCGGGGCGCAACATCGCTACGCGGGTGTCGCGGTGGGCCGTGAGGTGTCAGCCGTCATCGCTGGCGGCGTGGCACCGCTCATCGGCGCATCGATCATCGCCTGGGCGACGGCGCACTGGGGCGGCGCAGACGGCCGGATCATGGCCTGGATTCCGCTTGCGACGTACGTCGCGATTCTGAGCCTGATCGGCGTGGTGACGACCTTCTACACGCCTGAGACACGCGGCCGCGATCTCGACGATCTACGTGACGCGGCGGACGATCCCGTAGCCTTGCGTGGGGAACGCGCGGCCAGGCCCTCGTAGTCGCTCTTGACGTGCAGGTCTGTAGCGATGTGAGGCGCAGTACCTGCTGCTCACGGCCAGTCAGTCTGGATGGCGCTCGCGGGCTAGCGACGGCCGCTGCGCCCCCACACGTAGCGGACCCAGCGTTGCCACCTGCTGCGCTGCGTGGCAATGGTGTTGCGCGATGCCTGTTCCTGGCGGTCGCGCTCCACGCTTTTCTGAACCTGCTCGTGGATCTGACGCAAGGTCAAGCCACCGGGGCCTTTCAGCTTGTCGGGATCGGTGTCGTCTGTCATGGGAATAGCCTGGTCCGGATGAGTCGATTCGATCTTGATACAGACGGATAGGCGAGGCAAGCCCATGTTCGATGGCATGACCCGCGAGACAGCCAAAAGCGGGCGGGAGCGGGCAAAGACAAGTCGCTACAGTCAGAGCGCTATCGGCCCACCTGCATGAATGCGAGCAATGCCGCGCCGACTTCGTCGTCGGCGGTGTTGAACGAGTCGACCACGGACATGTGATTGTGTCCCGCGAAGCGTGTCCACGTCGGACAGCGCCTGGCATCGCACAGCGCGCCCCTCAGTTGCGTCGCGTAACCCTCGATTTCGGGCGGATCGAACTCGGCCACTGTCACCATGACCGGCAGTGGCGCGATCAGGATGCCGGGCAGCGATGAGCGCTCCGCATACACGCTCGCGTCTTCCCCGAAGTAGGCGTCGCGTGTCGGTCCTTTGGCGCGTGTCGGATCGATGATGCCGGGCGATATCAGGGCGACGCCCGCAAGCCCGACACCTTGGGGTCCGTGAAAGCGCGGCTGCGCGACATAGCCGGCTACGTGCGACGCCCCGGACGAATGGCCGACCAGAAATATCCGCGCGGGAGCGCCGCCTTGCGCAGCGATGTTCTGTTGCACCCAACGCGTCGCGAGCCCCAGATCTTCCGCGCCGGATGGCCAGCCGTTTTGAGGAGCCAGCCGATAGTTCACGTTTATTCCGATCATCCCGTGATTCGCGGCCCAAAGCATGACGTTGTCATAGAACGGGCTGTCGGGCGCATGCTTGTCGCCGCGGACATAGCCTCCGCCGTGCACGAAGATCAGGACGGCGCGCGGCGACGCCTGAGTGGCTGCGGGCACGAACACGTCGAGACGTTGCTTGTCGTCCGGACCGTAGCTCACGTCTCGCGTGACGCGTACACCCTCATAGGACTGGGCTTTCAACTGAGGCGCGTATAGCGCACCCGTCGCTACAGGGTCGATCACGCGTCCGATGTTTGCCAGTTTGGGTGCGATATCCGGGGGTGGCTCCGCGTGCGCGACCGGGCCGATTGCGACGCAGCCAGACACGACTACAACCCAGGCAAATCCGCAGTGCTTCATATCCATCTCCCCGGAATGACCACAACGCTTCGATCGATTTGCCCGTTCAGAGGTTAGTCCATCGCGGCGCAAATCGCTATTGAGATACGTGACGGTGGGCTCGTTTTCGCAAACCAGTCAACCTGCACCGCCGCAATCCAGACTTGCGGTCGCCGCCCGACTGAAGGTGGCGCGTTCGCACGCGGCAGGCGCCCCGCGCGTTTCCGCGACTTCGCGTCCCTGTTGGGTCAACCCTACCGCAAGTGTAGGGAGGTGCCCCATCCCGCCGCCCGGTCCTCGTCTGCAAAATTCAAATACGGGACATTGCGACGATGAACCCTCACTCGTCATCGCAGTGTCCGACGGCAGCGCGTCCCCGCGCTGACTGACTCCTCAGCGGAGGTCCTATGTTCAGTACCCTCGCATACCGCAGCGGCGTGGCGGCGCTGTTGCTGTCGTTGTTCGCGTTGCCGTCGTTCGCCCAATCGTTCCGGGTGCAATGTCCACCCACTACCACACAGCATCCGTCAGCCCTGCCGGCAGGCGCGGGCGAGCCTGCCTATACGGGCCCGTCCTTCACGGGGCCGAACTCGCAGGCGACGGGCGTCGTGAACGGCGCGATCAAATGCCAGCAGATTTCGGGTGGTGACGGCTATGCCACCATGGGCGACGGCACGCAGACCTATCTGTTCGCATTCGGCCCGCTGTCAGGCCTGGCAGATATCAAGAAGGGCCTGCCGGGCACGCAGTTCGCGTCGGTGTTCAATGTCGTCGGCACGGCCGCCGATCCGAACTACAACGGCGCAATCGGCCTCGTGCCCGATCCGGACTCGTCGCCACCCGGCCAGCTGACGGGGCATGTCGATCCGCGTCAGATCATGGACGTGGGCGTGATGAACGGCAACATGCCCGCGCCGACGATGGCCATCGACGAAGACGACGAGTTCTTCCTCACGTTGACCAACGTCGGGATGATCATGCGGCCCGACCTGTTCGAGCAGCACACGGTGCACTTCCACGGCTATCCGAATGCGTCCGCGTTCTATGACGGTGTGCCGGATGCGTCGGTGGCGATCAATATCGGCGCGAGCTTCACGTACTACTACCTCGCGCCCGATGCGGGCACGTACTTCTGGCACTGTCACATCACGCCGCCCGAGCATCTACAGATGGGCATGGTCGGCCAGATTTTCGTGCGTCCGCGCCAGAACCGCGTGACGAACGGGACGCTCTACCACGCGCTGATCCAGCAGCAGAGCGATCCGCGCACGGCATGCGGCAACGACGTTCTCTGCTCGACGCCCGTGCCGCCGCAAAACAGCGTGCTGCACGTCAAGAACAAGAGCAACACGCCGACGCTGTATGCCTACAACGACGGCGACGGTTCGACGGCTTATGACGTCGAGTATCCCGTGCAGATTCACGGCTTCGATCCGAATTTCCACTTCGTGGGCATGACGTTCAATCCGGAGCCGTTCACCGACATGAAGGACAAGTACTTCATGCTTAACGGCCGCAGCTATCCGGACACCGTGTCGCAAGGCCCGATGCAGACACCCGTTGCCGACGGCTCGCAGCACTTCTCGCAGCCGCTGCCCGCGCTCATCAATATCCCGGCGGGCGGCAAGGCGCTCCTGCGCATCTCGGATCTCGACGTCAGCGAGTTTCAGACTCTCGCGTCGCTTGGCATTCCGATGCATGTGATCGGCGTCAACGCGCGGCTCTTGCGCGATCTTGCCGGCAACGACATGACCTATCTGACCAACTCGATCACGCTCGGCGGCGGCGAGTCGATCGACGTGATTCTCGATGCGAGCGACACGACCCGTTACTCGGCCGGCCAGATTTTCTATTTGTACACGCCGAACCTCGACCACCTGTCGAACGATGCCGAGAACTTTGGCGGATTGATGACGGAGGTCCACATCTGCCATTCGGTGGACCCGACCACGAAGTCCTGCACCTAGGAGATGAGCCGTGGGCAACATCATCGACAACTTCCGACGCACACGCTATGCGCGGCGTGGCTCGGCGCCACGTTTTACGCTGATCCACGCGCTGCTTTGCGCAGCCGTCGTTGCGCTGCTCTATTGCATCAACGCGCACGCAGCCGCGCCGGGCATCACGGGCACGAATTTCGATCTGTCGGCCGAAGCCAACCGCATCAGCCAGCCTGATGGAGCGAGCGTCTACGCGTGGGGCTACGGCTGCCGCACCGCGCCGTCGGGCTTTTCTCCCGCCAGCATGCCGGGCGCGAACTGCCCGAGCATGCAGGTGCCGGGGCCGACGCTGATCGTCAAACAAGGCGACAAGGTCACCGTCACGTTGACGAACAACCTGCCCGAAGCGGCGGGTAATACGTCGATCCTGTTTCCGGGCTTCCAGGTCTGCGCCGCCGTGCTGAATCCGGACGGCACGTGTCCGACGACGCTCACGGGCGTGCCGGGGCTGCTCACGCGCGAGGCGACACACGGCAACAGCGTGACCTACAGCTTCATCGCATCGACGCCGGGCACGCATAGCTATTACAGCGGCACGCAGGGCGACCTGCAGGTCGAGATGGGTCTCGCGGGCGCGATCATCGTGCTGCCCACCTCGACGCCAACCACGGCGGGCGGCGCGCTCGCCGTCCCCGCCGGCTGTCGCGCGGTTCAGTCGACGCTGCCCGACGGCCAGCCCGACTTTCGCAACGCGGCTGCCGCATACGACCATCCGCTGGCCTGCTACGACCGCGAGTACCTGTTCCAGTTCTCGGAGATGGACCCGCGCATCCATACGCAGGCCGAGCAGGAAGCGAGCAAGCCGTGCTCGCAGGCCACGGGTTGCATGAGCGTCGAAACCGAGCCGTACCACCCCGCGTACTTCATGATCAATGGCCGCTCGATGCCCGACGACATGGACCCGAACTACGCGCAGCAGTATCCGCATCAGCCATACAACGGCAATCCGCACATGCATCCCGGCGAACTCGTGTTGCTGCGCGTAATCGGCTCGGGCCGCTGGCAGCATCCGTTCCACGAGCACGGCAATCACGTGCGCGTGCTCGCGCGCGACGGCAATCTGCTGTTGAGCAAGACGGACGCGACGAAGCTCGCCGGGCCGCTGCTCTTTACGACGACCACGACGCCAGGCCTCGCAATGGACGGCATCTTCTACTGGACGGGCAGGGGTCTCAACTGGGACGTCTATGGACACACGGCGGGCGACGGCAGCGTCTGCGTTCCCGATGCAAACGGCTACTACACCGTCAACAGCAATCCACCCGCGCCCGCGAACGCGCCGAACTACTACGAGTGGTGCGCCGATCACAACAAGCCGCTCGAAGCGCATCCGTTCGGCAATGTCGGCAGCGGCGGCCCCGTGACCTTGCCCGATGCGCGTCTGTTCACGAACGGCCCCTGGTACGGTGGCAGCCCCTATCTCGGCCCCGACGCGACGATTCGCGCGACCTCGTTCACAGGCACGACGCCGCCGAGCGGCACGATCGCGAATCCGCCGACATCCGAAGCCGGGTTCGCCTACATGTGGCATTCGCACAATGAGCGCGAGATTACGACGAACAACATCTTCCCAGGCGGAATGATGATGATGATGCTCGTCGATCCGCAGGCGTTCACGATTAACGAAGGCAATTAACGAGACGGGGAGAATCGCGATGAGATCCTGCGATTTCAAAAGGACGCTTGCCGGCCTCGTGAAGGCGGGTGTCGCGGCGTCGGTGCTGATGACGGCGAGCGCGATGGTTTGCGCGCAGAGCGTGACGCTGACGGCCAAGGCCCAGACGATTGCACTTCCCGATGGACAGGTCGTGCCGATGTGGGGCTACAACTGCTCGGCGGCGGCCGTCGCGCCCGCCACCTGCGCGGCGTCCAATTCCGGCGCGGGCGCGAACTGGTCGCCCGTCGTGATCACGACGCCGCCCGGCTCGCTGACGATCACTCTCACGAACAGCCTGCCGGCGCAGTTGCCGACGTCCCTCGTGATCGTCGGGCAGCTCGGTGGCGGACTCGGCAACACGGCGACCACGTCGCCAAGTCCCGTTCACGCGACCCAGACGGCAACGACCTGGCCGATCGCCGGCACGGGCAGCGGCGCGAGCTTCACGCCGCCGACCCAAGGCCCGCGCGTGCAGTCGTTCTCTAGCGAAGTGAAAGCGGGCAGTTCGAGCAAGCTGACCTGGAACAATCTGCGCCCCGGCACCTATCTGATCGAATCGGGCACGCACCCGTCGATCCAGGGGCCGATGGGTCTGTACGGCGTGCTCGTCGTCACGACGCCTCCCACGGCCGGTTCGACGCAAGGGCAGGCTTATCCGGGCATCCGATACGATGCGGATCTGCCGCTGGTGCTCAGCGAAATCGACCCTGTGCAGAACCAGGCCGTCACTACGGCCGTTGCCACACCGGGCTTCAGCGAAGCGCGCGTGTGGTCGGGTCTCTCGGGCGGTTGCGGCGATCCCGCATCGGCGACCTACGGAACCTGCTATCCACCCGCGGTGAACTACGACCCGCGCTATTACCTGATCAACGGTGTCGCGTTCGACCGGTCGAATGCCAATGGCTCCGCGTTCCCCGTTACGGCCCCCGCTGCGACGGCCAATTCGACGGGCCAGATTCTGCTGCGCTTCGTGAACGCCGGTTTGCGCATGCATGTGCCATCCGTTGTCGGCGCGCAAACGGGCCTGCCGCCCGTGTCCGGCTTCTCGCTGATTGCTGAAGACGGCAACGTGCTGCCCGGCAATCCGCGCGTGCAGAGCGCCGTATTTCTGGCCGCCGGCAAAACCTACGACGTGCTGATGAACTCGGTCGCTGCGGGCGCGCTCGCGTTGCCCGTGTTCGACCGTCAGTTGAGCCTGTCGACCAACAACCAGCGCGACGGCGGCATGCAGGGCTACATCAGCGTGAACGGCGGCGCGTTGCCGACCTCCGCGGCGGGCAATACGAACGCGAAGGCTAACCCGGATTCGTATTTCCTCGTCGCGGGTAATACGCTGACGGTCTCGGACCCTGGCAAGGGGCTGATCGCCAACGACGTGGGTGTCTACGGTGTGCAGGTCAAGACACAGCCGACAGGCGGCACGCTCACGCTGAACCCCAACGGCGCCTTCACGTATGTACCGAATGCGGGCACCACGTCGGACAGCTTCACCTATCAGGCGAACGGTAACGCCGCGCTGACCGCGACGGTCACGCTTGCCGCATGCTCGGCGGGCTCGAACTGCCTGTCGGGGGCACCCGTCGCGTCGGATGACGCGTTCAGCAGCAACATCGCGTCGCAGTTGCACATCGGCGCGCCGGGCGTGCTCGGCAACGACCGCGATCCGGCGGGGCTGCCGCTGACGGCTTCGATCGTCGGCAGTGCGTCGGGCGGCACGGTGACGCTCAATGCGGACGGCTCGTTCAACGCTGTGCCGAGCGCGGCACCCGTCGGCAACGCGACGTCGACGGTCACGTTCAAGTACAAGGCCGTCAACTCGCAGAACACGGCTAGCGGGGCCGCGACAGTCACGGTGACCTTCAAGGGCGGCAGCGGTCTCGCCGTCGCGGTGAAGGATGCGAAGACGGGGACGGCAATCAACGACTACCGCTGGATCATCGAAGAAGACCGTACCTTCCAGATCGATCCCGCTTGCCAGGTGAACTCGTCGACGCGGCCCGCGACGTGTCCGCCGCTGCCCGTGCCAAGCCTCGGCACGAGCTTCCACACGAGCTACATGCCCGTCGTCGCGGCGGGATGCGTCGGCACGGTATCGTGCGAATCCGGGCAGACTGTGTTCGATCCGGGCACGAATACGCACGTCCCCGCCGTGTGCGACGTCGGCAACGGCGTGTGCCGCACGGATTCGGCCCAGCAGACTGCTGTCGATCCATCGCAGGTCGCACTCGATCCGACGAAGCACTACTACCTGTCGATTCTTCCCGGCGACGCCGGCAACACCTTCACGAATGGCGCGGGCGCGCCGCAGCCGGTCGATCCGAACAACCCCAACGGTGCGCAACGGCAGTTCGACATTGCGAAGGATTGTCCGTCGGGTCCGGGCGGCGCGGACTTCGCGCCCGGCACGGGCACCTGCGGCCACGCAATGGGCGGCGCGCCGGTCGCGCCCACGCAACATGCCGTCAACGTGCTGCTTCAGCAGACTCCGTTGCAGACGGCGAAAATCTCGGTGTTCGTGTTCGAAGACGATGCGCCCGTCAACGGCGAAGTCGATGTGAGCGGCGGCACGGATGCGTTCGGCACGGCGCGCGAGCCGGGCCTCGGCGGCTTCGAAATCAAGCTGTTCGACGACGCGGGCGGCACGGGCGACGCGACCGGCCAGATGACGTACGACATGTTCAACATGCCGCTGTCGAATTCGCTGCAAGGCACGATCGATCCGAGCACCGGCCTCGACGCATGCCCGATCACGAAGGCCGCGAACGACGGCCTGGTCGGCATGATTCCGACCTGTCCGAAGTTCGAATCGGATGGCAAGACAATGTCGCCGCTGGTGGGCCAGGCAATCATTGCGAACCTGATGCCGGGCCGCTACGGTGTCGTTGCGACGCCGGCTGCGGACCGCATCGCGAAGGGCGAAGAATGGCTGCAGACCAATACGCTGGACGGCCAGAAAGCGCACGATGCGTTCATCAAGGTGGGTGGCCCCGCCTACTTCCAGGAGTTCGGACCGGCCGGCTTCCACGTGACGATCGGCTTCGCGAATCCGAAGATCATCAACGCGCGGCTGCCGGGTGTGTGCAAGGGCGTGCCGTGCAACAACGGCGTCACGGGCAAGATCACGAACCTGCACTACAGCCGTCCGCCTAACGAGAACCTCTACAGCAGCGGCTCGCGCGATTCGCTGAGCTTCACGCAATGCTATGTGAGCGTCGGCGATCCCGACCTCGAAGATATCGCATTCACGAAGTGCAACGCGGACGGCACGTTCAGCATCACCGGCCTGCCGGATGGTCTGTTCCGCATCACGGTGTTCGACCAGTGGAACGACCAGATCGTCGACGGTCTCGCGACGGCGGTGCAGCTCAAAGGCGGACAGACGCAGAACGTCGGCGACCTGGCCGTGCTGCAATGGCATACGAATCTCTACACGCGCAGCTTCATCGATACGAACGGCGATGGCGTGTCGCAGGACAGCGAGCCGGGTCTCGCGCTCGTGCCGACCAATATCCGCTTCCGCGACGGCAGCTATTCGAACTTCAACAACACGGACCTGAACGGTTACGCGTCGTTCAACGAGGTGTTCCCGCTCTTCAACTGGTACATCGCGGAGGCCGACACGACGCGCTACAAGCAGACGGGCGTGCATGTCGTCTACGACGCGGGCGGCCCGCCTGACGGCACGCCTGGCGGCGGTGGCTCGTCGATCGCGGCGAACTACGCGAACACGCTGGAATCGTCGACGGCGCATCTGCCGAACGCGTTGCGCGTGCCGGGCGCGATCTACTGCAACGACGCGGACTGCAATGACCGCACGGGCACCAATCCGTCGACGGGCCGCATCGACCCGCCGTGGGTCACGACGATGGGCTGGCAAGGCTTCTCAGGCCAGAACTCGTTCATCGAATTCGGCAAGGCGCCGTATGGGGCGAACGAGAACGGCGGCATTCATGGCGAAGTGATCTATGCATCGACACGCCCGTTCGACGATCCGGCTCTGCTGATCCATACGAGCTGGACGCCTGACGTGCCGAACGTGACGGTCAACCTGTACGCCGAAGGCACGGCTGCCGACGGCACGCAGAGCCTCACGCTCGTCGATACGACGAAGACCAGCAGCTGGGACGACTGGGCGCAGGGTTTCCGTTCGGATGGCGTGCCGAACATGAACTGCCCGGGCCAGGAAACCACTGATCCGTTCTTCTATACGCTGAAGGACAGCTCGCAATGGCTCGACCCGCAAAAGCGGACGCTGCCCATGCACTCGCAGTTCAAGTGCTATGACGGCATGCACGCGTTCAACCAGTTGCAGCCCGCGCCATACGACGGGATGTACCAGTTCCCGAGCGTGACGGACCGCGATCCGCAGAAGGGCACGCCGAAGGGTTCGAACTGCACGATCTGCAGCAAGCTCGCCGACGGCTCGTACATGCTGCCTGCGGGCAAGTATGTGGTCGAAGTCATCGTGCCGCCGGGCTATGAACTCGTGAAGGAAGAAGACAAGAACATCCTGATCGGCGACAACTACATCGCGCCTGTCACGCAGCAGTTCGGCGGACTGGGCAACATCTTCATCCTGCCCGACCAGGCAGCCGTGAACGCGACGTACAACCGCAACAACGCGCAGAACCCCACCACGGAGCTCGGCTCGTCGCCGCGTCACGAAGGCGACACGGGCAGCGTCGAGACGTTCTGGCCGTGCGTCGGCGCGCTGCGTGTGGTGCCGGACTACATCAGCCTGTTCCCGGGCTCGCAGGAAGTCGCGCCGTTCGCGGGCGCCTCGCGGCACCTGTGCGACCGCAAGGAAGTCGTGCTGACCAACCAGATGTCGGTGCTCGCGAAGTTCTGGGTGTTTAGCTCGACGCACGTGGCCGCGCACTTCACCGGCTTCATGCTCGATGACTTTTCTTCGGAGTTCGATCCGTACTCGCCGCAGTTCGGCGAAAAGTTCGCGGTCCCGAACGTGCCAGTTTCGATGAAGGATTTCGCCGGCAACGAAGTGAGCCGCATCTATTCGGACCAGTGGGGCATCTTCAACGGGTTGAATTACTCGACGTGGGAAGTGAACCCGCCGAACCCGACGGGCTACGCGCCGACGATGATGGTCGCCTGCATGAACGATCCCGACATGCCCGACCCGGCGCATCCGGGGCAGACGATCCGCGACCCGCTGTTCAACCCCGCGTACAGCCAGTTCTGCTACGAGATTCCGTTCATGCCCGGGCAGACGCAGTACATGGATACGCCTGTCGTGCCCGTGTCCGCGTTCGCAGACGGCTACAACCCACCCGATTGCGCGTATCCGGACGCGACGCCCGCGATCTCGTCGGTGACGGGCGACACGAGCAACGGCGGCGCGGGTCCGTGGGTGAGCCAGGCCGGCCATACGCTGACCATCAAGGCGCTCGGCGACCAGCAGGTGCCGAATCATGCCTACGGCGGCCCCGCTGCGACCACGTCGCCGTATAACCAGAAGTTCGTCACGCGGCACTATGGCTTCGGCGCTTCGCAGGGCACCGGGACGGTGACGGTCGGTGGTGTGAATGCGCACGTGAACGCGTGGTCGGATACGCAGATCAACATCACGGTGCCGACGCTGTCCGCGAACCAGTCGAGCTGCACGATCCAGCAGCGCGGCGTCAATACGCAGACGCGCTGCGGCGAACTGGTCATCACGTCGGGCAACGGCAAGAAATCGATCGATACCGTGACGGTCACGATCGGCGGCAAGGCACCTGCCTATGTCGGCGGCGAGAATGGGACGAACAACGCGATCCAGACGGCCATCGACAAGGCGACCCCTGGCGACCTCATCATCGTCGGGCCGGGCAACTACAGCGAAATGCTGCTGATGTGGAAGCCCGTTCGTCTGCAAGGCGTGGGCGCGCCCGCCGTGGTGGTGAATGCGAATACGCATCCGTCGGGCAAGCTCGACCCGTGGCGCAGACAGGTCGACTGTCTGTTCGGCGTGGCGCTCAACGGCGGCGTGATCTCGTCAGGCAATGCGTACGATCCGTCCGGCGCGTATGCGTGCCCGGCCGCGATGCAGCGCCAGGTGGACGCGATTCCGCTCGAACCCACCGTCGGCTGGGACAACACGTTGAACGGAAATCTCGGCGAACTGCTGATGGAGCCGACCTTGATGGGCGCGTATGAAGGCGCGGCTATCACCGTGCTTGCCAAGGGCGTGCGCGACGTGCGCGTGGGCGGCAAGCTGCAGGCTGATCCGAACTGCACGGCCAACGGTATCTGTACGCCGCTGACGGCCAGCAACGCGGACTGCAACACGTATTCGAGCAACTTCCTGTGCAACCCGTCGCGTGTCGACGGCATCACCTTCACGAACAGCTCGCAGGGCGGCGGCGGCATCTTCCTGCACGGCTGGAACCACTACACGGAGGTGTCGAACAACCGCGTGTTCAGCAATGCAGGCACGCTGACAGGCGGGATCACGATCGGCCAGGTGGAGGTGCCCGACGGCACGATCGCCAACGATGGCTTCACGGAAGAGCCGTTCGCGTACAACACGCATGTCAACGTGCACCACAACTCGGTGACGTCGAATGCTGCGTACGGCGACGAGATCAACTCGACGACGCCTTCTTCGGCAGCGGGCGTGACGTTCTGCTCGGGCGCGGACAACTATCACTTCAACTACAACTGGGTCTGCGGCAATATGAGCAGCGGCGACGGCGGCGGTGTCGCGCACTTCGGCTTCAGCTACAACGGCGACCTGTCGCACAACTGGATTCTGTTCAACCAGAGCAACAACCCGACGCTGCCAACCTACGGCGGCGGCCTGATCGCCCAGGGCGTGCCGCCCGACGGCACGTTCTGCGAGAACTCGGCGGTGGATATCGACTGCGCGCCGCAGCTATCGGACGGCGTCGGGCCGGGTCTCGTGATCGACGGCAACCTGATCGTCGGCAATACGGCCGAAAGCGGCAAGGGCGGCGGCCTGCGTCTGCAGAACATCAATGGCACGGACGTTCAGCGCAGCCCGCGCAACCGCAACCGCTGGTACGAGGTGAGCGTGATCAACAACATCATCGCGAACAACGTGGCGGGCTGGTCGGGCGGCGGCGTGTCGGTGCAGGATGCCGTGCGCGTGAACTTCATCAACAACACGGTGGTCTCGAACGACTCCACGGCATCGGCGGGCGTGCTGTTCAACACGGCGCTCGCTGCGCAGGCCAACGTCGGTCCGCCGAACTGCACGACGGTCGGCTCGGAAACGACGTGCAGCCCGATCACGACGTCGACGATGCAGCCTTCCGGCCTCGAAACCGCGAAGCATACGCAGAACTTCCTGACGGCGTTCACGGCGGGCGGCGCGGGCTGTCCTGCAGGAGAGGACTGTAGCCACTACTCGTTCCCCGTGTTGAGGAACGACGTGTTCTGGCAGAACCGCACGTTCTTTATCACGGTGGGCGGGCTGAACCAGAACATCCCCGGCTTGCAGAACATCGTCGCGCTGAACCCGACGTTGAACCAGGCGGGTCATCAGACGGGCTACTGCGATCCGAAGGCTGTGTACTGGGATCTTGGCGCCTATGGCGATATGAAGCCTTCGGATCACTCGTCGGGCATGAGGCTCGCGCCGCAGTATTCGATCATCACGGATGCAGGTGACTACCCGAACGCGCACAACAGCTCGGCGAATCCTAACGTGGTGAGCCAGTACTGCAATGGCGCGCGGGTGCCGCCCGAAGGCGGCGGCAACGGCTTCGCGGTGCCGCCCGGCATTGCGGATACCGTGCTGCCCAATCCGCTGTTCGGTCTGATGCCGTCGGCGACGCCGGATGAAGGCAATCAGTGGATCAACATGTCGTACGGGCCGCTGTCGCTGTTCAACATGACGGTGAGTTCAGGCAGCACGAACTATGGCGTGCCGCTCGGCAACTACTCGATCAAGACGGGTTCGCCTGCCGTCAATGCGGGCACGAATGCGGGTGCGCCAAATCACGACTTCTTCGGCACGCAGCGTCCGCAGAGCGGCAGCTACGACATCGGCGCGGTGGAGTTGCCACGCACAGGACTGTTCGCAGGCGGCAACCTGCCGTTCGCGCCGGGCGCGCTGCTCGATCTGCTCAATCAGGTGCTGGGCAGTGGGGCAACGGGCACGGCAGGTCCGCAGGCCAATGCGCCTTCGACGGGAGCGGTGCAATGAGACGCGTAGTCATGGAGGCGACGTGGGTCTGCTGTGCCGCATTGCTGGCGATGCCGGCAGCGGCGCAGCAGGTGGCGATGCATGGCAGCGCGCCGCATGCGTCGCACTATGAGCCGATGAAGCTGCCCGCGCACGCGCGCACCTTTTATCAGTCGGTGCGGGGCATCGACAACCTGAGCGTGCGCCGCACTGCGTCGGGCAATCTGCTGCGCTTCAGTTACCGCGTGACGGACCCGGCGCTCGCGAAGCTGCTCGGCGACAAAAGCACGACGCCTTATCTGTACGGCGAGGCCAATCATGTGCTGCTCGAAGTGCCCGTGATGGACAACATCGGCCAGTTGCGGCAGACGGGCGCGCTCGAGGTCGGCCAGCAATACTGGATGGTGTTTTCCAACAAGGGCAATCTGGTGAAGGCGGGGGACCGCGTCAACGTATTGATCGGCTCGTTCCATATCGATGGGCTGGTCGTTCAATAAGGCGTATGCGCGGCACGACATTGAGGAGATCGACATGAACCGGGGCTTTCGGGTACTTGCTTCAATGACGGGCGTGGTGGCCGCGAGTTTCGCTGCGCACGCCACGCTGGCAGCGGGCGGCGGCGGGATGAGCGCGGCGCAGGTCGTCGAGCGCAACGTGGCCGCGCGCGGCGGCCTGCAGGCATGGCGTGCCGTCAACACGATGACGTTGAGCGGACAGATCGACGTGGGTGGCACGAAGCCCGTCAAGCTCCCGTACGTCATGACGATGAAGCGGCCGCACAAGAGCCGCTTCGAACTGAACTTCGACAACCAGATTGCGTTTCAGGTCTACGACGGCAGCCAGGGGTGGAAGGTGCGTCCGTTCCTGGGCCGCAATGTCGCAGAACCCTATACGCCTGCCGAAGCGAAATCGGCGGCGGAAACGGCCGATCTCGACGGGCCGCTGATCGACTATGCGGCCAAGGGTAGCCAGGTCGCGTTGCAGGGTATGGAGACGATCGACGGACACCGCGCATACAAACTCCTGCTGACCACGAAAGATCACGCGCAACGGCATGTGTGGATCGACGCGTCGAGCTTTCTCGAAGTCAAGGTCGAAGGCGATCCGCGCAAGCTCGATGGCCGCATGCATGTCGTTTCCGTCTACTACCGCGATTACCGGCGCGAGGGCGGATTGATGGTGCCGCATCTGCTCGAGACACAGGTGACGGGCGTGAAGCAGAAGCATCAGATGACGATCCAGCATGTCACGGTGAACCAGCCCGCCGACGACGCCCTCTTTGCGAAGCCGCAATTGCCCGCGCAACCGCAATCCGCGCCTGCCAAAGTCGCCGCGAAATGACGCCACGTCGATGAGGTCACGATCATGAAACGCATCGCGTCATGGCTGCTGGCGGGCTGTGTGTCCGCGCTCGCATGGGCGCAGATGCCCGCCGCCGGCCAGCCGCTTACGGTCGACGAGATCATCGCGAAGAACGAGGCCGCGCGCGGCGGCGTGGACGCGTGGCGCAAGGTCCGCACGATGATCTGGATGGGGCATGTCGAAAGCGCGAACGCGCCGACGCCGAATGCGCCATTCGTGCTGGCGCTGCGGCGGCCCAACAGCACGCGCTTCGAGATCACAGCGATGAACCAGCGGATCGTGCGCGTGTTCGACGGCAAGGAAGGGTGGAAGATCCGGCCGTCTTCGGGCGGCGCGCCCGATGTGCAGCCCTACACACCCGCAGAAGTCCGTTATGCACGCGACGAACAGGTGATCGATGGCCCGCTGCTCGATCACACGGCGAAGGGGATTGCCGTATCGCTCGACGGCATGGATGCCATCGAAGGAAAGGACGCTTACCGGCTTGCCGTCACGTTGCCGTCGGGCGCGCATCGTCATGTATGGGTCGACGCCGTGTCGTTTCTCGACGTCAGGTACGATCGCGACGCGCCGGGTCTGTCGGGCGCGCCTGTGAAGATCGAGGTGACCTATCGCGACTATCGCGAGGTCGACGGCGTGCAGGTGCCGTTCGCGATCGAAAGCGGCGTGGCGGGCGCGGCGAAGAAGGACCGGCTCGTGCTCGAGCGGGTGTCGCTGAATCCGCCGCTCGACGACGCGATGTTCGTCAAGCCTTTGGTGCCGGGGCGGCGCGCATCGGTGGCAGTCGGCGCGGGCGGCATGCCGGCGCCGCGTTCCGCATTTGGTCCGGCGCAGTAACGATCATGCCCGGCCTCGTCGCAACGGCCACTGTGTTTTCACGGCAGCTGCTCTTTGCGAGCGCGTTTGCCGCCGCGTGTGCCGCTGCCTTGCTGGTGTCCACGCAACACGCGCTCGGAGCGCCGCCTGTCGACGCCGGCGAAGCGATCTTTCGCGACGGCATCGCCGGCGACGGCCGCCCCGTCGAAGCAACGCATCAGGGGCAGCTCGCGATGCGAGGCGCAACGGCCGCCTGCATGAATTGCCATCGGCGCAGCGGGCTTGGCGCGAAGGAGGGCAACACGGTCATTCCGCCCATTGCCGCGCAGTATCTGTTTCATCCGCCCACGAACAACCCGGATGAGTTGACGGTGCCGTTCATCGACGGCATGCGCACCAGTCGCGAGCCGTACACGGAAGCGACGCTTGCGCGCGCGATCCGCGAAGGCGTCGATTCCGAAGGCAAGCCGCTTGGCTATCTGATGCCGCAATTCGATCTGAGCGACGCGGACATGCATGCGCTGATCGGCTATCTGAAGACGCTGGACAGGCGCAGGGCGCTCGGCGTCACCGACACCGTGCTGCACTTCGCAACGATCATCACGCCCGACGCCGACCCCGTGAAGCGGCGCGGCATGCTCGACGTGCTCGAACATTACTTTGCCGACAAGAACGCTGCGCCGTTGGGCGCGACGCCCGCGTTGCGCTCGTCGCGCAAGATGATGTTCATGGTCAACCGGCGCTGGGAACTGCATGTATGGGAACTCCACGGCCCGCCGGAGACGTGGCAGGCGCAGTTGCGGCAGTATCTTGCGACGCAGCCGGTGTTCGCGGTGCTGTCGGGACTCGGCGGCAGGAACTGGGCGCCTGTTCACGATTTCTGCGAGCGCGAACAGGTGCCGTGTCTGTTTCCGAACGTCGAGGTGCCCGTCGAAAGCGAACACGACTTCTACTCGATGTATTTCTCGCGTGGCGTGCTGCTCGAAGCGGAACTGATCGCGAAACGAATTCGCGAGTCCGCCAGTTCCGTTTCGGCTCGACCGGTCAAGACAGTGCTGCAGGTTTATCGCGCGGGCGATAGCGGCGAGGCCGCAGCGCAGGCGCTTGCCGCAGATTTGAAGAAGCAGGGCATCGCCGTCGAGAATCACGCAATGCCCGCGAACGCGCGCGTCGCGGCGGCGCTGCGAGGCGCGTCGCATGCGGATGCGCTCGTGCTGTGGCTCAGGCCGCCCGACATCGCCGCGCTCGGCGACGCGCCGGCTGCCTCGGTGGCCGTGTATGTGTCCGGGCTGATGGGCGGGCTCGACCGCGTACCCCTGCCTTCGCACTGGCGCGACAACGCCCGGCTTGCGTATCCCGTCGATCTGCCGCAAGGCCGGCGCGTGCGCGTCGACTATGCGTTCGGCTGGTTCGCGATACGCCATATTCCCGTGGTCGACGAGCGTGTGCAGGCCGATACCTATCTGGCGTGCGGGCTGCTCGCCGAAACGCTGAGCCATATGGTCGATGCGTTCGTGCGCGACTATCTCGTCGAACGTATCGACGACATGCTCGAACATCGCATTCTGACCGGCTACTATCCGCGCCTCACGCTCGCACCGGGTCAGCGATATGCATCGAAGGGCGGATACATCGTGCGCTTCGCAGAGCCGGACAGATTGCGCGTGGTCGCGGACAGCGACTGGATCGTGCCGTAGCGCGAGGCGGTGAATGCGCGTGAATCGAGGTGGCTCACTCAACTGCTCGCAGGCAGCAAGCGCCGGTATTTATCGAGCACGCGCGGCACATAGGAACGCGTTTCGGGAAACGACGGAATCCTGTAGCCCGCTCGTATCACCGCATTCTCGCCGGCGTTGTATGCGGCGAGCGCCAGTTCCATGTCGTCCTTGAAGAGATCGAGCAAAAAGCGCAGATAGCGGGCGCCCGCCAGCACGTTGTCGCGCGGGTTGAACATGTCGCCATCGGAGAAGCGGCGCGCCGTGTCCGGCATCAACTGCATGAGGCCCAGCGCCCCTTTATCGGAGACGGCATTCGGGTTGTAGCGCGATTCGACGTCGATCACCGCGCGCAAGAGTTCGGGCTGTAGATGGAAGGTTTCGCTGGCTTCGGCGATCACGGGTTCGAATTGCGAGGCATCGGCATGCGTCGATTGCACGGGCTGTTTCGCCCGGGCTGGTGACGGCGGCGACGCGACGATCACCGACATGCCCGTCTTGCCTGGCATATCCGTCAGCACAATTGCGCCCGTGCTGTCGACCTTGCCGAAAATATCGGCGTGTGCGGACTGCGCCAGAACCAGACCGAGCACGACGGCCGACAGAACGGATGGCGCGGATGCTGTGGGTGCCGGTCGTGTCGCTGCGTGCACGCGCATGATGGATCTCCGCTCGTGCTCCGATTGTGGTGCGCGGTCCAGAGGGCGGCAATGGGGCGATGTCCCCTTTTTCCGAGGTGAATGCGGAGGGCTTTCACCCACTGTACAGAAACGTTACAGGTGAGGCGGATATGGCAAGGGCGAATTCGTCGGGTGTTTGGGCGCGCAGGCACGCGCGAAGCAGGAAATCCAGATCAGAGCGCGCCGTGTGGGTGAAGACTACCGGATAACTCGGGTCTCTCTGCGGAAAGGGACTTTTTTCGAAGTATTACCGAAGCGTGAAATGGAAAGAAACTGATCAGGAATGAAACATTTTTGCGCGCAAAAATTACCGATCTTTGACGGTTTTCAAATAGTCAGGCACGCATACAGGTTTTGCAAGGTTGGCAAGCTCCTTGCTCTTCCTGAGCCGGGCGCAGGCGTGGCAGGGTTTTGCCGCCAAGCGTTAGCATAACGAAATATATTCGTAATGTGCAAGAAAGTAACAATCGAAAGAAGAAGAATTTTGTGCTCGCCATGTTATGGCATACGCACTTACACGACACGAGGAGCCGGCCGTGAACATCAAACATCGCGTGATCATCGCAGAGGACCACGACCTGCTGCGCAACGGGTTGCGTTCGATGCTATCGGCGCAAAGCGAATACGAAGTAGTGGGCGAAGCGCGTGACGGGAAGGAAGCGTGTCAGCTCGCCATGTCGCTGGCACCCGACCTGATCCTGATGGATCTGTCGATGCGCGGCATGAACGGCATCGACGCGACGGCGGCGATCAAGCGTCGCTCGCCGCTCGTGCGCATCATCGCGTTGACCGTGCATCAGAGTGAGGAATATGTGCGCGAGGCGTTGCGCGCGGGTGTCGACGGTTACGTGCTGAAGGATGTGTCGTTCGACGAACTGCTCTTCGCGATGCGCACGGTCATGCAGGGCAAGAAGCATCTGAGCGCGGACGTCTATGGCTTCATGGTCGATTCGTTCGTGACGGGGCGCGAGATTGCCGCGCCGAAGAAAGCATGGGACCTGTTGACGGCCCGCGAACGCAGCGTGTTGAAGCTGATTGCGGAAGGGCGGACCAACCGGCAGGTGGGCCAGTATCTGAACCTGAGTCCGAAGACGATCGAGAAGTATCGCGCGAGCGTGATGCACAAACTTGCAATCGAGAATGTGACGGAGCTCGTTCTTGCGGCGATCAGCATGGGCTTGCTGACGTCACTCGCGTCGAAATGCGCGGAGCCGGAAACGGACGACGGGCTGTATCGTTTGCCCGTTGCCGCCCCGCAGGCGGACGGCCCGGCGGGCGACGCGGAGAACGACGCGCTGCCGCGCATGAGCGGCACGACGGCGGGCTAGCCGGCATATGCGTGCACGCCGCGCGGCACGACATGCGAGGTGCTACAGCGGCCAGCATGCCGAAACTTCGGTGCCGTCTTCCCGGATTGCGCTCACGGCGAACATGCCGCCTTGCGCTTCGACGCGATGCTGCATGCCCGTCAGACCCAGGCCGTTCGAGCGGGCGTCGTCCGTGCGAAGCGGGCGTGCCTCGTAGCCCGTTCCATTGTCGCGTATGGTCAGCAGCAGATGCGATGCCTTGCTCTGTAACTCGACGCGAATCTCTGAAGCGGCAGCATGCTTGACGATGTTATTGAGCGCTTCCTGCACCACGCGAAAGATATCCGCCTTTAGATGATCGGGGATTTCGCCGTCTTCGATGCCGCATGAAAACATCACTCGCAGCGTTTCGATGCTTTGCTCGACGCGCCGGCAGAGCGCGCCCAACGCGGCGGGCAGGCCGAGGCGCTCCAGCGCGAGCGGCCTCAGCTCTCCGCATATCTGCCGCATTTCGCCGATCGTATCGCGTATCTGCAGGACGGTCGAATCGAGCAGTTGCGCAGCGTCGTCGGCCTGGCCGCGCCGCAAACGCATGCGGGCGTCTTCCACCATCAGCTTGATCAACGTCAGCGCCTGACCCATGCCGTCGTGAAGCTCGGCGGCAAGACGCTCGCGTTCGCGCTGCTGGCCCATCATGAGCCACGTTGCTGGTTTGCGCGCGGCATCGGCAGGTGGCTGGGCGCTTTGGGACTTTTCCCCGCCCAGCGACGCGAGTGGCTCGGCGAACAACATCAGCCGGAGCGGCGCGCCGCCCTGGCCCGGTGCAAACGTCTGCTGGTACACATGCAATGGCATTCGATGGCCGGTGCGGCCCGTGAGCGTGACGTCGAATGTGCGGAACACAGGGGCTGCGCTGTCGCGCAACTGCTGGTCCACGGTAGCGTGATCTTCTTCATGCGCAAGGTCCGCGAGACGCTTGCCCGCGAGATCGGCACTTGCATAGCCGAGCAGCGCGGCAGCGCTGCGATTCATGCTGACGATCGCGCCTTCTGCGGTCATCAAGGCGAGCGCGGCGCCGCGCGCGTCGCTGATGTGCGCCGTCTGCTGCGTGTCGCGCATGGCGTTGCCCAGCTTGCGCATCGCGTCGATCAGATCGCGCAGCTTGACGGGCGGTTCAGGCGACGTAGTGGCATGCATGGGCGCTCCCGTCTGGTTGACCCGAAAAACTCTGAAGCCGCTGTGGGATTGTAGGCCGCGCGCCACGCGCGCGGCAACGGGGCACGTGCTGCGTTTCGTACGGGGAACAACCGTACCGTCTGGCGCGGGGTATTACGCAGGTGGAACTCCCCTACTGTGCTTTGGGGAGCTTCATCCAATGACGTCCCACAGACGATTGACGAGACTGGTCGAGCAAGGGCGAATTGCGCGCCGTGCCCTGGTTCGCAGCCCGTTGCTTCATGAAGAGGAGGTCGCGATGAACACCCACAGGCTCGTAATCGGTGCGCTCATTCTGACGGGCGCGGGACTGACGGCGCTACCCGCGTTGAGCGCCGAGGAAGAGCAGGCGCCCGCAGCCGATGCGGCGATGGCGGCGCAACCTCACGACGCGTCGATGAACATGGACGAGGCTAAAGGCGATGACCCGATCGCGGAGACGGCTGCAAAGTCCAAGGCAGCGCAAGACAACGCGCCGACCAGTGCCGCGCTGCAAGGCATGACGGCGAAGCAGCGCGTGATGAAGGAAGCGGCAGCGGCACAGGCAGCAGCAAAAGCCACAGAAGAAAAGGATGCCGCGACGGAACAGACGCCCGCGCACGATGCACACGCGATGCCGGCGGACATGCCGATGGATAACATGCCGATGCCCGCCGCGCATGACACGGCCGCGCCCGCGGACGCCATGCCCCCGCACGACGAGCAGTCGAAAGACAAGCTTCACTCGATGTCCGGCGAGCACGAGATGCACGCGCATCATCACGACATGGCGCCAGGCACGACACGCACCACGGTGGACTACGCGTTGCCGCCCGTTACGCTGGTGCGCGACGACGGCGAGTCCGTTTCGCTCGTCGACGAACTGAACGACGGCCGCCCCGTAGTGTTGACGTTCATCTACACGTCATGCACGACGATCTGCCCGATGGTCAGTCAGACCTTCGAGCAATTGCAGGAGGAACTCGGCAGCGAGCGCGACAACGTGCATATGGTGTCGATCTCGATCGATCCCGAAGAGGACACGCCCGCGCGCCTCAGGGCCTACGCTGAGCGCTTCGGTGCGGGTCCGGAGTGGCAGTACTACACGGGCACGGTGGAAGCGAGCGTCGCCGCGCAGCGCGCGTTCAACGTCTATCGCGGCGACAAGATGAACCACACGGCCGTCGCGTTCTTCCGCGCCGCGCCGGGCAAGCCGTGGCTGCGCCTGGATGGTCTCGCGACTCCCGACGAACTGTTGAGCGCCTATCACGAGATCGTCGCCCGCAACGGTTCGTGAACGCGCCGCGCGGAGGTGACAACGTGGAGAAGATCCACCGGGTGCTGATCGCCGAAGACCAGCCGCTGCTACGCGGGGGGCTGTGCTCGATGGTCCGCGCGTTGCAGCACTACAGCGTCGCGGGCGAGGCGGGCGACGGCGTCGAGGCGTGCAGTCTCGCCGCGACGCTGATGCCCGACCTGATCCTGATGGACCTGTCGATGCCCGGCAGAAGCGGCGTCGAAGCGATCGCGCACATCAAGCGGCAAGCGCCGCAGATCAGGATCATCGCGCTGACCATCCACGCGAGCGATATGCATATGCGCGAGGCGCTGGCGGCAGGTGTCGATGGCTATGTGCTCAAGGACGCGGCGTTCGACGAGCTTGTCGAGGCGATGCGTCTGGTCATGCTCGGCCAGCGCAATGCGACGCTCGACGAATATGGCGCGCGACAGGGCGAGCCGCGCGGCCAGCCCTCGAACGGGCAGCACGCGCAGATGTGGAGCGCGCTGACTTGCCGCGAGCGCGTCGTGCTGCGTCTCGTTGCCGAGGGCTGCACCAATCGCGAAGTGGGCGAGCAGCTGCGCCTGAGTCCCAAAACCATCGAGAAACATCGCGCCAGCCTGATGCGCAAGCTCGGCGTATCGAATGCGGCGGGACTCGTGCACGCGGCGCTCGATCTCGGCGTGCTCGCGCTGCCCGAAGACACGGGAAATGGGTTGAACTACTTCGTTTGAACGGTAAAGAACGGGAGGGTCTTTACCCATCTGTTTGCACGAGTCTCCCTACTTCGCGCGTGTGCGGGCCTGAACAACAATGCACACAGGCGTCTGGCCTGCGCGACACGCGCGGCATTCACAGGGGGACCACACCGTGAGCGACATCCCGTTCATGTCCACATGCGGCAGACCCATCGATACGCATGCACGGCAAGCCGCGCGCGAGACAGGCTTCACGCTGCTCGAACTGCTGGTGGTCATGGTCATCATCGGTTTGCTGGCGGGTCTCGTCGCTCCGCGCTATTTCGAGCAGATCGGCAAGTCGAACACGAAGATCGCGCGCGCGCAGATCGAATCGCTCGGCAAGGCGCTCGATCAATTCCGGCTCGATGTCGGCGCGTATCCGACCACGGAACAGGGCCTGCAGGCGCTGATGACAAAGCCGCAAGACGCGCCGCACTGGAGCGGCCCCTATCTGCAGAAGGCCGTGCCGCCCGATCCGTGGGATCGCCCCTATCAGTATCGCGCGCCCGGCGAACACGCCGACTACGACCTGTATTCGTACGGCAAGGACGGCCAGCCGGGCGGCTCGGGCGAGAACGCGGACGTGACGTCCTGGTGAACGGTGCGAGGAGAAGCGACGTGAAGTATGTGCTGCGGGTCTTCGATACGAACGGGGCGGTGCAGACGGTGCACGTCGAGAGCGATTCGACGGCGGCGGCCACGTCTCTCGCCCGCGCGCGCGGGCTGCGTGTCGTGTCGGTGCGCGGCGAGCGCGGCAGCGCGCGTTTGCGCCTGCGCACGCCTGCGCTCGCGCGCGGCAAGTTCAATGTCGAACTCTTCGCACGCGAACTCGCAGCGCTGCTTTCGGCGGGCGTCGGTGTGGTCGATGCGTTGCGCACGCTCGCGAGCAACGAGCGCCGCGAACGTTCCGCCGCCGTGTATCGCGGGTTGTTGCGGCGGCTCGAAGAAGGCCAGTCGTTGTCGGCGGCGCTCGAACAGGCCAGCGACGTTTTCCCCGCCGTGCTCGTCGCCTGTGTGAAAGCGAGCGAGCAGACGGGCGGTCTCGCAGACAGTCTCACGCGCTATTCGCGCAACAGCGCGATGCTGCATGAACTGCGGGGACGGGTGGTGTCCGCGGCGATCTATCCGACGGTGCTACTGGTGGTTGGCGCGGTAGTCGTGCTCTTTCTGTTGGGCTTCGTCGTCCCGCGCTTCGCGACGCTGCTCGAACATAGCGGGCGCGAACTACCGCTTCTTTCTCAATTGCTGATCGCGTGGGGCAGCATGGTTCACGCGCATGGCAAGGAACTCGCAACGGGCTTCGCCGTGCTCGTGTTCGTTGCGGCCATCGTGCTGCGCCGCCCTTCCGCGCGCGACTGGATTGCCGACCGCATGCTCGCGTTGCCGGGCATCGGCGAATACTTTCGGGTGTTCCGTCAATCGCAGTTCTTCCGCACCACGGCGATGCTCGTCGACGGCGGCATCCCGGCCATCCGTGCATTCGATCTTGCGCGTGGGCTCGTCGGTCGTTCCGATCAGGCATCGCTTGCGCGTGCGCTCGATCAGGTGCGCAACGGCGCGAAGATTTCCGACGCGTTCCAGCAGGCGTCGCTGGCTGATGCGATCACGTACCGGCTGTTGACCGTCGCGGAGAAAACTGGCGGTCTCGGGCCCGTGCTCGACCGGATCGCGGCGTTTCAGGAATCACAGGTGGCGCGCGCAATCGATCTGATCTCACGGCTGATCGAGCCCGCGATGATGATCTTCATTGGCATCGTGATCGGCGGCATTGTCGTGCTGATGTACATGCCGATCTTCGAAATCGCATCGAGCGTTCAATAGCAGGCGAGGATCTCATGGACACGGCGAGCATCGCGAACGGCATCGGCGGAACGGGCGGCGTCGATCTGCGCGATGCGCTGCGCACCCTCGCCGAGCGTCACGGCTCCGGCCTGCGCGCGCTCGAAGATCTGCTCGCGCAGATGCCCGTCAGCCCCGACGAAGTGCTCGCGCAACTCGCTGTGCAATGTCACATGCAGCCGATCACGATGCATGCGCTGAACGCGCTGCAGCCGGATTTCGACGTCGTACCGTTCGTCGAGGCGACGACCCGCCTGTGCATCTGCTTTCGCGATACCGAAGACTCCGCGGCGGGACGCGGCCTGTTGTTCGTGATCGCCGATCCGCTCGACCGGCGCACGCGCGGCAGTATCGAGCAACGCATGCGCGCGCGGCCCGCCGTGCCGTATCGCTGGGCGCTCGCGAGTATCGGCGACATCACCGCGTGGCTCGCGGTGCGCGAGAAGGACGTGCGCGCGATGGACTCGCTTGCGTTCGACCAGACGACCCAGCATGCCGCTGATCCCGCGTCGCTTGCGCTGACGCTGCAAGGCATCAGCAACGACGACAGCGCCGTCGTGCGCCTGCTGAATTCGACGATCTATGACGCCCTGAAAATGATGGCGAGCGACATACACCTCGAATGCCGCGCGCATGGGCTGATGATCAAATGCCGTGTCGACGGCGTGCTGACGGTGGTGGGGCGCGTCGAAGGGCGCGACGTCGCGGATCAGGTGCTGTCGCGCGTGAAAGTCATTTCGGAACTCGACATCGCCGAGCGCCGCGTGCCTCAGGACGGACGTTTCAAGGCCGTCTATGCGGGCCGCGAGATCGATTTTCGCGTGTCGATCATGCCGAACCAGTTCGGCGAAGACGCGGTGCTGCGCATTCTGGATCGCTATCAGCTGTCGCAGGCGTCGGGCGGCCTCACGCTCGAAGCGCTCGGTTTCCAGCAGGAAGACACGCGTTTCATGCGCACGGTCGCCGCGATGCCGTACGGCATGCTGCTCGTCACGGGGCCGACGGGCAGCGGCAAGACGACGACGCTCTACGCGATCCTCACGGAGATCAACGACGGACTTGAAAAGATCGTGACCATAGAGGACCCCGTCGAGTATCAACTGGGCGACATTCTGCAGATTCCCGTCAACGAGGCAAAAGGGCTGACATTCGCGCGCGGTCTTCGCTCGATCCTGCGCCATGATCCAGACAAGATCATGGTCGGTGAAATTCGCGATCCGGAGACGGCGCAAATTGCGGTGCAGGCGGCATTGACAGGCCACCAGGTCTTCACGACTGTGCACGCGAACAATGTATTCGACGTGATCGGCCGCTTCACGAACATGGACGTCGACCCCTACAGCTTCGTGTCGGCACTGAACGGCGTGATCGCGCAACGACTCTTGCGCCAGTGCTGCCCGGACTGTGTCGCCGAAGATACCGTCGATGCCGATGCACTTGCGCGATCGGGCATTGATCCGGATGCGGCGGGCGGCTATCTGTTCCGGCGCGGCATGGGCTGCGCAGCCTGCCGCGGTAGCGGCTATCGCGGACGGCGCGCCGTCGCGGAAGCGTTGCGCATGGACGACGAACTGCGGCAACTGCTGTCCGAACGCGCGCCGCTTACGCAGATCAAGGCGGCCGCATTCCGGCAGGGCATGACGACGCTGCGAAGCGCGGCGATCAAGCTCGTGCGGCAGGGCGAGACGACCCTCGAGGAGATCAACCGTGTCACCATGGTCGATTGATTCGCCCAGCGCGGACATCAACATCGGCATCGGCACGCGCGAGGTCTTTGTTGGGCCGCGCTGGCCGCGCTGGACGCTGGCGCACAAGCCCACTTCGGCCACCGGGCCGCGAAGCGTGCCGATGCCCGAAACCCAATGGTTCACGCAAGCGGGTGTATTCGACGCACTGCGCGTAGCGCTCGAACCCGCGCCGGATAGCGTCGTGCCACAAGCGTCGCGTATGCCTTCCCGAACGCGCGGCGCCCATATCGTGCTCGACGACTTCTGGGGCAACCACGCGATACTGCGTGGCGACTTCCGCACGTTGCGCGCACGAGAAATCGACGAGATCGCACGTGCGCATTTCGTCGATACGTATGGTGTCGATGGCGAAACCATCGTTGTGCGCGCATGTGTGCAGCGCGGCGGACGCGCGATGTTTGCCAGCGCGTTGCCGCGCGCGCTGGTGGATGGCATGGGCGAGGCGAGTGCGTCGGCCGGCGCCCGCGTGCTGGCGTTGAAACTGTGCCTGCCTGAAATGCTCAACCGGACGCTGCCCGGCATGCCTCGCGCAAACGCGATGATCGTGTTCGCCGCCGACGCGTTGATCCAGGCGGTGCTGATAGAAGCGGGTTGCTGGGCCTGTTATGACGCGCAGCGCCTTTTCGCTGGCGACGCATGCGATCCCGCAAAAGTCACGCTGCTCGCGGAACAGGCGTTCGAACGCTGCGCGGAACGTACGACGCTCAGACGCGAGGATTGCGCGCTGGGCTTCTACGGCTCCCGCATTGCAATCGATCTCGCTGCGCTGCAAGCGCGCTTTGCGAGCGTGACTACGCTGGCTCCGTCGAATGCCTGTGATGCACTTGAGGGGATCGAGAGCTTTGCGCGCCATCTGCTGGAGTACGCGCAATGATCCAGCGATTCGACATCGACTTCGCTCGCCGCCGGTCACGCCTCGCGCCAGCGGGACTCATCGTGCTGTGCATTGCGATTTGCGCGCTGCTTGCGAGCGGCGTGCGGCTGTGGCAGGCATTCAATGACAACGAGCAGGTGCAGGAACGGTTGGACGAAGCGCGTCATCGCGTGCTCGCCAAAGCGCATCTTGTCAGGGCGCAACCAACGCCCGCGGCGATGCATGCGGAAAAGCAGAGCCTTGCGGTGCTGAGTGAACTGACGGTGCCGTGGCAGGACCTGTTGTCGATTGTCGAGGACTATCCGGACCATGATGTCGCGCTGATCGGCATCGATCAGAATCCGGTGCAGAGCCAGATTCGCATTACGGCGGAAGCGAAGAACTTCGACGCGATGATCGCGTATCTGCGCTATCTGCAATCGAGCAAGCTATTGCGTGAGGCCGTGCTCAACGATCACGAGATCGAAGCCAATGTTCCGGGCACGCCCGTCCGGTTTCAGGTTACCGCCGTGTGGAGCCGCTCATGAACGTCGAGCTTGTGCGCGAGCGCTGCCTGACCCTGCGTTTCGAATTGATGCGGCGCTTCGGTGTAGCGGGGATCGCAGGCATCGCGTTGCTATGTGCTGCTGCCGTCGTGGCCGATGGCGCGATGCGCATGCAAAGCGACACGCTCACGCTATCGAACGAGGTTCGGCCTGCCCGTACCGCGAAGCAGGCAGACGTTGCCCACGACGCGGGTTCGTACACGGATACCGCCGTGCTCGCGAGCTTGCCCGATCTCTTTCCGCGTTTCGCGCATAGCGCGGACGATATCGCGGCGATACTCGCGCACGCCCATGACAGCAATCTGGCAGTCGGCTCGGCGGAATACGTCGTCGTTGCCGATCCAGGCGGACGTTACGTGCGCTATCAGATGCTGCTGCCCGTCAAGGACCAGTACGTCACGATTCGCCGGTTTCTTGCGTCGGTGCTCAACAGCGTGCCGAACGCGGCGTTGCGCGAGATTCACGTCGAACGGCCCGCCGTGGACGGCAGCGTGCTCGATGCTCGCGTCCGGTTCGAACTCGTATACGGGACGGCGCGGCCATGAGTACCGTTCTCGTTCGCCGCTTGCTGCTGGGCATGTGCCTGATCGCGACGATCGCGCTTTCCGTGAAGGCGTGGCGCGCTCCGGAAGGATCATCGGCGATGGCGGCTGTGAGTGTCGCGCGTCATGACGTCGCGTTGGCGGCTTCTTCGGTTCACTCCGCTGCAAAACACGACCGCGCGAAATCGTCCGGCAAAGCAACGCAGGCAGCGAGCGAAAAGACCGCGAACGAAAAGCTCGCGAGGTTGCGCAAGCCCATGTCGCTCGAATCGCGTAACAACCCGTTTGCCGCCTCGTCGTGGCTGCCACCTCCGCCCCCACCGGTACAGGCTGCGCCCGAGCCTCCGCCGCCGCCGACCGCGCCGCCCGTGCCGTATGTGTATCTCGGCAAACTGGACGGTTCGACGCTCAAGCCACGTGTTTTTCTCAGCAGTGGCGATCAGTTGGTGATCGTGTCTCAGGGAGAAGTCGTCGATGGACAGTACCGCGTCGAGTCGATCTCCGACGCTGACATCGTGCTGATGTATCTGCCGTTGAATCAAAGGCAGGTCATACCCATGCAAAGCGAAGGAAAATGAGCGAAGGAACATAAATGACAGCCGCATGCAGCCGCGATCGGAGCCGCAACGGGGACAGCGGCTCATCTACGCGCTATCCACCGCATTCCGCGCCCCTCACGCATGGCTCGCCCCGTGTCCCGCTCACGAAGCGCCAGGCCGCGTGCATCGCATTGGCCGTGCTGGCGTTGGGCGGCTGCGTGACACCGCCCGCTACGCGCCAGAACGATCCCACCAACGCGCAATTGCAGATCGACTATCTGCACGATCGCGACGCGCGCGTGAATGCATTGCTCGACGATGCGGACGCGTATCGCGCGAGCTATCAGTATGACCTCGCGGTCAAGGCGCTTGGCCAGGCTTACCAGATCGACCCGACGAGCGAGCGCGGCCGCAAGATCGGCGCCGCGCTCGACCGCGACCGGCGCGACCTCACGAGTTTGCAGGAAGCCGACCGCATGATGCAGCGCGGCTCGTACTCGCTTGCGGAAGAGCGCGTGCATCGGGTGCTGGCGCAGAACCCGACCAATCCGATGGCGCAGCAGATGCTGAGGGATATCCAGGACAAACGTAATCAGCAGCGCGCGCTGAAGGAGGAAAAGATCACCGCGTCCATCATGCGGACGCCCGTCACGCTGCAGTTTCGCGATGCCAATGTGCGGATGGTGTTCGAAGCGCTGTCGAAAACGACGGGGCTCAACGTGATTTTCGATCGTGACGTGCGCGCCGACCTGAAGACGACCATCTTCGTGACGAACGCGACGCTGCAGGACACCGTCGACATGATCCTGATGCAGAGCCAGCTCGACAAGAAGCAACTGAACGCGAATACGCTCTTCATCTATCCGGCGACGCCGGCGAAGGAACTGGAGTATCAGGAACTGAAGGTGCGCACGTTCCAGTTGTCCAATGTCGATGCGAAGCAGATTCAGGGCTTGCTGAAGAGCCTGCTGAAGCTGAAGGAAGTGGTCGTCGACGAACGGTCGAACACCGTCACGATACGCGGCACGCCCGATACGATCCGCGTGGCCGAGGAAATGATTGCCGCGCAGGATATCCCCGAGCCCGAAGTGATGATGGAAGTGCAGGTGCTGGAAGTCTCGCACGATCGCATGACCGACCTTGGCATCGAATGGCCGAACACGTTCACCATGTCGACACCCGCCACGGCCAATACCTGGGGCGAGTTGCATCACCTGCCCATCAATGCGCTCAACGTGAGCGGCCTGTCCGCGACGGCCAATTTCAAACTCAGCGATACCGATGCCAACCTGCTCGCCAGTCCGCGCATTCGCGCGCGCAACAAGGAGAAGGCGCGCATTCTGATTGGCGACAAGGTGCCTGTGATTTCGAGTTCGAGCACGCCGAGCACGAGTGGACCGTCCTATACGCAGATGGTCCAGTACCTCGACGTCGGCATCAAGCTCGAAGTCGAGCCGCAGGTCTATCGGGACGGCGATGTCGGCATCAAGCTGAACCTGGAAGTGAGCAATATCACCAAGGTTATCCAGAGCGACAGTTCGCAGGCAGGACTAACGACGCTTGCTTATCAGATCGGCACGCGTAACGCGTCGACGAGTCTGCGTTTGCGCGACGGCGAAACGCAGATTCTCGGCGGCCTGATTTCCGATGAGGACCGAACGACGGCCGACAAGGTGCCGGGCCTCGGCCAGTTGCCCCTGCTCGGACGGCTCTTTTCCAATCACAACGGCGACCATGTGAAGACGGAGATCGTGCTGCAGATCACACCGCATATCGTGCGCCCGCAGATCGCCGCTGACGCGGATACGCAGGAAGTCTGGTCGGGCACCGACGTCAACGTGCACTCGGAGCAGTTGCGGCTCGACCCGGTCGTCGCGGAACTGGAACCGGCCGTGCCGCGTCCCGTCGTCCGTACGCCAGGCAGCGTGGGCGGCGGCACGACGGGCGGCGCGGCCGCCACGCCGCACAGCAGCACGCAGGGCCGGCCAACCACCCAGCCGCCCGCGAGCGCGTTCGGCCAGTTGCCTCCGGCGCCACGCACGGCGCCGCCGCAGCAACCGTACGGCGGCCGCTATTCGACCTTGCCGGCGCCGCCAGTGCCGCCCGCGAACGGCGCCACGCCGCCCGCCGATCAAGGCGCCGCCGACGTGCAGTCGAGCGGCGAGAACGGCAACGGCAGTGCGGCACAGACCCCGTCCGCCGCACCCGGTGCGCAGATGGCGCCTCCGCCCGCTCCCGCGCTGTCAGCGCCGCCCGCGCCTCCGTCGAACCTCGTGATGCCGCCAGGCGACATGCCGAGCGACAACCCGCTGCGTCCAATCCAGAACGGCGGGTACTGAACGATGTCTCGCCTCGTGCGTCCAGACCGTTGCAGCATTGCGCGCCGTGCGAGGCCGCGTGGATTCACGCTGGTCGAACTCGTGGTCACGCTTGCGCTCGTCGGCATTCTGGCGCTTGCTGTCGTGCCGTTTTCGCAACTGATCGTGCAGCGCGAAAAGGAACAGCAACTGAGCGGCGCATTGCGCGAGATCCGTACCGCCCTCGACGCCTACAAGGAAGCGAGCGACGCCGGTCTTATCGAGCGGGAAGCGGAAGCTTCCGGCTATCCGCCTTCGCTTGCGGTGCTGGTGGACGGCGTGAAGAACGTGAAGGACCCGAAGGGCGGCCTGCTGATGTTCCTGCGCCGCGTGCCGCGCGACCCGTTCTTCGCTGGCGACGCCGATACACCGCCTGAAGACACCTGGAGCCTGCGCGCGTTCGGCGACCCGCCCGCGCATGCCGACGGTAGTGATGCATCTGAACGCGGCAACGCGGGCAAGGACGTGTTCGACGTCACGTCGAGGTCGGATCGCGTCGGCATCAATGGCATTCCCTATCGACAGTGGTGAGCGCGATCATGAAACGCATCGATACGCGCCGGCGCGATGCCGGCTTCACGCTGATCGAACTGGTGGTCGTGATGGCGATCATCGGGCTGTTGCTGACCATCGCACTGCCGAGTTACATGCACAGCATCGATCGCGGCAAGGAACAGGTGCGTGCGCAGAATCTCGCCGTGATGCGCGATGCGATTGACAAGTACTACGGCGACAACGCCGCCTATCCCGATACGCTCGACGAGCTTGTGACGCGACACTATCTGCGCGCGATTCCCGTCGATCCCGTCAACGGTGACGACAAATGGGCGATCGTCGCGTCGCCGGATGACACGAAGCCGGGTGTCTACGATATCGTGCCCGCCAGCAGCCCGCAGGGCACGGCTTCCGGTGACGCGGGAGCGGGCAAATGAGGTTCGGGGCAGCGTGTGGCCGCCGCGCGACTGCGCATGTCGGGCATGTCGCGCGCGATCGCGGTCTCGTGATGTTGACGTTGCTGATCGCGTTGATGCTGCTCTCCGTCGCGATGATGGGCGCGCTCGATGTCTGGTCGCTGCAACGCAAACGGGAAAACGAGCAGCAACTGCTGTTCGTCGGCAACCAGTACCGGCTCGCGATATTGCGCTACTACCGCGCTGGGCGCACGCTGCCCGCGTCCGTCGACGAACTGCTCAACGACACCCGTGTTCCCGAGCCGCTGCATCATCTGCGGCGCGCGTATGCCGATCCCATCACCGGGCAGAACGATTGGGTCTATATGTATCAGGCGGGAAGGATGGCGGGCTTGCACAGCAGTTCGATGGATGCGCCCGTCAAGCGGGCCAACTTTCCCCGACAGTTCGAAGACTTCGAAGGACAGCAGACCTACGCAGGCTGGCAGTTCTTCTATTTGCCACCGATTCAGCGCGGCTATTCCAACAGCGATACCCCTGCGAAGCCAGCGAGACCGGGTACAGCAGGTGCGCCATTCGATCCGATGAACGACGGATTGACGCACTACACCCCTCGTCCGTTCGGCGCATCGCATTGACGATCGGCATCAAGCTGATTGAAATCCACCTGTTTGCATCCATCGTTGCAGGTCCAACGTCAAGGTTGTGTCATTGATTCTCATTACCTGGATGTTCACTGCAGGTTATGAGGCTTACCGCACACATGGCGAATGATTTGCACGCAAATAGCCCATTCCATTTCGAATAGAAAACCGATCTTAAGCCGTTCTTAAGCTGCACTCGCCGACACTTCCATTACGGTGCAATTTCGCTTCCTTGTCAGCACGATCAGCTTTTCTTTCGAATCAAAATCAAACAGAGAGGCTTCATATGGACTCTGTGACGAGGATGCTCTATCACGTTTGCCGCGGGAACCGCGCGTTGCCCGATGCGCTGCTGCCGACAACGGGATGGGCGATCGACCGGATCGACATCAGTGCGCGGACGAAACATCGAACACGGCTCGCTGCGGGCGCAGGCGGATTGCTCGATATTGCGTCGATGAAGTTTCCACGCGACATGGACGCGCTCACGGAGGTGCTGGCGACGCGCGACGTCGGCTGGGTCGCGGCGCTCCAGCATGGGCAACTGGAAGACGCGACGATTCGCTCCGTTGTCCGTAGTCACTGTATCAGCTACATCACGCTACCGACGACGGCCGTCGAGCTCGGACACGCCGTGGGTCACGCGCGCGGCATGTGCTCACTGGGCGGAACCACGACGGCTGAACCGTTGACTGTTGTCGATGGTGACATGATCGGATCGTGCGATGCGATGCTCCAGTTATTTCGCACGGTGCGCAAGGTCGCGATGTGCAACGCCCCGGTTCTTATCCAGGGGGAGTCGGGTACAGGCAAGGAACTGACTGCATTCGCCATTCACCGGCGTTCAGAGCGACGTCATGCACCGTTTGTCGCGATCAACTGCGGCGCGATCCCTGTGCATCTCGTTACGTCGGAACTCTTCGGCTATGAGCGCGGCGCTTTCACGGGCGCGAATGAGCGGAAGACGGGGCGCATTGAGTCGGCAAATGGCGGTACGGTATTTCTCGACGAAATTGCCGATCTGCCGTTGGAAAGCCAGGTGACGCTACTGCGGTTTCTGCAGGAGCACAGCATCGAACGACTCGGAGGCTTGTGCTCGATCGATGTGGACGTGAGAATCGTTTGTGCGACCAACGTCGATCTGGAGCGCGCGGTGCGCGAAGGCCGGTTTCGCGAGGATCTTTATCACAGGCTGAGTGTGCTCCAGATCGAAGAGCCGCCGCTGCGCGCACGAGGTGCGGACGTCGAGCTTTTGGCGCGGCATCTGCTTGACCAGTTGCGCGTGGATTCGCGCCGCCGGATTCGCGGCTTTTCCGAAGACGCGATTCGGGCACTGCGTGCGCACGACTGGCCCGGCAACGTCCGCGAATTGAGGAATCGTGTGTGGCGTGCGGTTGTAATGTTCGACAGCTCTGTCATCACGGCGAGTGACCTGGGCCTTGCGCACTATGTCGACGCGCGCACGGTGTCGCTCGACCAGGTGCGGCGCCGCGCCGAGCAACAGGCAGTCGAAAGGGCCTTGCTGCGTCATCGCGGCAGAGTCGCGGACGCGGCGCGCGATCTCGGTATTTCGCGCGTCACGCTGTACCGGCTGCTCGAGTCGTATGGGTTCGATATTGCTGCGTTTCTGAGGGGCTTGCGCACCGATCGCTCGCTAACGGTGGTTCGCTAGATCGCGCCGACGGGGCCGAACGGCAGCCGCAAGCGTCTCGCTGCGAATTCGAACGAATACGCAACGACATGCGATGACCAGGCGTGTGCCACCAGGCGTTGGCAAGAAACACCCGCGAATCACAGTCACACGCCTTGATAGTGTGTTGCGAGATTCTCTTTACCAACGATGCCGTAGACCCACTACGGCCGAGACTTGTGTTTTAGTGGTCGATGGCGAAAGCGTATAGATCTGCGCGAATTGCGCATCGCCAGCGGCTTTCTGATAAATGCCAACCAGATACACATCCGTCCGCTTGCTCAGGAAGTACACCGCGCCAGCGTTGACCTGATGCCATTTCGGACTTGTTTCCTGGGGACGGTATTGTCCCGTCGTGAAGATGTATGCCGTCCCGAGCATCAGATCCGGAAGAACATAATCGGTCAATGAGGCTTCGAAGTTCTGCAGCGTCAGTCTGGATTGGTCAAGATATTCGAAGCGCGCATTCGTATAGAGCAGAGACAGGTTCGCATTTCCAAACGCGTAGGCGCCACCCGTGCCGAACATTCGCTGCTTACTCACGCCTGCGTTGGTCGCAGGGTTGGTAACGAAAGGTGAAGTGAAGCCGTAGTCCCCGACCACCGCGCCATTGGGATTGGCGGGGTCATTCGGCATTTTGACCTGAAGGTAAGCCACGCCCAGGGAGAACGGTCCCCTGTGATATTGAGCAGCCGCGCTGATGGCGTTGTTGTCCGAGAAATCCCCAGCCTTGTTCGAAAAACCGTAAAGCCCTTCGAACTGGAGTCCACCGTAATCGACGCTCTTGTACTGCACCGCATTGTTGATGCGGAAAGTATCGAAGACGTTATCGCTGTCGCCGATATGCGCGCCATATGCGGCAAACTGGCAGGCAGACGAAAAAATGCACAACGTGACGGCCTCGTCATATTGGCGGCCGACCGTGACCGTGCCCAGACTGTTGGATGACACGCCGACGAAGGCTTGCCGGCCAAACAACCGGCCGCCTTGCGACAGGGCGCCATTGCCGATGCTGTAACCGCCTTCCAGCGTAAAGATCGTCTTGAGTCCCCCACCCAGGTCTTCGACCCCTCTCATCCCCCACCGCGGCGTCTGCATCGGACCGCTTGCGAACTGCCAGGTTGAATGCCCCTGTTTGTCGGCTCCCTTCTGATTGTTCGCATACACGATTCCGCTTGAGATCAAACCATAGAGCGTTACGCTGCTCTGAGCGAATGCCGTCTGACAGGCGAGAGCGGTTGCAGCAATGACGATAGCGCGTCGAATCATGATTTCCTTGAGTGCTGGCTGATTGTTTGAAATACAGCTCGATTAATTTAGGAAAGCGAATTGAATCGTCTGCATGACGGGACCTTGGCGTGCCGTCGTGTTGAATCTGACACGGATTGCATGAGCGAGGCCGTCTCTTGCCTGCCTCACTAGCGACCGATTCTTGCGGAACAAAAATCGCGTCGGCTAGCACTGAATTTGACCCGCAGTGAGCGAATTTTCAGAGCGGGTGGTCGTGTTACGTGCGCGGCAGGTGCGCAGCTTCGAAATCATGCACCATATCGGTGCATTCCGATGGGTGAGCTAAAATCGGCATCACTCGTCTTCAAAATTGATGCTAGCGGGGACACTTTCGGCTGCTGAGAATGCACTTAGCCGGCAGCACTCGGAAAGCAACAGACCGGTTCCCCCTTGAATCCAGGACTATCGGAGGAGTGAAACATGTCAGTAGTCGAGAATGCGGGGCGCAGGCGTTTGCTGCGAATGACGCTCGCGGCGGGCGGCATGGCGGCGACAGGCGCACTGCTTTCGGTGCGCGCGCTAGCGGGTGAAAAAGCGTCCATCAATATGCAACTGGGATGGGTCCCGGGCGGCAATCAGGTTGGTGAGGTGGTCGCGAAGAGACTGGGTTTTTACGAGCAGGAAGGAATAAATTTCCAGATTCAACCAGGCGGCCCGAATATCGACGGCGTCGCGATCGTCGCCTCGGGGCGCTTCGAGACGGGCGAAATCTCATCGAGCCCGTCGATCATGCTGGCCGTCTCGGAAGGGCTGCCGATCAAATGTATCGCCGCCGGACTGCAGCAGCATCCGTACACCTTCTTCTCGTTGAAGAAAAACCCGATTCGCACGCCGCACGACATGATCGGCAAGCGTATCGGCATTCAGGCGACGGGGATGGTACTGCTCAAGGCGTTGCTGACCAAGAACAAGATTCCCGAAAGCCAGGTCAACATCGTGCCGATCGGCGCCGACATGATGCCGCTTCTGAGCGGGCAGGTGGATGCCGTCACCGGCTGGCAAACCAATACCACCGCGCTCAAGCCGCTTGGTGCGGACCGCGTCGATCTGCGGCTGTGGGACACGGGCGTGCGTCTCTATGCATTGCCGTACTACACGACCACGGCGACGCTGAAGGACCATCCCGATACCGTCAGCCGCTTCATGCGCGCAACGGCACGCGGCTGGATTTATGCGAACACTCATCGCGATCAGGCCGTCGACCTGCTCATCAAGGAATACCCGAACCTGAATCATGCGGATGAGCGCATCGCAATCGATTCGTTGATGAGCTACGCCTTCAACCAGACAACGCAGACTCAAGGCTGGGGAGCGATGGATCCGAAAGTCTGGGAAGAACAGATCTCGACCTACGGACAGCTCGGCCAGTTCAGGGCGCATCAACCCAAGGTAGAGGACGTCATGACGATGGACGTGCTCAACGCTACCCGTTCCTCACGACTTCTGGTGTAACCCATGCAAGCTGCCACCTTCAATCCGCCGCGCGCGGAGTGGGCAAACTCGCCCTTCGCGGCGCCGAACGCCGGCGCCTTGTCAATCAGTTGCCGGAATATCAATGTCCGCTTCTTCACCGACCGGCGCAGCGTCACTGCGATCGAAGGTCTGAGTCTGGACGTTGCGGCGGGTGAATTCCTGACGCTTCTCGGGCCCTCCGGTTGTGGCAAGTCGACGTTCCTGCGCGTCGTCGCCGATCTGGTCAAGCCGAGCCGGGGCGAGATCAGCGTGCTTGGCGCCGCGCCCAATGTCGCGCGGGAGCGACGCGATATCGGTTTCGTGTTTCAGGACGCGGCGCTCCTGCCCTGGCGCACAGCGCTGCAGAACGTGCAACTGCCGCTGCAAGTAGCGAACGGAAAGAATCGCGCTGGCCGCGCCACGCCCCGCGAACTGCTGGAACTGGTCGGACTCAAGGGGCGCGAGGACGCCTATCCCCATGAGATGTCGGGCGGTATGCGCCAGCGGGTCGCTATCGCACGCGCACTGGTCAGCGATCCGAAGGTGCTGTTGATGGATGAGCCCTTCGGCGCGCTCGACGAAATCACGCGTGACCGCCTCAACGAAGAACTGCGCCGGGTCTGGAAAGAGATGGGACTCACGACGCTGTTCGTCACGCACAGCATCTACGAAGCGGCGTTTCTCGGTCAGCGCGTATTGATGCTGGCTGCCAATCCCGGCCGGGTGAAGGAGATCGTGCCCGTCAACCTGCCTGAAAACCGCACGCTCGATATCCGCGAGACCCGTGAATTCGTCGAACTCGCCGCGTATCTGCGGCGTGTACTGGAGACCTGCTGATGGCTACGTCTGAAATCCACCTGAATATGTCTTCGCCCACCGTCGACGACGAAGCACTGGCCTGGGCCGCACGCCGGCGTCAGCAAATGTGGCGCGCGCGCATGTTGCCGGCAATCGGCGTTGCCGGTCTTCTCTTCACCTGGTGGGCGGTGGTTGCGGGTTTTCATGTCAAACCGTTCATCGCACCGTCGCCGATGCTCGTGCTGGAGACCTTCGTTAGCAAGCGCGATGTGCTGATTCAGAACCTGCTGCCAACAGCCATCGAGGCATCGCTAGGCTTTTTGCTGGGGAATCTCGCGGCGATCCTGCTGGCAACCGTCTTTGTGCACAACAAGACATTGCGCGACATCTTCTACCCGGTCGCCGTGATGATCAATTCGATTCCCGTCGTCGCCAAGGCACCCATTCTCGTGCTGATCATGGGCAACGGCCTCGAACCGAAAATCACGATCGCCGCGATCGTCTGCTTCTTTCCGACGCTGGTGAACATGGTGCGCGGACTCAATGCCGTCAATCCGCAGGCCATGGAGTTGATGCAGATCCTCTCGGCCAGCAAGCGCGAGATTTTCTTCAAGCTTCGGGTTTTCTCATCGCTGCCGTATCTCTTCTCCGCGCTGCGCATCGCTGCGTCGATGTCGGTGATCGGCGCAGTGGTGGGCGAATGGATCGGAGCGACACAGGGCATCGGCGCGATGATTATCCAGGCGACCTATAACTTCGATTCCGCGCTGCTGTACACGGCAATCATCATGAGCGCCATCTTGGCGGGCGCATTTTTTCTGGTCATCGCGGCACTCGAGCGCTGCCTCATCAAATGGCAACCCGAAAGCACGCATTGAGCTGAGCGACAAGCAATTCTGAAAGGAGACGAAATGAACATGATCAGCGAATTGATCCAGGAACCCGCTCGCGACGTGCGCGTGGCCGCGAAGGCGAATGTCGTCGTAGTTGGCGGTGGTCCCGCAGGCCTGTCGGCGGCGATCGGTGCGGCGCGAAACGGCGCGGAAGTCATTCTTCTCGAACGTTACAACCATCTTGGCGGGCTCGCATCGGGCGGCATGGTGCTGGTACTCGACGACATGTGGGACAACCACCTGCATGAAATCTCTGTGCGCGGCACCTGCATGACATTCATCGAACGGATGGCGGCGCGCAAGCTTGCCGTATTTCCGCGTTCGCACGAATGGGGCGAAGATCCCGCTGCTTATCGCCAGTGGGGACGTTGGGGCACATTCGATTTCCACAGCCAGAAGACGCCGCATCCCGTGTGCTTCGCGGCGGCTTTCGATCCCGACGCGATGAAGCGCGTCGCGCTCGAAATGGTGGAAGAACTGGGTATCAAGCTTCGGCTGCACTCGTGGTTTTCGCAAACCCTCGTCGAGGACGGCCAGGTGAAGGGCGTGATCTGCGATACGAAAAGCGGACGGGAAGCGATTCTTGCCGACGTCGTGATCGACGCGACGGGCGACCTGGATGTTGCTGCGTCGGCGGGTGTGCCGCATGTGGGCGGCACGTACATCACGACGACGGTATTTCGTCTCGGTGGTGTCGACACGGATGCGGCAGAGCGTTTCGAGGCCGAAGAGCCAGAGGCGTTCGCGCTGCTCGACCGCCAGATCAAGCGCATTCTCGGCGGCTCGTGGGGCTACTGGTGGCTCAAGACGCCATTGCCGGGCGTCGTGTGGTGCAACTGCCCGCACATGGCGGGACTCGATGGCCTCAACCCCGAGGATCTGACGCGCGCCGAGATGCAAGGCCGCAAGCATATCCATGCCGTGGTGGATTTCGTGCGCGAAAAGCTGCCGGGTTTCGAAAACTGCTTTGTGATCGATGTCGCGCCGCAAACGGGCGTGCGTCAGACTCGCCTGCTCGAAGGCGAATATGTGATGAGCAAGGAGGATCTCGCGCAGCGCACGCGCTTCGAGGACAGCATCGCTCGCGGTCGCGACTATTACATGCCATACCGCGTGTTGCTGCCGAAACAGATCGACAACCTGCTCGTTGCAGGCCGTCACTATTCGGCGACGTCGCAGGCGCAAAAGATGTCGCGCGAAATTCCTCCTTGCATGGCGATGGGCGAAGCCGCCGGCGTTGCGGCAGCGCTTGCGCTCGGCGCGGGCGTGTCCGTCCGCCATGTCGACGTGGGCGCTTTACAGAAGACATTGCGGGCCCAAGGAGCGGACCCAGGGGACCAGACTGGCCGCAACGCGGACATTCCGCCGCTTGCCGTTCACATCGACGCGAGGGCTGCAGCATGACGAGCAATAACAGCGCAATTACGCAGGATTTGCCGCTTCACGGCGTTCGCATCATCGACTTGACGCAGGTCATGATGGGCCCGGTCTGCACGCAGATGCTGGCCGATTATGGCGCGGACGTCATCAAGGTCGAGCGCATCGGCGCAGGTGATCTGAGCCGTTCGACATTCGAACCTGTCGCGGGCGCCGACAACCCGATCTTCTGCAGCCTCAACCGCAACAAGCGCAGCCTCGAACTCGATTTGCGCGATGCCGGGCAGATGGCGGCATTGAAGCAGCTGATCGCCGACGCGGATGTAGTCGTCAGCAACTTTCGCGCAGGCGTGATGGATCGGATGGGCATCGGTTACGAGGCATGCCAGAGCCTGAACCCCCGCATCATTTATGCCGTGGGGACCGGCTTCGGCGAAACGGGACCCTACGCGCACAAGGGTGGGCAGGACGTGCTCGCGCAGGCGATGAGCGGTGTGATGGCGCGCCGCGCGGATGAGTCGCTGCCGATCTCGGTGTACCCGACCGCGCTCGCCGACTATTCCGCGGGCATGCACATGGTGCAGGGCATCCTGCTTGCATTGCTGCATCGCGAGCGGACGGGGGAAGGGCAGAAGGTCAACGTGTCGCTGTACAACTCGATGCTCGCGATACAGATGCAGGAGGCGGCGATGATCATGATGGCCGACTCCGAAGTGAACTGGGCAGCCATGCCGCTTTCAGGTGTGTTCGATACCCAGGATGGCGCGCTCGTCCTGGTCGGCGCATTCAAGCCGAATCCGCTTCGCGATATCTGCGCGGCGCTGCAGATCGACGATCTGTCCGTCGATCCACGCTATTGCAATCTGAACGAGCAGTTCCGCCATAAGGACCAGTTGCAAAGCATCTTCCGCGAGCGCTTCGCAAGCAACACGCGGGACTTCTGGCTCGCGCGACTGGAAGAGCAGGATCTGCTTTGCGCCCCGGTGCGCGATCTGCGAGAAGCACTCGTCGACCCGCAGACACTGCACAACCGCCTCATCATCGAAGGAGAAGGTGAAGGCCAGCCGGTGCGCTTCATCGGCAGTCCGATCGAGCTGTCGCGGGCGCCTGTCGAGTTGCGGCGCGCTCCGCCAAGGCTCGGGCAGCATACCAGCGAGATTCTCAACCAGTTGCGCGGAACGGTCGCGCCGGAGGTCGCATGAGCGTAAGACTGGTAATCGAGCAACACGTGGCCACTGTGACGTTGGCTCGCCCGGAGGCCCTCAATGCCGTGGACCTGGAAACCGAGAGCGAACTGCAGCGCGTCTGGAACGAACTGGAGCACAACCGGGATATACGCGTCGTCGTGCTGACGGGCGAGGGTGACCGTGCGTTCTGCGTGGGGGCCGATCTCAAGAACCCGTCGATGAGCGGGCTCGAATACTGGGCCGCGCCGCGCCCGGGTGGATTTGGCGGCATCGCGCTGCGCGAAACGCTGAACGTGCCTGTGATTGCTCGCGTGAACGGCTATGCGCTCGGCGGCGGATTTGAAATGGTACTCGGATGCGATCTCGTCGTTGCGTGCGAAGAGGCCAGCTTTGGCTTGCCGGAGGCGCTTGTCGGACGCATGCCACTCGATGGGGGCATGACGCTTCTGCAGCGTCAGATCCCTTACCGGCAGGCCATGGCAATGCTGTTGACGGGGCGCCGGGTGTCCGCACGCGAAGCGCTCGACATGGGGCTGGTCAACGAAGTCGTGCCACGTGTGGAACTGGATGCGGCCATCGAGCGCTGGGTCGAGGGGTTGCTCGCGTGTGCGCCGCTTTCGCTTCAGGCGATCAAGCAGGTGGTGCGGCGGACCTCGACGCTTTCAGCGGCGGAGGCTCAGGCGCTGCGGCTGCCTGCACTCGTGTCCGCGTTGCAATCCGAGGATGCTCACGAAGGCGTGCGCGCCTTCCAGGAGAAGCGCAAACCTCGCTGGAGCGGACGCTAATGGCTTACGTCATCACGTCGCCATGCATCGACGTCAAGGACGGCGCCTGTGTGCAATGCTGTCCCGTCGACTGCATCTACGAAGGCGAGCGCACGCTGTACATTCATCCCGATGAATGCATCAGTTGCGGGGTGTGTGTGTCGGTGTGCCCGACGGAGGCCATCTATCACGAGGACGAGGTTCCGCAAACGGAGGTTCGATTCACCTGCGTCAACCGGGAGTTCTTCGAGGACCCTGTCAGTGCGCTGGGTTCACCTGGTGGCGCATGCGACGTCGGCAAGATATCGTGCGACCATCCCGTGGTCGCCGGGTGGCCGGCGCGCGCAGTGAATTGAGGCAACACGATGCATGCGAATGTCCTGAAGTATTTCGTTGAAGTGGCGCGTTGCGGATCGATCCGGAAGGCTGCACAAAACCTGTATGTCGCGTCGAGTGCAGTCAACCGGCAGATTCTCAAGCTCGAATCGGAGATGGGAGCGGAACTGTTCGACCGGCTGCCGAATGGCATTCGCCTGAACGCGGCGGGAGAGCGTGTGCTCCAGCATATCCGTTCGACACTGAACGACTTTCATCTGATGCGCAGTGAACTCGACGCATTGAAGGGGGAGCGCAAAGGGCATGTGTCGGTGGCGGCGATGGACTCGCTTTTCGTCGACTTTCTGCCCGCCACGGTGGAAGAGTTCTCCGAGTCTTACCCGGCCGTGACGTATTCGATTGCCGCCGTGCCGCCTCACGATGTTCCCGCCCGGCTGGTGAGCGGCGAATATGACCTCGGCATTTCGTACGTCACGAAGCTGCCGGCCGGCCTCGATGTCGTGACGGAAGTGTCCCTGCCGCCTGGGGTCGTGATGGCTTCGTCGCACCCGTTGGCGAAGAAGGAGCGTATCAGCTTCGAAGAATGCCGCAACCATGCGTTTCTCAGACTCGAAGGACGCTCGCCGATTCAGGGTGTCGTGGCGAACGATTTTCACGAGTATTGGGAATCACTGAAGCCTAGCGTGACATGCAATTCGACAACGCTTCTCAAGCGCCTGATCGCCTCGGGTCGAGGTATTTCGTTTTTCTCCAAACTGGCGTTTCTCGACGAACTGGCGCGAGGCGAAGTGGTATGGCGGCCGCTTGACGATGTGAATGTCAACGCGCTCACCGTCGGCGTCATTGCGCCGAATCAACGCGCACTGGCCCATGTGACGCTTCAGTTCGTCGACCGGATGGTAAGACGTCTGAAGCACGTCGAATTGTCGTTGCGCGGAATCTGATCAATCAACATGGCGGAACATCTATGCGAGATTTGAACAACAAGGTGGTGTTGATCACTGGTGCAAGTTCCGGCATCGGGGCCGCACTCGCCCGCGCATTCGGCGGATGCGGGTCCAGGGTCGCCGTTCACTATCGGAGTGGTGCGTCAGCGGCGCAATCTGTCGTGTCGCAGATCAAGGAGACGGGCGGTGACGCGATTGCCGTGCAAGCCGACATTACCGAGTCCGGCCAGGTGGATGAGATGGTGACGAAGGTGCACGCGCACTTCGGACGCATCGACGTTCTGGTGAACAACGCGGGCGGATTTGTGCGGCGTGCGCCCATTGTCGAAGCAGACGACGACTATATCGACGACGTCTTTCGTCTCAACGCGCGGTCCGTGGTCGCAGTGAGCCGCCGCGTCATTCCTCTGATGGCGGCAGCGGGCGGTGGAAACATCATCAACGTGACGACGCAAGCAGCCCGGACAGGCGGCGGCCCCGGTGCCGGGCTCTATGCGGCATGCAAGGGTTTCGTGTCAACCATCACGCGGACGATGGCGAAAGAGTTGGTGGGCGAGAAAATCCGTGTCAATGCGGTGGCACCCGGTGTGATCGAAACACCTTTCCATGACGGACACTCCAGCCCGGAGATTCTCAAGCGCTTTTCTGCGGCTATTCCAATGGGGCGTTTAGGCACCGCTGAAGAATGTACGGGGGCGTTTCTGTTTCTGGCTAGTGACGAAGCGAGTAGCTATGTCACGGGGCAAATTATCGAAGTCAACGGCGGTCAGGTCATGCCTTGAGCTGATATTTGCCAACGTTGGGTGGAGGGGCCCATTTCAGTTTCCACCTGATCTGTACGCTTCAGCACGGATGTTGGGCAACGTTCGACCGAGACCGCACATACCGCGGTTAACGGGAACGGTGCGGCCACGCAAGCGAGACTCATCAGTTGTTACCTATACTCCAGCTAGGGCGAGTCGAGGTTCCGGACGCCCGCATCGGCACCCGCCCGACCTCACCTGGAGATCGTCATGGCAAGGTTCAGATTCTTTGCACGCTCGCTGGCATTGCTACCACTGCTGGCCCTGACCGGCTGCATCTCGCTGAGCAGCAGTGACTCTTCGCCTCAGCCGAACTCTCACACGGTCGTCGTGCCTGCAGGTTCTACCGTGGTATGCACGCCCGGTCCGTGCCAGTGAAGTTGCCGGGGTGCTGGCAGGCGGCAAGGTCGCGCGCCTGTCGAAACACGGTGCTGGCGAACAGTATCGCGCCGTCGACGGGCAATTGCGCGGACCGCAGGGCGTCGGCGGTCCAGGTATTGCAGGTGTAGTAGCCCGCGTAGTTCGCGGTGGCGCCGAAGTACAGGCTGCCGGCATAGGGGCCGTCGCCGAGCCGCACGGGGTGCGATAGCCTGTCGCGCTGCACCGACTGGTCGAGGTAGGCGGCCAGGCCCGCCTTGCCGGCCGCGGCCACCTGCAGCGTGACCACCTTGTCGGCGCCGTAGGCGGCGACGGGCGTGTCGCGCAGCACGGTCATCAGGATCGCGCCGGGGCCGGGCCACAGGGCCGACAGCGTCGCCAGGATGCTGTGCTCCCGCGTCATCGCGAATTCACGCTCGCCGAAGCCGAAGCACAGGTGGGTGGCACCGACGAAGTCCTGCGCCAGCCGCGCCTGCAGGTCCGGCACGTCCTGCACCTGCACGCAGACGTCGGTATGCCAGCCGCGCTCGACCACGTCGATGGTGGTCACCGGTGGTCCGCTGGCGGGAGTGAGCGGGATGGTCGAGCAGGCGGCAAGAAAGGCGGCGAGCGCGAACCCGGCTAGCCGCCCGACCGTTCGCGTCATATGGGTTTGATGATGGGCGTCGCGCATCCAGGAAGTGTAGTCAGCGCCGGCGCCGGTGAGTTCATATGCAACCGCCAGGGCACTCAGGCAACAGGCATTCGACATGCGCCACAAAGCGGCCACCGGCCCCAGCGAATGTTTCTGACCGCAGCTTATGAGGCGGGGCATTGAACGCGTACAGTCGGCTACGAGCAGTTATCGCGAGTCCAACAACACGGCCGCTCGAAGGCCTACTGACCATCCATCAGCCGCCGTGACCCGTGTGTGCTTCGAAGACGAAGCAACAGACAACCATTGTGCATATTCTCAGTCACCGTGGCGAACGAATCCATAGTAACCATGGTCTTTCCGGCAATTCGATCGTTCCTGTGGCATTAGAAGCGATGCCTCAAGCCCACGGTTGCCTCGACCTGATTGCTCGTGGATGACGGCGCGGTGACGCCGTTGATCCACGCCACGCCCAATGGCGAAGTGCCGCTTGGGCTCACCCGTTGCCATGCGCCCTGAACGTAGACATCGGTGCGCAGCGAGAAGTGATAGTCGGCCATTGCACTCACCTGATTCCAATGGGGAACGCCGCCGCCTCCGTTTCCGCCTGCGCGCGAATAGGTGTATGCGCCCGAAAGTTCGACCGCCGGCGTCAGCGCATAGCGGAAGTTGCCCTCGAAGTTCTGGAAAGTTCCACTCAGCCCGGTCTGGAAGAACTGGGTGAGCTTGCTGTGCGAGTACACGAAACCCGCGACAGCCGGGCCAAAAGTGTAGTTCACGCCAGCGCCAAAGGTCTTCTGACTGCTGGCCAGCACGCCTAAAGGCACAGCGGTCGGCGAGAGCGCGCCCTGCAGGGACGATCCCGTTGTATCGGTGACGGCGCCATTTGTATTCAACTGTCCCGGCGTGCGCGCAGAACTGTTGAGCTGAAGGTAACCAGCACCGAAGTTCAGCGCTCCCCATACATAGGACATGCCAAAGCTATAGGCGCGATTGTTCGCGAATCCACCCGCCTGATTGGAAAAGCCGTACAGCCCACCGACCCTGAGGCCACCGAAATCCGGGCTCATGTACTTCACGGAGTTATTAATCTGAAACGAATCGTTCAGGTTGTCATTGTCTAGCGGGTGCGCGAAATGCGTACCGCCGAACTCCGTGCCCGTCAATGAAAGCGGCGCGACAAAGTCGACCATGCCGTCGGTCTGGTGGCCCAGCGTGAGCGCGCCGTACTCGCGGCTCGACAAGCCGACATATGCTTGACGATTGAAGATGCGGTTGCTCGACGAGAACTGCCCGTTGTTCAGATTGAAGCCGCTCTCCAGGGTGAATACGGCCTTCAGCCCCGCGCCGAGGTCTTCTGCCCCGCGCAAGCCCCAGCGACTGTACTGAACCGCACCGCTCGTCATCTCCCAGTTGCTGTGTCCGCCACCCGTCCCGGTAATCTGACTATTCGTGTAGGTTAGACCCGCGTCGATTAGCCCGTAAATCGTCACACTGCTTTGCGCATGCGCGGCTGCGCTGGCCAGTGTGATCATCGTCGTCGCGCCGGTTATAAGTATCTTGTTCATTTTTGCTCCCGCCTAAGACCGAGAGAAACGAGTCTCTTACAACGCATTGAACGCCGGCGTAGATGCCTGCAGGGCGCGGCACCGTGCGGATCATCGTCAGGCAAAGGCGCGATGTTCTTTGAACACTTTATGCGACCGAAGTCAGAACTGCCAACTTCAGATATGGCGGTCGAGCTGCGTTCTGAGGAGTCCCCTGCCTGCCGCCAGATCAGACCACGATGCAACTAGCCATGCGCCCCGAGACACCCGCCGTCCCGTCTCCTGCACGCGCCTGTGTTCGTCCCCGGTAAATTTCCGCTTAGAAGCTCATGGCGAATCCGAAGGACACGCCGTGGACATTATTTCCAAACACGTACCGCACCATCGCACGCGTCCGGGTAACGATGATCGGATATCTGCTGCTATCGAGTTCCAGGCCGACGCCGAGTGAAGTCAGTTCGTTGAAGCCGAGCACCCCCGCACTGTCACCGAAATAATGGGAGTAGGCGAACTCGAGCACGTAACGGACCGGCCGGTCCAGCGCATGCCAGCCGGTTGGCGCACGCCAGCGTGTCCACAGGCTCACTTGCTGCGCCATGGCCGAGCCCTGAACGGCATCGGATGAACTCCCGAAGCTGCGAAGGTAGATATCGGTCGCGCGCAGTTCAGCGTCGATTTCATAGTTCTCGCGGTAATGCTCATAGTCGAGCATTAACGAGCCGCCGTAGCCATACGCGTCCAGCGACCCGTTCTCGAGAAACTGTAGGTTGCGGTCGGTGACGCGATTGAAGATCGACTGCCCTATCTTCAGGTCGCTCGATACGCGGCCGATCGTACCGTTCAGGATCGGACGGAACACCAGTTCGTCCGTAATCCGGAAATCCCAGCCGATGCCGACCGTGCCACTGAAGGTGTTCCATTTTGTCGGCACGGGACGCTGCTCGGCGCCGTCCGTGGCGACGAACGTCGGATCGTAGCGGCTGTAGGCAATCGTCCCTTCCACATATAGAGGAAAGGTCCTGCTGAGCGTGAATCCGCCTCCGAGTTGTGACTGACCGAAACTGGGATTGCCGGTGGTGCCGCTATTGATCGAGAGCGAACTGGTCGTAACATCCGGCACCGTCGTATAGGTCATGACGGCAAGCACGGCATCGGCATGCTGTTTGACGTTGCCACCAACGACGGCCTGGCTCGACAGGGGGGCTTGGGTGGCCTGCGCCAATCCCTGGACAGGATGCAAGGTCACGATCAGGCCGCAGGCAGCTGCCCGTGTGTATCGCGACAACGACGGACGCTTCTGTCGATCTGGCAGGTGCCGCGGCGGGTTGCGCCCCGCCTTGTCGAACCGGATATACATGACGCAGTCCCGTTGTTGGAGCGTTGGGAAATTTTCCCGTGCCTTCCAGCCGGAGCAATGCACGACTTTCGATTCAAGAGGAACTATGGGGCCGCTTTGCCGCGAGGATAGAGGCCCTGGTTGAGGCAGCAAGTTCTGCTGGTTCGCACGACCTTATGATCGTAGGACTGGCTCGTACTGTCGAGCCGAATACCGCGCAACACGCGAATGAACGAGAAATGCGATTCGTTCTTTTTTCGATTTTCCAACCATTTCGACACCTCGTCGCAATGCACGAGATGACTCGGGAGCACGTTCTGACTGTCTGTCATGCGAATGGCACAGTGCAATTCGATGTTACCTATTTTTCAGCTTTGGGCGGAGCGCATTCGCCGGTGGGAACACTGCCGCCGCCGGTGTTCTTCAACGTAAGCGCGAGCCTGCTGCCTCTGTTGGCCGTGATGATCTGCCCGTAACTGACGGTCGGGATAAACTGAATATCGGGTGCCACGGCCACGGCCGGATTTCTCGCGCCGTCCACGGTCAGGTCGAGTTCCACGGTAATCGATTCTATTGCGACGCCCCAGTCCTTTCCGCGCGCCGCCTGATCCTTCTTGAAATTGCACAGGCCTGTCATGACCTGCTCCAATGCGGTGGGAATATCGACGGGTTTTCCTGGGGGAATGGGTGGTGTGTTGCAACCAAGAACGAGAAAAGACACGACAACGATAGCAAGCTGGGCGCGCATCACGATCCCCTGATTCATGAAATAGTCACGAAGCTTCGTTGCAACACAAGCATTCAATGCCTTTGCTTGTGAACCCGGCGGTCGGCCCTCTGCCAACCAGTCAAAATTCTAGTTCAAACCGGCTAGCCGAAAACAAGTTCACGCAATTCGTGCGGCAGAGTGAAAATCATCTGACGAAGCCGGCGGCGCGGAATCGACGATACGGTCCTTCGTCGGAACCTGAATGCGGAATCGGTAAAAAAGAAAAATCGTCTCTTTTGATTTGTTTTCTGCCGGATATCTTCCACAAGAAAGACAAATTCGTTCTATGCCAGTTGCGAAAAAAGGATCGGCGCTTCATTGATGCAATTCTGGCGAGCGTCGCTGCCGACCGATGAGGGTCTATCGCGATTGCAACAAAGCGATTGCGCTGGCATGACGCGCGTGCGACCTTACTAGTCAGCAGCGTGACGAATCGAGCGAGAGATCAACATGGCTATCCATGCCACGCGCAACGCCCTGTCGAATATATTCTTCCAGCGCTGCTTCTGGCTGTTTCTCGTTCTGCTCATTCTCATCGGCGCGGTGTCGTTCGTCCCCGCGAGCGACTACGGCCGCCTGATTCTGAATAGTGTCAACATGTTCCTCCTCATCGCGACAATCGCAGCTGTCGGGCGCACGACGCGGTCGTTCGTCGTCGCGCTGTTACTCGCCGTTCCCGCGGTGTGGTTCCAGTATCTCGGACTCTGGCACGACAGCGACACGGACCTGGCAAGGTCGTGGATGTTCAGCGCCTTACTTTATTTCATGAGCGCCGCATATTTACTCCGCTACGTTTTCCAGCCCAGAATCATGACGCAGGGCAAGCTGTTTGGTGCTGCGGCTGCGTATCTCCTGATCGGTGTGCTCTGGGCGTACCTTTGCGCGATCGTCGGCTTCTTCTATCCGCTTTCGTACATGATCGTCGGCCAACCGGGGCGACTGGTCTATGCCGATGCCCTTTACCTGAGCATCACCGTGCTCACCAGTACCGGCTTCGGAGACATCACGCCCCTCACGCGTCAGGCGCGCGGCCTGTGCATGGTCGAGCAGATAACGGGAGCTCTATTCGTGGCGATACTCATTGCGCGGTTGGCGGGGGTTTATCCGCCACGAGAGAGTTACACCGACGACAGAGCCCCGTAGGCGGTCAACGAGTGGGCTGCGCGCGCAAGCCGACTTCCACAGCACCCTGTTTCGGAGACACGCCATGCGAAAACTCATCATGGGCATTGTCGAATTCCGCGAGCGAATGCTGCCGCACTATGCAGAACAGTTCAGCAAGCTTGCTCTCGCGCAAACGCCTGATGCACTGTTCATCACGTGCTCGGACAGCCGGGTTGTGCCGGACCTGCTCGCATCGACTCATCCGGGCGATCTTTTTACGATGCGCAACGTCGGCAACCTGATACCACCGGCGACCGCGGAGGGAACCTCAACGGGCGACCTCTCCGAGGCAGGCGCGATCGAGTACGCAGTGTTGGTGCTTAAGGTCGCGAATATCGTCGTATGCGGACATTCCGAATGCGGTGCGATGAAAGCCGTCTATGCACGTAACCCAAAGCTGAAAACGCCGAACCTCGATAAATGGCTATACCACGCCAACAACGCGGCGTTTCGTCTCGAACACGAAGGCCCGCTGGACGACAGACTGAAACCGCACGACCAATTGTCGCAACTCAATGTCCTCGTGCAACTCGAGCATCTGATGACCTACCCGATCGTCCGCCAGCAGGTGATGGCCAAGGCGCTGGTATTGAGTGGCTGGTGGTTCGACATTGCAACCGGCGACATGTATGCCTATGAGCGAGCGAGCCGCTCATTCGAAGTCATTGACCGCGCGCTGGCTGAGCGGCTTGCCGAGCGCCTCGCCTTTCGCGCACGGTAAAAGCGGGGCGCTGTTCTCGTGAAGTGCCTTTCGGGTTCAGGTGAACATAGTCGGCATCGATCCTTCGTGGCGGACCGCATGGCAATGACTTGTTGCGAATCGCACAAGCGGACGCGGTGAACTTTGCTGTTGGTACACCCGAACGCCGAAAATGACCAACGACTTGCCGTATTCCGCGTTTGGCCTCGAATGTAGCCATTGCTCCGCACTCACAATTCGCGTCGAACCAGCGAACGCTCCCGAGGACCACCGGCATCGGTTGATTCGCATAACGTGACCCGTTCTAATGCTGTCGAAACAGATTCTTGTTCACGGTGAGCGAAAAGGCCGCTGCCGTCGCTTCAGTGTGTTTTTCAGCTTGAACCGGAGGCGGAATGAGTTGCGCGGCGGGTGCGGCCGGTACGCTAACTGCAGCCTCTCGTATCACCGTTGTCGTTGTCGGGCTCTTTACGGGAGGCCGCACAGGGACCGGCTCATGCGTCGCTTGTTCGACATGCGCGATGTTCTGGTCACACGACTCAAGCGCGCCGCAGGCCGTTTTGGCAGTTTTCGGGCTAGTCCGTCGCTCCTTCGCTACAGTCGACGCAGCGCGGGTTTGTGTCGTGGCAGGACTTGAATCCTGAGCGATCGTTTTCGGCGCCGCACGCATGGGAGAGGCGGGTGCGCTTGCAACATTCCGCTTGCTGGTGGGATTGCTGGGTGCTGGCACAGGCGCAGGCGCACGTGCAGGCGCAGGTGCTGCAGCCGCCACCGCTACGGGTGGCTTCGACGGCGGGTCATGAGCAACGGTAACGCTCAAGTTCGGCGCATCGCTAGCGGCCGCTTGTGGCGTCGCGATGTCGCGTACAGCAACCGGAACGGGTGGCGTTTCGATCGGAGCACGCGCGGCCTGTGCAACATCTAAAGCACGTTGACCCGGCGACGCCGAACTATCGCGCTTCGCCACGTGCGGCTTGTCCACGTTGGCGAAGTGCCCCATACGGCTTTGCAAGGCTTCCCGCTCAGTCAACGTAACGTAGGTGCCGAATGCGATCACGAAGCCGAACAGGACGGTCGCCACGCCAGCGCTCAGGCTCCAGTCGGGCGCGCCGCCTTCCTTGACGACCGTGAGCTGTTTCGGCCGGGACTGCACGCGCATGATGACCAACGGGCGAGTGACATCGGGCGTCCGTTTGGAACGGCGCCGAGGTTTGCTGGGCACATTGGGCGCATGAGGTGCCTCAAGCGCAGCGGGGCTGGACGAAACCTGTTCATCGAGCGGCTGTGCGGGGCCATCTTGTGCTGGCTCGTCGCCTGGCGCCACGTCGCATGGCTCCTCCGGCGTCGCTAGACGCTTGCGGATGATGCCCATATTCCGTCTCCCCATACCGCCGGCAAGTCAGGCATTGTGCGTTCTTCTCATTGGCAACCAGGCGATCGACGTCACCTCGGCGCGTCGCGCGATGCCGCCCGTTCTATAGCCGTATGTGGCGGCGCGCTGACTGGGTCATTGTTCAGCATTGAGGCGGGCTCGTATGTTGGTCGCTGCACAAACGTAGGGTTCGTCGGACATCCCGGCGAAACGTCAGCCGACGGTACCCACGTCCTGATCGCGCCGAAAAAAACGCTTGCATTCCATTTATTGTTCAACAATAGTTTGCACATTGTTGAACAATCTAACCGGCCACCCGACGAGCGAAACCCTATGAAAGCCCACATTTTTCCGAAGTCGGCCCTCAAGGGCCTGTCGCACACGATGAAGATCGCCGCCGCGATCGTCCCACTGTTCATGGCGACGCACGCCAACGTTGCCACCGCAGCCGGGACCGTCGCGCGCGAGAGTCTGCAAATCGGCGCAGACCTCACGTATCCGCCTTACGACTATCTGGACAATGGGACGCCCGCCGGCTTCGATCCCGCGTTCATGGGCAAGCTCGCCACGCATCTGAAGCTCAAGCCGTCGTTCGTCGACACGCACTTTGCAAATCTGATTCTTGGCGTCAACGCCAACCGCTTTGACGTGATTGCGTCCGCGCTGTACGTGACGCCCGAGCGCGCGAAGCAGATCGACTTTCTGCCTTACCTGAAGACGGGCGGCTCGCTGCTCGCGCTCAGCGGCGCGGGGTTTGCACCGAAGACACCGGAAGATCTGTGCGGCAAGCGGGTCAGTTCGATCAAGGGCGCGTCGTGGATTCCGAAGCTCGCTGATGTATCGGGCAAGGTGTGCGTTCCCGCGGGGCGCGGCGCGATCGATGTGCGCGAGTTCGAGACGTCGCCGGAAGCGGCGCAAGCCGTGCTGTCGCACGCCGTCGATGCGCAGTTCGAAGATTCCGCTGTCGCGCAGATCACGGCGAACCGGCTTGGCGGTCGGGTGGCGATTACGTCGACGGCGCCACTCTACCCGGTGGTGATCGGCCTTGGCGTGAAGAAGGGCAATGACGCGCTGCTGTCCCAGTTGAAGACTGCATTGGCGTCGATGAAGTCGTCGGGCGAATACGCGGCGCTGCTCAAGCAATACAACGTCGCCGAACCGACGGGCGGCGACATCGCCCTCGCGCTGGGAAGCGCGCAGAAGTAAGGTCGCGTTTTTCCATTGTCTGACGGGCCTGACGGCTCGCATCACCACGCGCGCTCTGCTTCGCAGCGCGCGGGAAGGGGAGTCGCATGTTGTTCGATTGGCATTACGCGGCGTCGCTACTCGTCGACGCGGCATTCTGGAAAGCCGCGTGGCTCGTCGTCGAACTGAGCGTGGCGACATGGTTGATCGGTATCGTCGCGGGATTCATGCTTGCGCTTGGCAAGCAATCCACGCTCTTGCCATTGCGCGTCGCGTGTGGCGCTTATATCTGGCTGTTCCGCAGCTTGCCGCTGCTGGTGCTGCTGATCTTCGTCTACAACCTGCCGCAGGTTTTGCCGTGGTCGGGCGGCGTGCTGTCCGATCCGTTCTGGGCGGGACTGATCGCATTGTCGATCAGCGAAACCGCGTATATCGCCGAGATTCATCGCGGCGGTCTGCTCGCGCTCAACAAGGGACAACTCGAAGCGGGCAGAGCGCTCGGCATCCGATTCGTCGGGCTGCAACGCCTGATCGTGCTGCCGCAGGCATTCAGAGTTGCGCTGCCGTCGCTGATCAACGAGTACATCACGATCGTCAAGCTGACGTCACTGGTGTCGGTGATTTCGCTTGCTGAAATACTGCTCGTTGGCGAGCGTCTCTATACGCAGAACTTCAAGGTGCTGGAGACCATGCTAGCGGTGTCGTTCTATTACGTGCTGATTGTCACGGTGTTCGGTCATCTGCTGAAGATGCTCGAAAAGCGCCTCGACGTGACGCGCCGCAAGCATGCCGTGATGATCGACGTCACGGTGCAGTCCGCCGATGCATCGAATGCCACCGCGACACCCACCGACTCCCGGGCCACTGGACGCGCACTCGAAGCGGTCGGCATTCGCAAGCGCTATGGCCAGCACGAAGTGCTCAAAGGCATCGACCTGACCGTGAAGGCGGGTGAAGTCGTGTCGATCATCGGGCCGTCGGGCTCGGGCAAGACGTCGCTGATCCGTACGCTAAACGGCCTCGAAACACTCGACGGCGGCGAAGTGCGCCTGCACGGACGCGCATTCCTGCAGTCCATGCTACCCGGTCGTCACAAGGCGCGACACGGCGATTACATGCGCGGTATTCTCGACATCGGCATGGTGTTTCAGAGCTTCAATCTGTTTCCGCACAAGACCGTGCTGCAAAACGTGACGCTCGCGCCGCACTATCACAACCGACTGAAGGGCAGCGCGCTTGAAGAATCCGGCATGCGGATTCTGGCGAAAGTCGGCATGGCAGCGCATGCGCACAAATATCCGCACCAGTTGTCGGGCGGACAGCAGCAACGTGTGGCGATTGCACGCGCACTGGCAATGCAGCCCTCAATCGTGCTATTCGACGAACCGACTTCCGCACTCGACCCGGAACTCGTGCAGGAAGTACTGAAAGTCATCGAGCAGCTTGCGCGCGACGGAATGACGATGATCATCGTCACGCACGAAATCAAATTCGCGTTCCGCATCTCAGACCGGGTGATATTCATGGAAGGCGGTACGATACTCAGCGATGGTCCTCCACTGGAACTCGCGAAACAGAAAACTTCGCGCATCGCCAGTTTTCTCAAAGACGTTCATATCGCCTGAGCTTACGAATGACAACAGTACGTACGTCCGTTAAATCTGCGCCCGCACAGTCAGTTGCGGAGGCCGATCAGTCAGTGACGGACCGCATCCTGACAACGATCCGCGACGACATCATCGAGGGCAAGCTGCTGCCCGGCACGGCCCTCGTCGAGAACGAACTGACGCAATTACACGACGTGTCGCGCAATACGCTGCGCGAAGCACTACGGCTGCTGTGCCGCGAAGGGCTTGCGGTGCATTACCGGCATCGCGGTGTGATCGTCCGCACGCTCACGCGCCACGACGTGCGCGATATCTACCGCGTGCGGCGCACGCTTGAATTGCAGGCGCTGGTGCGCGAAGAGCCCATCGAAGAAGCCGATCTCGCGTTGATGCGCGAAGCGATCCGTTGCGCGCAAGAGGCCCTCGAACGTGAAGACTGGCGCGCCGTCGGCACGTATAGCCTGCTGTTTCACCGGCATATCGTGCGCTTGTTGCACAGCGCGTTGTTCGACGCATTCTTTACGACGATTCTCGCGCAACTGCGACTGGTGTTTGGTGCCGCGCCAGACGAAAAGCGCTTTCAGACGCCGTGGGTCGCAAAAGACCAACGCATTTTCGCGCTGATCGAACGCGGTCACCTCGACAAGGCGCAAGCCGCGCTCGCCGATTATCTGACGGAGTCCGAGCACGCGATGCTCGACTATTTGTGACGTATCTCGCGGCCGGGCGTATCGAACGGCGCCACGAGAGCGTGGACACGCCGGCCGCCTCATCAAGGAGCGATCTCATGTTGAATTACCCTGCCGCCTATCAATCGACCAAGGGCTCCGCGCTCGACGTCGACAAGGCATTCTATCGACGCATTGCCGCAGAGCATGACGGCCGCGAGTTGATCGAATCGATCGTGATTCCGATCCGATCGGGGCATGCGTGGACGGTGCCTGCTGGGCATGTCTTCCGTATCGTGACGATCGAAGGGCCGCAGGTGGCGGACCTCAACATGTGGAACCTGCACAATCCGCGCGAACGGATGTGGGCGTCGCGCACGCGTCAGTTGCAGGCCGCGCACGTCAGCACATTCGACCGTCTGTGGTCGACGCTGCCGTTTCTGCGTCCGATGGTGACGATCACCGACGACAGTCTCGCTGACTACGGCATCGACGAGCATGGCGGCCGCGTGCACGATCTGCTCGGCACGCGCTGCGACCCGTACGTGAACCGCATGCTGACGGGTGAAGATTTTCACTTTCATTGCCATTCGAATCTCACGCGCGCGGTCGCGCCGTATGGTCTGACCGAGTACGACGTGCACGACGTGCTCAACGTTTTTCAATGCACCGGCCTGAACCTCGATGACAAGTACTTCATGAAGGCATGTCCGGCAAAGAAGGGCGATTATCTGGAGTTCTTCGCGGAGATCGATCTGCTTTGCGCGCTGTCGACGTGTCCCGGCGGCGATCTTTCTCTGCCGATGTGGGGACCGGACGCGCGCGACCCGCTAGAGGTGTGCCGGCCGCTCGGCGTGGAAATCTACCGGCTTGCGCCGGATCTGCTCGAAGGATGGTCGACGCCGCCTGTGGCAGCGTACAAAGGGCAGCACGGACTGACGCTGGGCGGACACGGTTAATCGTCCGCGCGTTGATTACATGCGATGTAATTGGCGCGCAGAACCGTGGCGCTTACTCTTGGGCTGTCGCGTCACCAATCCGGTGGCGCTCACAGCCAAGGAGATACCATGTCCCGCTATCCCATTCACACACTCGAATCCGCTCCGCTGCAATCGAAGCCTGTGCTTCAACAATTGCAACAGGCGTTCGGCGCGATTCCAAACATCGCCGCAAAGATGGCTGCGTCGCCGGTGCTGATCAACGGTTTCATCGGGCTGTTCGAGCGAGTGCATGCGAGCAGTCTGACGGAGCCGCAGATTCAAACGTTGCTGCTGACCAATGCAGTGACAAACGCCAGTGAATGGCCGGTCGCGTTTCATACGGCACTCGCATTGAAGGAGGGCGTATCGTCCGCCGACGTCGATGCGATCCGGCGCGGTGCATTGCCTGCCGACGCCCAACTCGCCGCGCTTTCCAAGACGGCGCGCACGCTGATCGAACAACGCGGCCGTCTTTCGGAGGCCGACCAACAGGGATTTTTCGATGCCGGATTCAGCGCCGAACAACTACTCGAGGTCATCGCGGTGGTTGCCGCTTCGACCATTACGAACTACACGAGTAGTGTGACGCGGCCGGAACTCGAAACGCCGTTCGAAGAATTTGTCTGGCGTGCAGGCATCGTGTGAGTCCGTTATAGTGACCCGCTTCGATCGGAGGAAGTCCGATGAATGTCAGCAGCCGCGACTCAAAAGCACCATCGGGCGAACTCGGCAACTTGCTCCGTTACTGGCGCGACGTGCGCGGGGTGAGTCAGCTCGATCTGTCGCTCGAAGCGGATATTTCGCAGCGTCAGATCAGCTTTATTGAAAGCGGGCGCAGTGTACCGGGCCGGGAGACGCTGCTGACTCTCGCGCAGGCGCTCGACGTACCGCTGCGCGAGCGCAATGCACTGCTGCTCGCCGCGGGTTACGCGCCGGTGTATTCGGAGGCGCCGTGGAACGCGCAGGAAATGCATGGTGTCGTTCGCGCGCTGGAGCGGGTCGTTCGCCAGCATGAACCGTTTCCTGCCATCGTGATGGATCGGCACTGGAACGTCCTGATGACCAACGACGGCGCGCCGCGCTTTTTCAACTGCTTCGTCGACATGGCCGCGCGCAAAAGCCCGCGCAATATGCTGCATCTGATGTTCGATCCGCAGGGGATGCGGCCGTTCGTCGACGAATGGGACAGTGTTGCACGAAGCCTGTTGCAGCGGGTGCACCGGGAATCGGTGGGCCGTGTGATGGACGACGGCACCGCGCGTCTGCTCGATGAACTGCTTGCCTATCCTGATGTACCACGCGACTGGAAGACGGGACATGCGTCCTGGGCTGCACCCGTCATGCCCGTCATTCCAATCGGGTTCGTCAGCGGTGGAGAGGTGCTTCGCTACTTTTCGATGGTCACGAGCGTTGGCGCGCCGCAAAGCATTGCGGCGCAGGAGCTACGTCTGGAATGCATGTTTCCCATCGACGACGCGACGGAAGCGCGTCATCATCAACTGCTCGAAGCGAATGCATCGCTTCGGTGACCACTGTGCCGAACGCGGGCCGCGTTCATCACGGATTACTGCTCGAAAACGTGGCGATGTGCTTTCACGAAGTCACCGACGGTTTGAGGTGCCTGCCCAGTGACCTCGCCGATCACGCCGTCCTCACCCGAGAAAATGCCGTTCTGGTAATCGATGGCGATCGCAAGAAAGTGCTGGATCATGAATTCCGGGAGCTTGTATTTCTCGAGATGCTCACGGTACTGTTCGATCGTCGACGGGCTGTACGTGATCTTGCGACCCAGAACCTTGCCGATTTCGTCGGCGATTTCCTGCTGGTTCATCTCAACCGGTCCAAGCAACGGATAAGTCTTGCCGACATGCGCAGACGGGTTCGTGAGCACAGCGGCGATCAGTCGAGCTTGATCCTCGCCGGAAATCGGCGCATGACGTCCATTGCCATACGGCAATGTGATCTTGCCTTCCTGCACGATCTGATCGCGCACCCACGGGAAGACGAACCATTCGGAGAAGAACGTCGGGCGAATATGCACGGCGGGCACGCCCGACCAGTCGATCACGCGTTCCGCGATCCAGTGATCGCGCGCCGCGTGGCTCTTCGAATCTTCCCGCGCGGAAATCTGCGACATCTCCACGACAACTTCGACACCTGCGCGGCGCGCTGCGTCGGCAAAATACGCGGTGGCCTGGATAAAGCCCGGACGCACGGGATAGCACAGGTATGCACCCGTCACGCCTTCCATGGCACGGATCACGTCGTCATGTTCGAGAAGATCGCCAACGACGATTTCAGCGCCCTGGCTGCGCAGCGCTTCGCTGCGCTCATCTTCGCGGTGTACGAAGGCGCGAACGGCGTGTCCTTCGTTCAAAAGATGACTTATGGTGTGGACACCCGTTTTGCCGGTGGCGCCAGTAATGAGGTATTTGCGTTGCTTCATGACGAACTCTCCAATCTAACGGTTTGAACACTCATCAAGAGTGCAGGGGATGTTTCGATATCTTTGAAGTGCATATGCACATTTTTGCGCGTTCGCTTGCGACTCCATTCCAACAACTAGGAATCGCTTACATTGCTTCGAGGTGTTGCCTAACGTCCTGAAGGATCGCCGCCGCAGCGTCGGGGTCGTCCGTGATTCGGGCCATCGTGATGGCGCCGATCATTGCCGACAGTGCGAAAACGGCCTCCGATCTTGCCGCCTCGCGACGCCGCCGTCCGCTTCGCTTTGCCAGCACGTCGACGAGTCCGGCAAGTCCGCGCGAGGCGACCGCACGAGTCTGTTCGTCCGCACGCGCCAGTTCGCTACCCATCGCGGCGAGAGGACAACCGTCCGCCGGCGCGTCCCGATGCGACGACGACACATACGCGTCAACGATGGCTTTGAACCCTTCCTTGCCTTCGCATCCGCTCGCCGCCGCTTCGAGTTTTTCGATGATCGCCGTCAGCCCCGACTCGCATGCTTGCGCGACGAGCTGATCTTTGGAATCGAAATGCCGGTAAAAGCCGCCATGCGAAAGTCCCGCCTCGGACATCAGGTCGGCGAGTCCGGTTGCCTGAATGCCGTTGGTCCTGAATTCCCGGCTCGCGACTTCGACGATCCGCCGACGTGTGTCGGCCGTTTCTTCTCTGGACTTCCGCATGGCTTGCTGCACTCCGTGATTCGATGGTTTGGATGATAGTCATCATCTAAATTGGCGTCAACGAATCTTTGCTGCAACACTGCGTTTCAGCTTTCGAACGGCGCGTGATCGATCAGGTCGCACACGTTCGCGCAGTCGAAACCATGTACGTGGCGATGTCCGATATCGACCAGACCGGTGCCCGGCGCCGTGTGGGGCTTCTTCCTGACAACTTCCGCCAGCGCTTCGGCAAAGGCCGCCTTGAAGCCGACGCGTGGATAGAGCGCCAGCACATCGTCGACGAGCGACGGTGTGATTTCGTCCAGCCGCAGTCCAAAGACGTCCACGTGAGCGCCCATGTAGACGAGGGCGATTTCCGGCTGCTTGCGGTCGGCGATGCCGGCGCTCGAATGAAGCGCGATCGCGTCCCATACGAGTTCCGCCTTTTGTTCCGGATAGCCGTTCGCCGTCAGGAACACGTTCGCGGCATCGGCGCCGTCGACCTCGAAGCGCTGATCGGCGGCGAATGCGTCTGTGAGGCCCAGATCGTGAAGCAGGGACGCAAGGTAGACGACTTCACGGTCGTATTTCAAACCGCGCTTTCTGCCGAGGAACTCGGCGAACCACCACGCTCGGTGCACGTGGTTCAGGAGCGCTTTCGAATGAACGCGTTCGACGAGCGAGCTTGCCTGACGGGTGAAGTCGGAATCGGGAGCGCTGACTCCTCCGATGGTAACGATTGTGCTCATGCTGCCTCTGTAAATATCGAGTTGACCGACCATCGAGTGTAAAAACATGACGTGTGTCACATATGACTGTTTGTGGACGATTTGTGCCAAAATGAAAAAGACGTATGTTCAAAGGAACTGTCGATGAGGAAAGCATCCGGTCCGATATCGGGTACGACGCGAAGGCGCGTCGTGATTCTCGGTTTGCCGCCCGTAGACGCGCTCGACGTAATCGGTCCAGCAGAAGTGTTCACGTCCGCAAATCAGCTGCACGCGGGCGCAGCGGCTCCTTATTCACTCGAACTGGTGTGCGCGGGTTCCGACGTCCATCTGGAAAGCCAAACAGGCATCGGACTCAAGGGCCACCGAACGCTCGAAACAGAGCGTCGTGCAAACAGGCCAATCGACACATTGATCGTGACGACCGGCTTCCATTCGATCGACCGTTTCGACAAGGCAGCCATAGACTGGCTCCGGAAGCGTTCGAACACAGCGCGTCGCGTGTGCTCGATTTGCGTCGGCGCGTTTGCGCTGGCGGAAGCGGGGCTGCTGGACGGCCGCAGGGCAACGACGCATTGGCGGATGACGCAGCACCTTGCCGAGCGTTATCCCAACGTGCAGGTTGACCCCGTTCCGATCTGGGTGAAGGACGGCAACGTGTACACGTCGGCTGGGGTATCGGCGGGAATCGATCTTGCACTCGCTCTTGTCGGTGAGGACCTGGGCAGTGACGTGGCTTTGGAGATTGCGAAGAATCTGGTCCTGTTTCTGCGGCGTCCCGGTGGGCAGGCGCAGTTTAGCGTCGCGCTTCAATCGCAGCGCGTGTCGGGATCGAGCATCGACGATCTGTGCCTCTGGATCAACGAGCATCTGCATACGGATCTGACGACCGACATGCTGGCGGACAGGGCGTCGACGAGTGTGCGAACCCTGATTCGCATGTTTCAGCGTGAATTGAAGACGACGCCCGCGAAGTATGTCGAAGATGTACGGCTCGAAGCCGTTCGGCGGGCGCTCGAACTCGGCGAGCGGTCGATGGAAGAGATAGCGCGCCGGTGCGGCTATGGAAGCGGCGACGTGTTGAGAAAAGCGTTCACGCGGCGAATGGGTGTGAGTCCAAGAGAGTACGCACGACGCTTCGCGCCCGATAGCGAGGTGCCCTGAAGATGTGCCGCCGTCGTATCACCGACGGCGACACATGCAGGGTTGCTTTTATTGAATCAGCAAACGAAGCGGCGCAAGCGGCCCGACTGGCAGCAGATCGAAGCTCATGAGACCTTCGGCGGTGAGCGGCAACGCGTCTACTGCCGCCTTTGCGTGCTCGACCGATTCCACGTTCATGAGAAAGATGACGCCGGGCGTCGCCGGATCGTCACGGAACCAGAACTGCTCGATGGTGCCGTCGAGGTAGAGCTTGAGCGTGTCGGGAACTTCCTTCGGCATGATGCGCTGCCGCTGTTCCGGCGTGAACGCCTGACGGATCGAACCAATGGCGAAAACTTTCATGAAGACTTCTCCGGTGACTGTTCATGTTGAGGTACAACGGAGATGAGTCTAGTGATGGAGCCGTTCCGACGGTACTGTCGCAAACGACAACTTTAGAGTCGTTTACGCCATGCGTGTGCGGCTATGGATTGCCGTTGCTGGACGCTCACGCGACCTCCGTTCTGACCGTCCCCGGTTCACCGCCGTCACCACGCCTCCCCACGTGCACACGCGTTGCGACACACGCCGCGCAAACCTGATTTCGATCTCGCGCTGATGGCGCGCCGCAACGACCTCACCGGCGGCAAGATCCGCGACGCAGCGCGAATATCAAAAGAAGGGAAAGGCGTCGGCGACGGCGAGTTCACTCATGTCTGCACGTCGGCATGATCATGAAGCTCGCCGCCGTTTTCAAGGCATCACGCGACGGCCGTGCCGCCTGCTCCAGCCGCAGGCGCTGCGTGCAGCAGCGCGTTGCTTGCGATCTGGAATGCTGCCTCACGGTCCGTCTCGCCCGCGTGCGCCGGATTGATCTGCGCCGTGATCGCATCGAAGTTGTTCGCGTCGGCGAGTTCGTTGCAGCCGTGCGATTGCCAGTACCAAGCGGACACCAGCGCGGCGGTCGCGGGGTCGTTGCGCACGAGGTCCGGATTGCTGACGATATCGACGCCGATCGCCTGACCCGCGCGGGCGAAGTTGTCCCTGAACGTCAACTGGATCAGGCCTGAGCCGCGATACATCCAGCCGTCGCCCGTCGCGGGTGGGCCGTTGCCGAAGCGGCCGCCGTAGACGAGGTTGGCGATCTGCTGCTGGCGCTGGGGCGGCACGCGGGCCTCGCCGGGTTGACGCCCGAGGCTCGCGCATTGCGCGGACGTCAGCGAGTGGAATGTCGACTGCAGGCCTGCTACCGAGTAATTGAAGTTCTCCGACACGGGTGGAGGCGGAAAGTGGCCGCTTTCAAACGCCACTTCCGCCAGAAACGCAGCCTGGCGTACGGGCGTGTTGATCTGGAAGCGGTCCATCGCAGCTTGCACTGCGTTGAGCCACAGCGCGGCACTCGCCTGGGTGCTGCCCGTCGCAGCCATGAACGTGATTGAGTCCATGTGGTACTCCATATCGTGAGAGATGGGTTCAGGATGACGCCGCACGCATGGCGTGGATGCGAACGGATGCGACAGGGCCGGTGGAGTGATGACGCTGTTTTAATTAAGAGGCCGGTGAAGAGCAGGATCGGGCGGGACGTCGGCGCAATGCACGGATTGCACCTGTGACCATTCCGCGCGCGAGGCGGGTCTTGTCTAGGGTTTTAGCAGGTATTTTTCAGCGCGCCAGCGGGGCAGGGCATCGAATGTGGTCTTCGACACATTCACGCGCATCGGATTGCAAGCGAGGCATCGTTGGTGCCCGGCGCGTGTGTCGGGATGAAATGTTGCACCGCCAAGTAAGGGGAGCGAGCAGGAAACGATCGGCAAGACGCCTTCCACGATCATCGCGAGGCGCGATGTGGTGGACGGCGTGCGCATCCGCGCAGCGCTTGCAACTGCAGACCTTGCCGCCCAATCGCGTCGTGCAGAAGATCAAGGACGGCAAGCCCGTCTTTCTCTACGCGGACCCGTACTCGTGCGGTTGCCTGTATGTCGGTGATGAAACGGCGTGGGATAACTACAAGCGCGAATAGCTCCAGCAAAAGTTCATCGATCAGGAACGGATGAACGCCGAGATGAATGAGAATGCGGCGTGGAACTGGAGCATGTGGCATCCGGGTCCGGGGTCTGGCTGGTGGTATTGACCTGCCGGCTGCGTCGACGCCAGCGGTTCATTCGATCGCCCTTGTCGACGCAGCCGATGTAGCGTCTGGGCCTGCGTCAGCGGTGACGACCTTGCCGCCCGTCTCGGGCATGCATAGCAGGAAGAACAGAAGCGCAAACCCGGCAACACCCGACAGCACGATAAAGCTCGTGGCGAATCCAAAACGTTCGGCAACGAAGCCGCCCGTCACCTGACTGAGCGCTGCGCCGATTCCCACTGCAAGCGACGTCGCGCCTTGCGCGACGTTGAAACGCCCCGTGCCCTGCGTGATATCCGATGCAATGACAATTGCGATCACGCCGAAGATGCCTGCGGCAATCCCATCGAGCAACTGGATGCCGACGACGGCGTACGGATTTGCGGTCAAACTGAACAGCAGCCCGCGCACGGGAAGAACGGCAAAGGCAACCAGAAAAATCGGCTTGCGGCCGATACCCTTGCGCATGCCATGCCCGACCGCCATCGCAACGAAAACCATCACGAGTTGCGCGGCAATCACGCACGCGCTCAGTGCGATCACGTCCGCGCCCGGGTGTGTTTTTGCAAGCAGTTGACCTGCGAGCGGCAGCATTGCGGCATTACCAAAGTGAAACAGCACGACGGCGACGAGGAAGACCCGCACCGTCTTGCGCCGCCAGAACTCGCGCAAAGGCAGCGGCCGCGCAGGCTGCCCGGCATCGACGTGCTGTTCGCCGCCGCGCGCCGTCTCGTGATCGACTTCATGCGGACGGATCAGCAGCACGGCGGCAGCGCTGCCCAGCGAAAACAGACAGACGAGATAGAACAGCCACATCACGCCGACGAATTGACCCAGCCCGCCCGCAAGTACGGCCGCGACGAAATTACCGGCATGGTTGAGGCTTTCGTTGCGGCTCACTCTGGACGGCATGCGTCGATGGCCAACGAGGCCCAGGCTCAGCGCCGCGAGGCACGGCGCAATGACGGCCGACGCAAAGCCGATTGAGATCTGGACGGCCAGCACGGCGCGGAACACCGGAAAGCGCGCGATGAATAGGCAGCCCGCCGCGACGCACAGCGCCGCCGCTGCCAGAATCAGACGCTTCGCGCGAACGCTATCGACGAGCAATCCCGCCGGAATCTGCGCGAGTGCCGCAGCCACGCCGCTCGCGGCCATCACGATGCCAATCTGTCCGGACGGCCAGTTCTGGTTGCCCTTGAGAAACACGGACAGGAACGGTCCGAGGCCGTCCCTGACGTCCGCCATCAGGAAGCTCAGCGCATCGATGCCGCGCAGGCTGCGGGATGATGGCGCGCGTGTTTCATCGGCGGCCTGCGACGGCGAAGGACAGGGGGCGGTCATGGATTCATGGCTGCTGTTCTGTGGCGTGGACCAGATGATGCCGCTACAGGATGCAAGCACTATTCCAGATTGACCGCAACCGCGGACACCGCCAGGCGTTTCACGCAAGCGAGGTCCGCTCGGGACATCAGGCGGGCGCTTTCAGATTCTTCAAAGCGGCTACCAGCTCGCTCGGATCGGGGCGCTTCGTGTAGTCCGGGCTCACTTCGGCATAAGCGATCGTGCCATCTTGCGCGATCACGTATCGAGCGGGCATCGGCAGCGTCCAGCTTGGCTCGCCGTTGATGACAGGCAGGTCGACATTGAAGCCTTTGTAGGTGTCGATCAACTCGTCTTGCAGCCGAAAGCGGATTCCGAACCCATCAGCCGTCTTGCCGCCTTCATCGACGAGGATCGGATAGCTGAGTTTGTTCTGGCGTTGCGATTTCAGGCTGTTCGTCGAGGTCTGCATCGAGATCGAAACCAGGCTCGCACCCAGCGCGCGAATTTCGTCCGCGACTTCTTCAATGGCCTGCAGGTCGATGTTGCAATACGGGCACCAGACGCCCCGGTAAAACGTCACGACCAGCGGCCCTTGCTCCAGCAACTCTGCAGACGAGACGACTTCGCCCTCGGCATTGGTGAGCGTGAAAGTCGGTGCGAGATCGCCGACCTTCAGCGAGCGCTCCGCCTGACCCGTTGCGATCAGTTCGGCCGTGGTCCTGTGAAAGACGTCGACGACTGCGGGCGGCGCGACCTTGGTTTCGAAGTTCGACTTGAAGGCATCCAGTTTCTGCTGCAGGTTCATTGCTGACTCCAGTGTTGGCTCGCCGGTTGGTGGCGTGAAGTCATCATGATTCATTTGCATGGAGACGGGTATAATGCCTGGATGACTATCAATTATTTGCCATGTGAATGAATGACAAGTTGTCCGTGTTGCGGCTGTTCACACGCGTCGCGCGTACGTCGAGCTTCACCCGGGCGGGGCGGGAACTCGGCATCAGCCAGCCGTCCGTGTCCAGACAGATCTCCGAACTCGAAGCGGACGTCGGTACGGTGTTGTTCGTCAGGAGCACTCGCGCGGTCAAACTGACGGAAGCGGGCGTCGATTACCTGACGCGCGTCGAAGCGATCCTCGACGCACTCGAAGAGGCGGATCACGCCGCGCGCGGATCGACGGAACTGCGCGGACGTCTGCGCGTGGCGCTGTCGACGAGCTTTGGCATACGTGAGGTGATTCCGCGTATCGACCGGTTCATGGAGACGCACCCGGCGCTCTACATCGATTTGCTGATGGCGGATGACCGTCAGGATCTGATTACAGAAGGCGTCGATGTCGCGATCCGGTTCGGCGCGCTGCCGGATTCCAGCGCGACGTCGAGACTGCTTGGGCGTTCGCCCCGGTTGCTGGTTGCGGCGCCCGCGTATCTGGCGCGCAAGGGCCGTCCACTCGAGCCATCCGAACTGAGCCAGCATGCGTTCGTCACGGGCCCGTCGAGTGCCGCGTCATTGGGATGGACGCTGCGCAAGGATGGACGCGAAGCGGTTTTTAGAGGAGACGGGCGCATCACATCGACGGTGAATGAAGCGGCCACGGCGGCCGCTGTCGCCGGTTTGGGCATTCTGGTGATCGGTCTGTGGGGATGCCGCAGCGAGATCGCGGATGGCCGGCTCGTGCCGATACTCGAAGACTGGCAACTCGAACCGGTTGAAATCCACGCAGTGTTTCCGACGGGCCGTGCTGCGCGCCCTGCTGCGCGCGCGTTGATCAGCTTTCTGGTGGAAGAGCTCGCGCCGATTTCGGTGGATGTCGATGCGAGGATGCGGGGGCAATAGAGACGTTATAGAAGCTTACGGACGACGGAACCTGGTGCGGGGTATTTCCGCAACGGCCGTGATTTCGATCATCAGATCCGGATGGTAAAGCCGTTCGATCTGAACGGTTGTCGTGACGGGATAGGGCGCCGAGAAAAACTCCGCGCGAATGTCGCCGGTCGTCATGAACGCTTCGATATCCGTTGCATAGTGGACCAGCGAAATCACGTCGGTCATGTATCCGCCCATCGCGGCGAGAACATCGCGGATATTTTCCAGGACCTTGCGCACCTGCGCGCGCATATCGCCAGGACCTGTCACACGTCCGTCGATGTCCAGCGAAACCTGGCCTTTCAGATACACGATCTGACCATCGCCCTGAATGACGGCCATCGAGAATGCACCGAACGGTGACCAGACACCGGCAGGCTTGACTGCATCGACCATGGGGTAGCCTCGTGTTGCCGGAAGCGGGTATCCAGCCAGGGTTCCATCAATCAGCGCGCGGCTGTGCGCAAGACTCGCGCACGATCAACGTTGCCTCGCACTCGACGCTGTGCGTATCGCTTTCACCATTGAGCTGCGCAATCAGCAGTTCCGCCGTGCGCCTGCCGATCTCCGCACTCGGAACGCGTACGGTCGTGATCGGAATCGGCAGTTCGGCCATCACTTCAAAGTCGTCGAAGCCGATCAGGCTGAGATGGCCAGGCACATCGTAGCCGGCGGCCATGGCCTCCAGCATCGCGCCCGTTGCGAATGATCCGTTGCCGCATACGATCGCTGTCGGCGGTTCGATCGGCGCGGCCATGATCCGGCTGAACAGCCGCCGTCCTTCCTGAACGCCCCAGAAACCTTCGGCCATATGCGCGGGATGAATCGCGATGCCGTGCTCGGCCAGCGCTACGCGCACGCCTTCGCGACGCGCGGCGGCGCGGTCGTTGGTATCGGCGTTTTGCGCGATCATCGCGATCCGCCGATGGCCGAGGCCAAGCAGATAGTTTGTCGCGTCGTAAAACGCGCGATAGTTGTCCACGCCGACACAGATCGAGCGTTGCTTCGCGGCGAAAGTGAAGGTGCTGACGCACGGCACGTTGCGCTGGTCGAGCAGCGCATAGAGATCCGGGTGATGACCTTCGCCGACCACGGCGATCGCATCGACACCGCGCTCCAGCATCTTGCGAACCTGCCGGTACTCGCGCTGCAGGTCATATTCCGAGCAGCCGAGCAGCAACGTATAGCCCTTTTCTTCCAGTTCGTCCTGCAGGACCTGGATGGCCGTGGCGAAATGCTCGTTGGCGAGCGTCGGCACGACGGCGCCGATCGTGCCCGTTCGCTGCGTCGCGAGCGCGCGCGCGGCGGCATGCGGCACCCAGCCGAGATGATCGATGGCGATCTGTATCCGCTCGCGCACGCTCGGCGACACGACCTCCGGCGAATTGATGAAGCGTGACACAGTGGCCTTCGACACGCACGCCAGTTCCGCGACTTCGCGCAGCGTTGCAGCGCCCGGCCGGACCGAAACGGATGGCGCGGCCGGCTGTTCATGTCGAGTGGGGCGCGCAGCCTTTGCCATATCGTTTGCCTTGGCGATTGCCTTAGAATTTTCCGCTGCAATTATAACGGCGGCTTCATTGGGCAAACGCATCGGCGCGGCCGCGCGCAGCACACGTCGCGCTTACTTCGATGAAAGCTTCTTTGCCCATTTCATGATGTGACGCCCCGCCGCGACGACTTCGCCGCGCTGGTTCACGACCTTCATGTCCGCGGTGCTGCGGCGCTTCTCCTCGTCGATCTCGGCAACCCGGTAGATCACCGTGACGGTATCGCCCAACAGCACGGGCCGAATGAAACGGATGCGGTCGTATCCCGCCGATACCGGGAACTCTTCGAGATCGTTGCGATGGATCACATGCGCAATGCTGATCGTCGAAGCCGTCGACATGTAGCCGACCAGCAGCGCGCCATGTGCGATGCGCGTGCCGATCGACGACTTCTCCTGCATGTACTGCTCGTTGATGTGGGTGTCGCTGAAGTCGCCCGTCAGCCCTGCGAACAGCGTTACGTCGGTTTCGCCGACCGTCTTGGCGAACCTGAATTCCTGTCCGATCTCCACGCCCTTGATGGCCATGCTCAATGCTCCTGAAAAGTGGCGGTCTTGCCGTTCACGCGATTCGGTCAACGTTTTCGACCACGTGTGAAACCGGTTACAATTAGACCGGTTTCATTCAATGTACTCTAAATACACGGTGTTTGTGACTGTTTTAGTGGTTTTCCCTGGAGAATGTTGAAACCACTTTGCATCGTCTCTGCAACCGGTTACATTCAATTGGCCGGCGACGTGGTTTCAGTCCGCGTCATGCCGGCCGGTTCAACTCAACGACGCGGGACACGCAACATGCACATCATTTCAACGACTGAAGCGGCGTCGCTGGTGCGCGACGAAGACGCTGTTCTGATCAGCGGCTCGGGCGGCGGCCATTCGGTGCCCGAGGCTTTGCTCGCCGCAGTGGAGGCACGCTTCATGAGCGCGGGCGAGCCGCGCAATCTGACCTCGATAAGCGTGGTCGGCGTGGGCGACCGTGCGGCGCTCGGCGCGAGCCACCTTGCGCATGAAGGGCTGCTGCGTCGCGCAATCACGAGCGCGCTCGTCGATTCACCCGGCCTCGTCACGCTCGCTGCCGCCGACAAGATCGAGGCCTACACGTTTCCGCAAGGCGTGCTGTCGCAACTGATGCGCGACATGGCAGGCGGCCGACCGGGCCTGATCACGAAAACAGGGCTTCACACCTTCGTCGATCCGCGTCAGCAAGGCGCACGGCAAAGTCCGCGCACGCCCGCAGAGTTCGTCGATCTGATCGAACTCGACGGCGAAGAATGGCTGCGCTTCAAGCCTGTTCCGATCAACGTCGCATTCCTGCGCGGCACGACGGCCGATGAAGACGGCAACATCACGATGGAGCAGGAGGCCGTGCTCGGCGAAATGCTCGCGATGGCGCAAGCGACGCGGCGAGCAGGCGGCATCGTCATCGTTCAGGTCAAACGGATGGCGACGCGCAACACATTGCCGCCGAAGCAGGTGAAGATTCCCGGCATCCTCGTCGACTTCGTGGTCGTCGTGCCCGACCAGCGGCAGACCTATGCGACGGATTACGACCCGAGCTATGCGGGCGAATTGCGCGTGCCTCTGTCGGAAATCAAGCCCTTGCCGTTCGGGCCGCGCAAGGTCATCGTGCGGCGTGCGGCGCTCGAACTCTATCCGGGCGCCGTGTGCAATCTCGGCGCAGGAGTTTCGACGGGGTTGTCGACAGTTGCCGCAGAAGAGGATTTGCTCGACAAGGTGATCCTGACCAACGAGCAAGGTCTGATAGGTGGCGCGCCAATTACGGGCCGCGACTCGGGCGGCGCGCAGAACTTCGCCGCGATGATCGAACAGCCGTCGCAGTTCGACTTCTATGACGGCGGCGGCCTCGATCTCGCGTTCCTTTCATTCGCCGAAGTCGACGCACAAGGCAACGTGAATATCAGCCGCTTCGGCGACAAGATCATCGGCGTGGGTGGCTTCATCAACATCAGCCAGAACGCGAAGTGCGTGATCTTCAGCGGCACGTTGACGGCGGGCGGTCTCGACATCGGATGGGAAGCGGGGCAGACGGTCATACGCGAAGAAGGCCGTCACAAGAAGTTCGTGCGCAAGCTCGAACAGGTCTGCTACAACGCGACGTTTGCGCGCGAGCGCGGACAGACCGCGCTGTATGTCACCGAGCGCGCCGTGTTCCGGATCGGCGCGCAAGGGCTCGAACTCATCGAAGTGGCGCCGGGCGTCGATGTCGAGCGCGACATCTTTGGGCAGATGGAGTTTCGCCCACAGGTGTCGCCGGATCTCAGGACGATGGACGCGCGTTTGTTCCGTCCCGCGCCGCTCGGCATTCACGACGAAGTGGTGGCGCGCGAACGCCGCTTCCGTTCGGCACGCATCGCGCAGTGGCATGCGGAGACACAGCGATGAACATCGACGGCGCTACCCGGCTGTACGCGATCATCGGCGACCCTGTCGCGCAGGTGCGCTCGCCATCGGTGTACACCGCGCACTTCGCGCGCCATGACATCCATGCCGTGATGTTCGCCGCGCAAGCCAGCCGCGATTCGTTCGATACAGCGATGCGTGGACTGATGTCGCTTGGCAACCTCGACGGCTTGCTGATCACGTCGCCGCACAAGGCCGCCGCGCTCGCATTCGCCGACCATCTGTCGACGCGGGCGCAAATCGTCGGCGCGATCAATGCACTGCGTCGCGAGCCCGATGGAAGCTGGACGGGCGACATGTTCGACGGCGTCGGGTTCGTGAGTGCGGCGCAGAAGGTCATGCCGCTCAGTGGAAAGCACGTGCTGCTGTTCGGCTGCGGCGGCGCGGGCGCCGCGATTGCCGCAGAGCTGGCGACGCACGGCGTCCACGCGATTTCGCTCGTCGATCCCGATGCGAATCGGGCGCGGACTTTACGCGATGCGTTGGCCGAACATTTTCGCGGTTGCGATGTGAGCGTCGGCAATGACGGCGCAAAGCACGACGTCGTTGTCAACGCTTCTATCGTCGGGATGAAGGCCGATGATGGCTTGCCTGGCGATCCAGGTGCGATTGGCGCAGGAAGTTTGGTGGGCGACGTCGTGCTGAGGCCGCCCGCCACGCCGACTGTGCTCGTAGGACTCGCGCGCGAACGAGGCGCCCATGTGGTCACCGGACAGGACATGCACGGCGCCCAGGTCGACGCGATCCTCGAATTCTTCGACCAAGGAGCCCGATGATGTCCCTGCTCGGCAAGGCCGCTGTGCTGATCTGGAACGACGTCATCGAGACGGAGCGCGACGCGTTCTACCGTTGGCACGACAAGGAGCACATACCCGAGCGTCTCGCGCTGCCGGGTTTCCTGCGCGGCCGTCGCTATCGCGGCAGCGGCGTGACGGAATGGCTGACGCTGTACGAAGCCGACGACGTCGCCGTGCTGACGAGCCCCGCCTACCTGGCGCGACTGAACGACCCGACGCCGCTCACGCAGAGCACGGTGCGCGCGTTCCGCAATACGGCGCGTTCGATCTGCGTCGTCGAGAAGACGACGGGCGCGAGCACGGGCGGCCATGCGCTGACGTTGCCGCTGCCTGCCGGCTTCGACGCGCGTCATCTGTTCGAAGGCGAAGCGCCCGCCATTACCGCCGATACAGGCGTGCTGGCCGCGCATCTGTTCGTCGCCGACGACGCGGCCAGCCACCTCGACACGCGCGAAGCGCGAGAACGGGCATACGTGGTGCCGCCGCGCGTGCTGTTCGTCGAAACCTCGACGCTCGAAGCGGCGCGCAAGCAACTCGCCCGTCTGCTGGCCGGTATCGATACGGCGCAGCGCGATGAAGCGGCGGCAGGCGCGGGCGTTTTCACGCTCGAAATCAGCCGTCTCGCCACACTCAACCATTGATTTCAGGAAACACGATGAAGCTACTCAGATACGGACCCGAAGGACAGGAGAAACCCGGGCTGCTCGACGAACAGGGCGCTATTCGCGATGCGTCGTCGCTATGTGCCGATTTCACGCCCGCATTCTTCGCGGACAGCGGGATCGAAAAATTGCGCGGCGCGGACCTGGCTCGCCTGCCCGTCGTCGAGGGTACGCCGCGCCTTGGTTCATGCATCGCGCAACCAGGCAACTTTGTCGCCATCGGGCTCAACTACGTGCAGCACGCAATCGAGACCAACGCGCCGATTCCCGCCGAGCCGATCATCTTCAACAAGGCGCCGTCGTGCCTCTCCGGCCCGAACGATCCTGTCATCCTGCCGCGCGGCTCGACCAAGTGCGATTGGGAAGTGGAGATCGCGCTGGTGATCGGACGGCGTGCGCTCTATGTGCCCAACGAGACTGCACTCGACTACGTGGCCGGCTATTGCGTCTGCAACGACGTATCCGAGCGTGAGATGCAACTCGAGCACGGCGGGCAGTGGGTAAAAGGCAAGATGTTCCCGACTTTCGGCCCGCTCGGTCCGTGGCTCGTGACGCCCGACGAAATCGACGACGTGCAGCAGCTCGGCTTGTGGCTCGAACTGAACGGCAAGCGCATCCAGGACTCGTCGACATCGGACATGATCTTCCGCCTTGCGACGATCGTGTCATACGTCAGCCGTCATGTGCTGCTGCAACCCGGCGACGTTATCACGACGGGCACACCACCCGGCGTTGGCCTCGGCATGAAGCCGGAGCGTTTCCTGAAACCGGGCGACGTGATGGAACTCGGTGTGCAAGGGCTCGGCACGCAGAAGCAGACCGTGCTCGCATTCGAAGATTCGGCGCTCGCTTGAGGCGCTGACACGTGCCGGGCATTCGCGTCGTGTGAATGACCCGGCCCGGTATTCAATCCAATCCAAGAGACAGGAGACCCGGTATGGACAACCGGTCAGGAGGAGGCGTGATGAAAGCCACCGATGCAGCCGCGAATGTTTCGACGACGAAAGCGTTGCCCTGGTACAGGGACATTTCGTGGCCGCAATGGCGCGTTCTGATCGCCGCATGGGGCGTGTGGGTGATGGACGCGGTTGACTTTCTCGCGATCACGTTCGTGCTGAACGACATCGCGAAGCATTTCAACGTGCCGCTCAGCACGGCGTCGCTGTTGCTGTTTGCGACGTATGGCGTGCGCTGGATAGGCGGCTTGATGTTCGGCAGCCTGAGCGACCGTATCGGCCGCAAGATTCCGCTGGTGATCACGCTGGCGTGGTTCACGGCGGGCGCCGTGCTGACAGGGCTGTCGTGGAGTTTCGTGTCGCTTGCGGTATTCCGTCTGCTGCTCGGCTTTGGCATGGCGCCGGGCTTCTCGCTCGGCGCGACGATGGTCGCCGAATCGTGGCCGGAAAAGCACCGGGCGATCGGCATCGGCATTCTCGATACGGGCTGGGGGCTTGGCGCCATCGGCGCGGCGATTGCCTACGATCTCGTCTATCCGCACTTCGGCTGGCGCGGCATGTTCTTTGTCGGTGTCATCCCCGCGATCCTGCTCGGCGTGTTCATTCTGCTGTGCGTGCCGGAATCGCAGGCGTTCAGGGCGAGCGGCCGAAAGCTTCGCACGCCGTTGCGCGACAATCCCGCCGTCGTGCTGTTCAGACTCTATCCGCGCCGCGTTGGCTACCTCGCGTTGTTGATGCTGGTGTTGTGCTTCGGCTCATGGCCGTTTCAGGGGCTCTTTCCTACTTATCTGAAGTCGCTTTCATTCGAGCCTTTGACGATCACCTGGCTGACGATGACGTCGGCAGTCGGACAGGTGTTTGGCTTCTTCGCGTCCGGTTTCATCGCGGAACGGCTCGGGCGGCGCGCGGGGATCAGTGCGATGCTAGGCGCGGGGGCGGTGTGCGTGGTGGCGCTGGTGTACAGCGTCAATCAGTTTCTGCTTGCCGAATGCTTCGCGTTTTTGAGCGGGTTTTTCCTCGTCGGATCGTCGGGCATCTGGGGAACGATACTGACGGAGAACCTGCCTCGCGACGTGCGTGCGTCGGGAGTGGGCTTCCTCTATAACATCGGCGTCGTAGGTGGCGGTATTGCACCGTACATCGTGCTGTCGACCGTCAAGGCCGCAAGCATGACGATCGCGCTGGGTATCGCGGTCTTCACCATCGGCGCGGCACTGGCGGCGATCGTGATTCTGCGGTCGGTGCGCGAAACGAAGGGCATGCAGTTGAGCGAAATCGACGCTGGCGGTCACTAACGGGGCCGCCGTGGATGCGGCGAACCCTTAACGGGTTCGCCGCGCTGCTTCGACTACGGGCTACACCTGCGCCTGTCCGCCATCTGCCGTGATCTCGGCGCCATTGATAAAGCTCGAATCGTCGGATGCCAGAAACGTCACCACTTTGGCGATTTCCATCGGATCGGCAAGACGACCGATAGGCACGAGCGACGTGAGATACGACAGCAAACCGTCCTGACCTTCCTTCGTGTCGCCTCCGAGTTCCGCGAGGCCCACAGTCCGGGTCGAGCCCGGGCTCACGACGTTGACGCGAATGCCGCGGTCCTTCAAGTCGAGCACCCAACTCCGCGCGAGGCTGCGCACCGCCGCCTTCGAAGCGCTATAGATGCTGAACGCCTGCGTCCCCGTCGAGCCGGCAATCGAGCCGGTGAGAATGATCGACCCGCCGCGCGACATGAGCGGCAGCGCGCTTTGAACGGTAAAGACCACCGCGCGGACATTGCGATTGAAGGTGTCATCGAAATGCTGCTCGGAAATATCGCCGAGCGGCGCCAGCGAGCCACCGCCGGCGTTGGCGAAAAGAATGTCGAGACGTCCTTCGCGCTCGCGGATCAATTTCATCAGCGCGTCGAGATCGGCGCTGCGCGTGACGTCGCCCTGAACGCCCGTCGCAGCGTGACCGATTGCGCTCACCGCCGCATCCAGTTCAGCCTGACGGCGGCCCGTGACATAAACCTTCGCGCCTTCGCGTGCGAGATCCTGTGCGGCGGCCAAACCGATGCCGCTCGTGCCGCCCGTCACCAGTGCGATTTTGCCTTCCAGTCGTTTGCTCATGATGTCCTCAAGTGAAATGAATGAATCGATGTGGCAACGATAAATGTTTCTCCTGCGACAATAAATAGGCTGTGTGCTAAATCATTGTTTATGGATATGAATAATTGCGATATGATCAGCACGGTCAATCAAAGCGTGGAACCGGAATGGATCAGTTGCTCGCATTGCGCGTGTTCGTGCGGATCGCCGAATCGGGCGGATTCGGCAAGGCCGCCGATACCCTCAACATACCGAGGCCAACCGTCACCAAACTGATCCAGGATCTCGAAACTCACCTGCGGGTCAAGCTGTTTCAGCGCTCCACGCGCAAGGTGACCGTCACCGACGAAGGCCAGGCCTATTACCATCGCGCACTCAAGGTGCTCGCGGACGTCGACGAGATGGACACGCTTTTCGCCGACTCTCGCGGCACGCCGCGAGGGCGTTTGCGGGTGGATATCGGGTCGTCGCTGGCCAATCTGATCCTGTTGCCGCATCTTCCGTTGTTCCGGCAGCGCTATCCGGAGATTCAACTCGAACTGGGCGTCAGCGACAGGGAAGTCGATCTGATCGGCGAGGGCGTGGACTGCGTGATCCGGGGTGGCGAACTGACGGACACGTCGCTGATTGCGAGGCGTATCGCGAGCCTCGATTGGGGCACGTATGCTGGCACGGGATACATGAGATCGCGCAAGCTGCCGGCGCATCCGGACGAACTGCACGGCGAGCACGACCTCGTCGGCTATTTCTCATCGCGGACGGGCCGCGTTTTCACGATGTTCTTCGAGCGCGGCGACGAGAAAATCCAGATCGATCCGAAGGGCACGCGAGGGGTTTCCGTCAATGAGAGTACCGCGCATCTGACCTCATTGGTCAGCGGGCTTGGTGTCGGCCAGACGTTCGCGTTCATGGCGCGTGCGGGGCTCGCGAATGGCGATCTCGTTCAGCTTCTTCCTGAGTGGAGCCGGCCCTTGCATCCTCTGCATATCGTCTTTGCGAAGTCGCAACACGACAGCGCGAGGATGCGGGCGTTCGTCGATTGGGCGCTGGAGATTTTTCGGCCGTATGACCGGTTGCACGCGTAGTCCCTTCACAACGCGTCGAACTGGATCGCACCGCCATTCAAACTTTAGAAAATCTAAATCATCCGCGACCGACGAGCCACTATTCTTCGTTTTTTTGAGTTCCTATGCTGATCCGTAATCGACGGACAAGGGAATCGTCCGTTTTTTCAACGGTTGCTGTCTGGAACGGGGATGCTCATGAAAAAGCCGCTGGTTTGTCTCGCACTATTGCTCGCAGCATTGTCCGTGCACGCGAAGGAATTGACCGAACTGAAGTTCGGTGTCGATCCCACTTACGCGCCGTTCGAGTCGAAGGCGCCCGACGGCAAGCTCGTCGGCTTTGAAATTGATCTCGGCAATGAGATTTGCCGCCGGCTCCACGCAAAATGCGTATGGGTCGAAACGGCATTCGACGGCATCATTCCCGCACTGCAGGGGCGCAAGTTCGACGCGATTCTGTCGGCCATGTCGGTGACGCCGAAACGCGAAACACAGGTGGCATTCTCGACAACGTTGTTCAACACGCCGAGCAGTCTGATCGGGCGCACGGGTGCTGGTCTGCAGGCCTCGGCGGAATCGCTGAAGGGAAAGAACATCGGTGTTGCACAAGGCTCGACGCAAGAGGCGTACGCGAAAGCATACTGGGCGTCCGCCGGCATCAATGTCGTTTCATACGCCAATCAGGAACTCGTCTACACCGATCTGCGCTCGGGGCGGCTCGACGCGACGTTGACCGATATGATTTCCGGCAGCGAGGGCTTTCTGAAGACGCCGCAAGGGCAGGGCTATGCGTTCCTCGGAGGGCCCGTGAACGATGCGAAGACGCTGGGCAAAGGCGCCGCGATTGGTTTGCGCAAAGACGATCCGCAGCTACGTGAGATGATCAATCAGGCCATTGCCGATATGATCAAGGACGGAACGTACCAGAAGATCGAACGCCGCTACTTCAACTTCGATATTCTGAACGGCTGAGACGATCGAATCGCGCCTTATACGGAGACACCATGCTGCAAGACATCGACGCACGCATCGAACGTGCGCTGACGCCGGAACTGATCGCCGACTTTCGCCGAGATGGCGCGGTATGCATCCGCAAGCTCTTCACGGAAGACGATATTGCGCTGCTACGCGAAGGGATCGAGCGCAACATCGCGCAGCCGAGTCCGCGCGCGAAGGTCGCGAGCCGTCCCGACGATCCGGGCTGGTTCTTCGAAGACTTCTGCAACTGGCAGGACAATGACGCGTATCGCCGCTTTATTTACGAGTCGGCCGCGCCAGTGGCGGCGGGCGCGTTGATGGGCGGCGAAACGGTGCGGCTCTATCACGACCATCTGCTCGTGAAAGAACCGAACACACGGCAGCGCACGCCGTGGCATCAGGACCAGCCGTACTACAACATCAGCGGCTCGCAGAACGTCAGCATGTGGATTCCCGTCGATCCCGTTTCGCGCGAATCGACGCTGGAATTCGTGGCCGGCTCGCATCTCGGCCCGTGGCTCATGCCACGCACGTTCATGGACAATGAAGCGAAGTGGTTTCCGGAAGGCAGTCTCGCCGACTTGCCGGATATCGAGGCGAATCGCGCCGCTTATCCGATCATAGGATGGGCGCTTGAACCGGGCGACATGGTGTGCTTCAACATGCTGACCTTGCATGCGTCGGGCGGTGTTGGCGGCAACACGCGGCGGCGTGCGTTTTCGGTCCGCTTCATCGGCGATGACGTTCGTCACGCGCCGCGCCGCTGGCGCACGTCTCCTGATTTCCCCGGCCTGGATGCGCAATTGCCCGAAGGCGCGCCGATGGACCATCCGCTTTTCCCCGTGCTCTGGCGCGCGAGCGCGAGTTGACGCACGGTTCTCCGCTTCAGGCGACCACGTTCAGCATGCTATCGTTGAGTTGCTGCTGTTCCTTGCCACGCGTCACGAGCCAGCGGTGAAAGCTGCGGCAATGCGGCCTGTCGAACGCGTTCGGCTTCCATGTGAGGAAATACGGCCACGGTAGCGACAACCCGAGCGCGAAGGGCATCACGAGACGGCCTGCGGCGAGATCGTCGCAGACCATCGAGCTTTGCGCGAGCACGAAACCGTAACCGTCAATAGCCGCCTGAATCGCGACGCTCGAAAGCGAAAACACCTGACGGTTCTCGTTCAGTTCACTGCAATCGACGTCGTTGGCGACGAGCCATTCGCGCCACGAAGGCGGCGACGCGAACTTCGGCCGCCAGTCGACCGATATCAACGGATAGCCGAGAATCTCAGTGGGCGTGACGAGCGGCGCGTCCGCTGCGAGCAGTCGCGGACTGCACACGGGCACCACGTAATCGCGGAACAGTTCGACGGAATTCTCGACATCCGCGATGCGCTCGCCGTAGCTGATACGAAAGTCGATGTCGTAGCCATCGGGCGATGGCTCCGTGTGCGCGCCGTCCAGATACACGCTGAGATCGGCGTGCTGGCTCTGCCATTCGAGCATGCGCGGCGCGAGCCATTTCGACAGTAGTGAAGGCAGCGCGCTGACGCTGAGGTTACGCGTGTTCTTCGCTCGCTCGATTTCCGCATGCGCGACGCGCAGGCTTTCGAACGCGGCCGCGCAGCTCTCGTGATACTGGCGTCCGATCGACGTCAGGCTGAGCCGCTTGCCGTCCTTTTGCGTGAGGTGCAGTCCGAGCGTGTCTTCGAGCAGCTTGATCTGCTGGCTCACTGCACCGGGGGAGATGCCAAGCCGCTTCGCCGCTTCCGTCACGCCGCCACACCGGCCTACCGCTTCGAACACCTGCAGCGCGCGCAAAGGGGGAAAGCTGTTCGTCGTCATCGTATGGGTGGGGGAAGGTTCGACGATTTAGAAACTCTAAACGAACAGCCAGAGTTTGACATCTGTTCTTTTATGTTTTGGCTTTTTATCCTGATCGGTAAGTCAATACGAAACCGGACAACGGAGGCAGCGCAATGTTTCTGAGGAATGCATGGTACGTCGCAGCATGGGATGCAGAGGTGACGCACACGCTCATGCCTGTGACGATCCTCGGCGAACCGGTCGTGCTGTATCGCCGCGAGGATGGCACGCCCGTCGCGCTCGAAGATGCGTGCCCGCATCGCAAGCTGCCGCTGTCGATGGGAAGACTGATCGGCGATCAGGTGGAATGCGGTTATCACGGCTTGACCTTCGATTGCGAGGGCGCATGCGTGCGCGTGCCCGGCAGCCCGCGCATTCCGCCTGGCGCGAAAGTGCGCAGCTATCCGCTGGCGGAGCGCTACGGCCTCTTGTGGATCTGGATGGGCGATGCCGACGAGGCGGATGCCGCGACGATCGTGCAGATCGACGAATGGGGCGATCCTGCGTGGGGCGTGAATCGCGGCGATGCGATGACGGTGGATTGTCATTACCTCTATGTCACCGACAATCTGCTCGACCCATCGCATGTCGCGTGGGTGCATCCGTCGTCGTTCGGCAATGCTGCGTGCGAGGCCGAACCGCTGAAAACCGAGGTCGCCGCGCATGGCGTAACGGTCTCGCGCTGGATGCGCGATGTCGATGTGGCGCCGTTCTATGCGCAGTTCGTCGGCTTCGAAGGGCGGTGCGACCGCAAGCAGCATTACGAAGTGCGCTTCCCGTCGCACGCGATCATCAAGGCGATCTTCACGCCGGCGGGAACGGGCGGCGACGATGCGCCGCTTCATCCCGACGTGTTCCTGATGAACTCGTATAACTTCATGACACCCGTCGACGAATCGCACACGCGCTACTACTGGTTCCAGACGCGCAACTTCGCGCCGCAGGACGAACAGGTGTCGCGGCAGTTCGATGCGGACGTGCGTCATGCTTTCGAAGAAGACCGCGTCGTGTTGACGGCCGTTCATCGCGGCATGCAGAACACGCGCACGCCGAACATCGATCTTGCGATCGACGCCGGCCCCTTGCGTTTCAGGCGCGCGCTTGCGCAGATGATCGAACGTGAGCAGCAGATAACGGCGACGCCCGCGCCCGTCTATGTGGTGAACCGGCAGCGCGCGGAGCATTGAGATGAACGTCGTGGACGATCCGGCGACACTGCCCGCGTCGCACACAGCGTCGGGCTTCAGACGCTTTCGCGTGACGCGGCGCACGCAGGAAAGCGTATCGATCGTTTCGTTCGATCTCGCGCCTGTCGATGGTGAGGCGCTGACGCCGTTCGTTGCGGGGCAATTCGTGACCGTGCGATTGCCGTTGCCGTCAGGCGAGCGTTTGTTGCGCACGTATAGCCTCTCCGGCGATCCCGCCAATAACACGCGCTGGCGAATCTCCGTCAAACACGAGCAAGGCGGCGACGCGGTGCCTGCGGGACGCGGCTCGTCATTTCTTCACGAACGGGTGCACGTCGGCGACGAACTGGAACTCGCGGGACCTGCGGGCGCGTTCGTTTGCGGTGACGACGTGACGCGACCCGTCGTGCTGATGAGCGGCGGTGTCGGGTTGACGCCGCTCGTCAGCATGCTGCACCGCTTGCGCGCGATGGACGGCGCGCACAGTCGCCGCGTGTACTTCATTCATGCCTGCGAGAACGGCGCGGTGCACGCGTTTCGTCATGAGGTGGAGACGGTGGCGACGGCGTATCCAAACGTGCGCTTGCATGTCTGTTATCGGCTTCCTTCGGCGGAAGACCGCGCTTTGAAGCATTTCGACAGCGAAGGGCTGATTTCGCGCGACACGCTGCAAGCACTCTTGCCGCTCGATGACTACGAAGTCTATCTATGTGGGCCGCCCGCTTTCATGCAGTCGAACTGGAAGCTCTTGCGCAGCCTCGGCATCGCGCGCGATCGCATTCATTACGAGTTCTTCGGTCCGGCAACGGTACTTGAGGAAGATACGGTCGAAGAGCCTCCGCACGCGATACCGGATACAGCGATTCAGAAAAGCCCAGCCACCACGACGACCATCCGCTTTCGCCCACAAGCCGAACCCGTCGTTTGGGACCCGGCTTGCGGTTCGCTCCTCGAGTTCGCCGAGAACCACGGCTATGCGCCCGCATTCAGCTGCCGGATCGGCATTTGCAATACCTGCGTGACGAGTCTGGTCGACGGGAAAGTCGACTACACGGAAGAACCCCTGGAGCCGCCATCGCACGGTACAGTATTGCTGTGTTGCGCGAAGCCCGCGGGAAGCGTTACCCTGGCGCTATCCGACGACGCAAAAACGTTTGATTAACCGGGGCCTCTATGAAGATCAACTTTCCCGTCGAACCCGATTTCGACACGCAACGCAATCAGTTTCTCGACGCCGCCCGCGCAGCCGGCGCGGCCTTGACGACGTATGCACATCCTCTGAAAGGACCGAACCGCGAAGCACTCGCGACAGACGTCGCCTGGCTCGGCAAGCCCAACGCTTCACGCGTGCTGATGACGCTGTCGGGCACACATGGCGTCGAGGGCTATTACGGTTCGACATGTCAAACGGCGTGGCTGCACGAACTCGCAACGCATCCACTGCCGGACGATGTCGCCGTGCTGATGGTCCATCTGATCAATCCGTGGGGCACGGCGTGGGTCAGGCGCGTGAACGAGGATAACGTCGACCTGAATCGCAACTACGTCGACTTCACGGCTGCGCTGCCCGACAATCCGCGTTACGAAGCGCTTCACGAAATCTATACGTGCCGCGACATCGACGGACCGCAGAGGCAACATGCCGATGCGCTGCTAGCAAAGCAAATCGACGCGTTGGGGTGGTCGGGGGTACAGGCAATCGTCGGCGCGGGTCAATACCTCCACGCAGACGGTCTGTTCTATGGCGGGCAGCAGCCCACCTGGTCGAACCGCACGCTGCGCGATATCGCAGCGCGTTTCCTCAAGCCCGCTCAGGTTGCGATTGCCTTCGACCTGCATACGGGCGCAGGCGCGTTCGGCCATCCGATGCTGATGTCGATTACACAGTCGGTCTATCCGGGGCTCGCCGACGCGCAACGCCTCTATGGCCCGTGGCTCTACACGCTGCTCACGCATGCGGACGCAGCCGTGAGCGAGACAGGCGTGGTTGCGCGGGCGACGGGCTATACGTCACAAGCGATGCTGGACGCGTTGCCGGATACGCATCTGATGCAACTCGTCATCGAGTGCGGCACCTATCCCGAAGCGCCGATGCACACGGCGCTGCGCGACGACCATTGGCTGCATCTGTACGGTGACCCTCACGATGCGCGAGGACGCGCGATCAGCCGCGCACTGTTCGAATCGTTCATGCCCGCCGATCCCGACTGGCGCGAACTGGTGTGGACGCGCACGCGGCAGATCTGGATGCGCGCGCTGGCGGCGCTGCCCGGCATCACGCCGAAGCAGCGCTAAAGCACTTCAAGCGAGCGCCTGGCTCGCAGCCGCAGCGCGGCTGCGCAGCCAGTTGATGCTCGCGAACAGCAACACCGCAAACACGATCAACATCGTCGCGACGGCGAGGATCGACGGATCGATCGAATCGCGGATGCCGCTCCACATCTGCCGTGGCACGGTAGTCTGATCCGGGCCGCCGATGAACAGAATGACGATCACTTCATCGAACGATGTGGCAAAGGCGAACACACTGCCCGTCGCGACGGCTGGCGCAATCAGCGGCAGCGTCACGCGCCTGAACGCGATCCAGGGCCGGGCGCCAAGACCCGATGCGGCGCGCAGCAGACTCTGATCGAACGACAGCAACGATGCCGTCACGGTGATCACCACAAACGGCGTGCCCAGCGCCGCATGCGCCAGCACGACACCCGGATACGAATTCACGAGCCCGAGCGGCGCGAAGATCAGATAGAACCCGGCCGCAACGACGACGATGGGAACGATCATCGGCGAGATGATGATCGGCATGATCAGCGAACGCAGCGGAAACTGTGTGCGGCTCAGGCCGAGCGCCGCGAGTGTGCCGAGACATGTGGCGATCAGCGTCGAGGCCGCGCCAATGCCGAGGCTGTTCAACAGCGCGCGCTGCCAGTCGCCGCTGGTCAGCGCCTGCTCATACCAGCGCAGCGAAAAGCCCTGCAATGGGTACGAGAAGTACGAACCCGAGTTGAACGAGAGCGGGATGATCGCAAGAATCGGTGCGATCAGAAAGAACAGCACGAGCGCGGTATGCACGCGCACCCAATGCGTCGCGATGCGCTCCGTCAGCACCTTCTTCCGTTGGTTTTGCATGGCGGTCCCTTGTCGTCGTGTAAGCGTCGCTCAACCGAAGCGCAAACGGTCGATGCCGACGATGCGGTTGAACAGGAAGTAGAAGATCGCGGTGAAGATCAC